>JAEWPB010000018.1 GCA_023399465.1 Pseudomonadota bacterium
AAACATCGGACCAAAGGTCCACGCCGGGCCAAGCCCGGGCAAGCCATAACGCGGGGTGGAGCAGCCCGGTAGCTCGTCAGGCTCATAACCTGAAGGCCGCAGGTTCAAATCCTGCCCCCGCAACCACTGAGACTTGTAACATCTTCCACTCAGCCTTCGCCTCAGCGAGTACGGCCTGGAAGTGCGCTTGAAAATCCAGTCTTTCCTGAAGGTTAGTGAACTCGCCCGATTTTGCGCGGCGAGTGTATTCATCATGGTGACGCTGGCGTAGACCGGCGCTGTAATCCTGAAACGCCTGCATGGATGCCAGGATCGACGCCAGCCGGCCGACAATCGTCAGTTCCGCAGCCTTGCCGTCAGCAGACGGCACGATGAGCACCTTCTGAACCAATTCCCGAACAAAGTTATGAATAGATGGAGTGGTTGCCGCTCTACCCACCTGACGCGTCCTGCTGGATGATGATCGGGTTAAATCCAATGGGTGGAGGATGGCGGCATGACATACAACACGATGATTGGGGTCGATCTAGCGAAGAGCGTTTTCCAGGTGCATGGAGCTTTGCTTTGCGGAGAGGTCCAGTTCCGGCGGAAACTCTCCCGGCAGCATTTTCGTAGATTTATGGCCGAGCAGGGTCCTTCGATCGTCGTGATGGAGGCTTGCGGTAGTGCTCATTACTGGGCGCGTGAGATGACCAAGCTGGGCCATCAAGTAAGACTGATCGCACCACAGTACGTGCGCCCATTCGTGAAGCGCCAGAAGAACGATGCGGCGGATGCCGAAGCGATTGTCATCGCCGCGCAGCGACCTGAGATGCGTTTCATCACGCCGAAACTGGAGGAGCAGCAGGCACAGGCGCTTCTTTTTCGCGGAAGAGAACGGCTTGTACGTCAGCGTACCGAGCTTGTGAACGCATTGCGATCAGCCCTCTACGAGTTTGGGCATCCAATTCCTGCGGGCATTGGACACCTGAAGCGGATTGAGGAAATGGTTGAGGCTGAGAACAGCGATCTGCCAGAACTGGTTCGCGACGAATGCCGCGATCTTCTGCTGCAGATCGCCGAGAAGACGCAACGGATCGACGGGAAGACAAAACAGATCTGCGCTCTGGCATCGATGACTGACACAGCGCGCCGTTTGCAAACGATGCCGGGCGTTGGACCGATGAGCGCGTTGGCCGTTGAAGCTTTTGCTCCGCCCATGGAAAGCTTTCGGCGTGGGCGAGACTTCGCGGCCTGGTTGGGCCTGGTGCCGCGGCAGCATTCGTCGGGAGGGAAAGAGCGGCTTGGGCGAATATCAAAGGCGGGACAAGCCGACATCCGGCGGCTCCTGATCATGGGAGCGATGTCGCGTTTGAACTGGCTCGGGCGGAAGACGATCCCGGGGAGGTCCTGGCTATCTGGAATGTTGGCCAGGAAACCAAGAATGCTTGTGGCCATCGCGCTTGCAAACAAAATGGCTCGAGCGATTTGGGCCATGTTGATCAAGGGTAAGGATTATGAGAATCCGGCACAGACTGCTGCTGCATGACAGAGATGTGGCGCAAGGCGGTTTAGAGCCGGTGACGGAGGTGTGAGAACGTCGACGACCCATATGGGCAAAATGATCGAACAGATCTGGATCAGGAAAACCAGTTCGGGGCATAGAGCCATTCAGCTCGCTGAATAGATTTGGACCTGATCCGCTGACCACCTGAATAGCCGCGAGATTTGTAGACGCCTTCTTTCCTAATTTTGAGGCAAGAAGAGCATCATGAGCAAATCGAATTTCAGCGAAGATTTTAAGCGCGACGCGGTGCGTCAGATCACGGAACGGGGTTATCCTGCTGCCGAAGTATCGCCGCGGCTGGGTGTGAGCCAACATTCCCTCTCTTTGACGTTCGGCAACCAGGCTCAAAACTCTGCTCAATTGCCAGCTTCTGCTCGGTTGTCCACCGCCTACGGCGGACATCACCCGTCAGCAACTCAACGTATCGCCAGTGCTTGAGCCTTTCTGCTTATGCCGACTGTCCGGTCGAAAATTTGCTCGACCCCGCGCAGCGGACGGGGTGCATCGATGAGGAAGATCATCGCTTCGCTGCGGCTGGACACGTGGTGGCTTGGAGGGACAACCTTCCTCTTCCACTCTGCCCGCTCGCCCAATGTCCATTGGATCGATCTGGCCGAGATCCGTTTGGCCGACGGATCATGCGTACAAACGCCACAAAAGATTAATGCCAATGATAATGAGCAGAATCGCGTAGGTGAGCTGTAATGCCTGCTCGTTCATCTTATGGCTGGCACTCACGCCGATCGGCGCGGCGATCATGACTGTGGGCATCATCACCAGGAAGATGACAATGTCGACATAGCCGAGCGAGTAAGACGGCAGATCCTTGGCGTTCCAGCCGCCGATGATAGATCCGATCGCGCCCCCCGTGCCAGTGACCAGACCGGTCGCGGCCGAAATTGCCATCGCACGTTCCAGACGCATGTTGAAGGACGAGAGGATAGGTGTTGTCAGCGTGCCGCCGCTGGTGCCGGTCAGCGCAGCGATTAAGCCGACAACCGAGGAGATACCAACCATCTTTGCACCCTTCGGCGGCTCCTGACCGAAGGAAAAGCGCCCATGCGCGAACGCGATGTAGAGACCTACCAGAATGATGTAGATCGAGAGCAGGGCTTGCAGCATTTCGGTCGAGCTGAATGGCAGGAGGATCAATCCGATGACAACGCCGATAACAAGGCCGATGGCCCAGGTCGTGAATACCCCCATATCGAGATCGCCGAGCATGTAGTGCTTCCAGCTCGAAGCGATCGCGCTCGGTATGACGAGTGCCAATGAGGTTGCGCCTGCTACATGCATCATCACCGGATGGGCGACGCCAAGCCAAGGGAACAGATAGATGAAGATCGGCATGCGGATGGTTCCTCCGCCGATGCCGAACAGGCCCGCGAAGAAGCCGGATACCAGACCAACCACTGCGAAAATGATGATGCGTAGCAGTAGGTCATCCATGTGCTGGTCTTCCTCTGCTCGTGCACAAGGGCGTACTGATCGTGGTGATGTCTGAGGCCGTTCATCGAGATCTGTATACGCTGTCCATAGCCAGCAGCGATGATGGCCCCGCCAATGTAGGCGCAAATACGCCTGTCTTTATACAACCCCTTGCGCGCGCCCTTGCACGCGCGAGCGCGCGAACCCAGCAACGCCGCCGAGAACGACCCAGAAAACGAAGCTGGTCACGGAGGCCATGACGATGAAAGCATGTGCCAATGAGTGGGGAACCGGAGACTCGAAGCTTTCAGGCTGAGGCGCGCCCACAAGGTGCGGGGCAACGAGGAGTGCCACCGCCAGAATAGCAAGTGGCAAGGACTGTTTAAAGACAAGTAAAGCAAGGCCGATGGCGGTGACTAAAGCCGTCGCGCCCCACCAGATCTGGCGCTGGCCCAAATCCGCAGCAGGCATAGCCGGTAGCTCGGGCGGAAGGCCAAGGCCCGGTGCAAGCGTGAACACGATGAAACCTGCCAAGCCCCAGAAAACGCCCTGGCGCCAGCCGGTCATGCCACCCTTCAATTCCGATGCGGCTACGAGCAGCAGCGCGAATCCAATAGCGGTCACAATATTAGCGAGAGCCGTATAGGCCGAGCGCTCGAGGCCATCCTTTGGAGCCCAGCCCCCTTCGTCGTGATCGTGAGAGCGGGGCGCAGCCGCCGCATCCGGCGCGGTGCCATTATCATGAGAAGCGTGATCATGAGCCGGCGCGGCCCCCTCGAACGTTTCCGCCTTCAAGATCAAGGGTACCGTGCCGGCATATTGCATGGCGGTCATCACGAGGCCCGCCACAAGTCCAGCGAGCGCGGCGGTGAAGACGATATTACGGAATATTGCCATCGCGCAAATCCTCAGTGGCAGGGGAAGCCGATCGAGTGGCGCACATCATGCGCGGCGTTATGGATGGCTTCGATATGCGAGAGGCCGGCGCCCCCAATGACGAAAAGGCCAAGGAAGGCGGCGGAGAAAATCTGGATGAACCGAGAAGATGTGGCCGAGGACTGGACTGGCAGCGAAGTCTGATGAGTGTTCATGACTTATCCTTTACTTGTCCTTTGTCCTTCACCCGAGGACTTTGTGGCAGTTTACATGCCGGCAGGTCTCTGTAATGCCGGCGGCGGCGACGAAAGCGGAGTGGTCAACCCCGATTGCATGCGTGAGAACGATGGTTTGCCCTGAAGTCTTCCCTCTATTGTTCCTAAACAGCTTCAAGCCGGGCCCGCACGGTACTTATTTGACGGGCGAGTTCCTCCTCGGTCACGAGCCCGCGGCTGAGCATGATGTGAGCGAGTGTCAGAAGCTGACGTTCCGGATTCGGAACCTCGCTATACACTGTCTCAAGCTCATCCTCGGCATGGCGCCGAACCAGTGAATCGAGAATCCCGCCCGCTGACAGAGCGTCGCAGGTTGCATCAAGGCATACTTTCCAAGGCGGTTCTGGATTGCTCACGCCCCATCGCGGCGCAAGCTTGACCCAGGTTTGATCCTCGTTGCGTATGGATTCGAGCAACTCGATGCGACGAAGGTCGACGTACTTGCCTTGAGCCTGTCCGTGTATGCCGCCACTTTCCCCGCTCATGGTGCGGCCTCCCTCGGCCTGCCACCGCTGTGGACCGGCCGGCTGGCCTTGTGGATCGGGCGAGGACCGTCCGATGTCCTGCCGGGCTTCGGCATGGCAATGCCGATCATGGTGTCGCGGGTGACGATTTCGGCGAGTTGCTCCTCCGTCCAGCCGTCAGTGCCCTCGGGTCTCACCGGAAGGACCATGAAGCGGCTCTTCGCGTTGGAGTCCTCCACCCGCAGCTCGACCTCGGGCGGGAGGATCAATCCGAACTCCGCCAGCACCTCGCGCGGCCAGCGGACAATCCTGCGACGGTAGTTGGGCGCACGGTACCAATACGGCGAGTGCCCGAGCAACGGCCGCGGATAGCATGAGCACAGAGTGCACACGATCACATGATGCAGCGTCGGCGTATCTTCGAGTACGGTCAGGTGCATGTAGTCGCTGGTAGTCCCGAAGCCGGACGGCTCGCTCCAGTCGACACCGACTTCCTTGCTGGCAGCAAGGGGATCGGCAAACACCCGGGCTTTGTATGCCGGGTCAGTCCAGGCCTTTGCCACCATTCGCGAGCCCGCGGCCGGCGATCTCGCGTCGTTCCATTCGGAGAACGCTCGGTGATCTTCGGCGGTGAACAGGCCTTTTTCGATCGCCAGCTCACGAACTGCTAGTTCAAGGATTTCGAAGTCGGAAATCTCATCGACCATCGGCGCCGCTGGATGCTCGTGGCCGCCGTCTTCCGAATGGTCGTGGCCGTCGTGGTTATCTGGATTTGCCATTTTCCGCTCCTATGGCTAGGTCCAATGTTCGGTCAGTCTGCGGCTTCGAGCCACATGTCCGGGTATTCGCTCTGGAGGGTATCGTTCTCGAACGGGTATTCGGCCCAAAGATCCTTCTGCTTAAACCGGACTATGTAATACTGCTCCTGAGGGGCGTCGTATCTGTCCCAGGCCTCGTCGGCGGGAACCAAGTCCGGGTACGTCAGGGCGGCGATCGTCCCGGTCATGTTCCGGACATACATCTGGGTACGGGTGTAGAAGATCGCCGGCAAATCCTTCACCCGAACGCGGTCGCCGACCTTGAAGCGGGCAGGCTGGATGCCTCCAGTGGGTTCCCAAGGAGGCTTGGGCCCATAGTCAATGTATTTGCCGGATGTTGACTTGCCGGTTGCGGTGTGAATCTTGGTCGTATCGCCGTGGTTGATGTTTGACGGAGCGTGACCGCGACGGTTGGAATTTACTCCCAGTCTTTCCCTGATCTCCGCAATCTTCCCCTGCAGTTCGAGCAGTGAAATGTAGTTCTTGTCGACGAGCATTTTCGCAGCGCCCCAGATCCAGCGTGCGTTGTAGGGGAAGCCGTAATAGAGAGTCATGCCTATATCGTTGGCATAGCGGCGGCGCCTTTCTTCGGCGTTCCACATGCCCCTGAAACCGAGGACCTCGCAGGTGATGTAGACGTTGTTCTCCCACTCCTCGTCCTCTTTTTCCTCAAATATTTGAGGCGCGTAGGGCTGCCCCCCGACATCGTGTGTGGGCCATATATAAGCCTCGTACAGGGTATGGGGGACCTCGTAAGGCCAGTCTTGAGCTTCACGGATTGCCGGCATCAAATGGGAGCCGGTTTCGTAGATCTTCCGCGTTTGTTTCGGTGACGGCATCGCGCTTTCTCCTTCGTGTCTCGAGTCAGGGTCGGCGGTTCTGCATCGGTCGCGACAATCGGCTTGAGCGGCTGCAAGATTATGGCGTCGTCAGCATGATTCAGCTTTGCCTATTTTCGCTAGATCTAATATACCGTACACTACGAATTGGGGAAAAAGTAGGACCAGATAAACACAGAGTGGTCCTGCGGCGCCAGCGTGACGGTGGGGCGGCTTTAAAGCCGCGTTCAGAACCGATCCGGAAATCGCAAAATACCGCAAAGAACAACACTCCGCCAAAAATGACGGGGATTGTCAGCGGTCTGAGGCTAGGCAAACTTGGCGAGACTTGGCATCAATTGAACCGTTCGGCGCGCGCGCACGGTCACTTCATCCGAGGGACCGTGCGTTGCCGATCCGCCAATTGCCTCAGCAATACAGCGGCATGCACGTCTCAATGATCCTTCCTCTTGTAAAGTTTGGCGCTACTCATCGCGGAAGCAGGCGATATGGAACGACCGCTTGGCCGGCTTGCCGGTGGCGTCGAACGTGTGGACCTGCATCTGTTTCGGGTCCTTCATCAGCCCGACGGTGATGAAGCCCGGCTCTACCGGTTCTTCCATGGCGCTGCCGATCGTGCCGGCAAAGTTGGTCTTGGCTTCGCCCTGCAGCGGGATTTTCCATGTTATGACGTATTCATTGGCGCCTTTGAGCTCGCACTTGTCGATCTGGTAGCCCCGCACAATATTTCCATCGGCACCGATTACGCAGGCCAGGCGCTTTTCGAAACTTGCCATCACGAATCTCCTCTAACATGCTGTTTTGCGTCCATATTTTCATGGAGGGCTATAAACACCGCACATCAATGAGCCGACCACGGGGATAGTTAGGTCCGAAGGCCCGGGCGGCAACCCGCGAGCTCCGGAAAATTGGACTTGTCCCAGGTGTCTCGGTAGATTCCGACCATCCGCTGGCGCGACCCCGCTTGAACAGATCCTGCTGGATCGCGCCGAAGTGCCGCCTCTGGAAGCCAAGCCATTCGCGCTGCCCCAGGCTCGGCGGAGTCCTACACCCTCTGCGGGCGGTAGAGGCAGTCCAAGGACCCAGGTGATTGGGGGGCAGCCCAGGGTCTGCTCGAAGCGGTGCATGCGCTGAGTGGCTCAGCGTGGACTGGCCGCGCGCATTGAACAGGATACGGCTCGCGATTGTAACAAATCTGTGGTGTGGACGGGATCTACACCCCCGAAACCTGGAATCGTGATTTTTCCTTGGAAAGGGTTTTGATTAAAATGCCTGTACGGCGCGAAGTAGTCGACAATTATCGTAGTGGTACTCTGCGGGTGCGGATCACGGCCGTGAGAAGACCGCTTCTGACAAATCGCCGACCAGAAAACCGACGGCTGCAGGCAGCTCGATACCGCCGACAGGTGTCTGAGGTCGGGAGCGGACCGTCATGCACCCCTCGAGGATGTCTCTTTTTGGCGCGAAGGTGCCACCGCTTTTAGCCGCACGAATGTCCGCTTCCGGGCAACGGCCATTATCGCGGCAATGCCCGAAGTGCGGGCGAAATTTAACACCCTGATCGCGGCTATGGCGACCAGGTTAACTGTTCCCTCCGCTGGTGGCCGCCTCGCCATAATCAGCAAAGAAAACCACCAAGGTCGCGCCATCGCCGCTTCCAGCCCTCACCAGGCAATCAAGGCCGCCGGTGCATGGCTGTGGTTCCTGCCACCCTATTCGCCCGACCTTAATCCGATCGAGCAGGCTCTTTCAAAGATCAAGCCCTGGATGAGGCATGCACAAAAACGCTCCATCGATGAAACATGGCGCCACATCGGCAGGCTGGTCGACACGATCCAGCGTCATCCGGCTATCGCCCAGCCATGATGTCGTTCCCTGTCGGGTTCTGCGGATGTCGCTCGGTTCTAACTCCGCTTCTGTTCCGCGAGAAGGCACCCCCTTCTCAGGCCAAACTCATGCGCCGATCGACGACAGCCGGAGTTTCTCCTGCCTTGAGGTCGGCTGCGAAAAGAGTGGTGCCACGCCCGCTGGATTTCGAGGCATAGAGCGCCCGATCTGCGGCAGCCATGATGCGGGAGCCCGTTTCACCGGCATCGGGGGCAACGGCCACGCCGAGACTGATTCCCACATCAACGTCAGCGCCGCTACTGAGCGTGATCGGCATGCCGACCGACAATAGAATCTGGCTTGCGAGCAGTTCCAGACGGGCACGGTCGCAGAAGCCCGTGATCAGCAGCGTGAATTCATCGCCTCCGACGCGGCCGACGATCCCGTGTCCATCCACCGCCCGCCGCAGCCGCTCCGCCACCACCTGGATCACCTCGTCGCCGGCCGGATGACCATGGGTATCGTTGATTGTCTTGAACCGGTCGAGATCGCAGGCGATCGCCGCAAATGGCTTGCCCGAGGCGAGAGCATCAGCCAGCGCCTCGTCGAACTGTAGGCGGTTGGGGAGGCCGCTCAGCGGATCGTGCAGCGCAAGTTCGCGAATGCGGGTTTCGCTTTCGGCCAGCAGTCGGGAGAGCCCGCTGATGTGACGCAGGACGAACAAGCCGGCGAGCGCGAGCAGCGAGGCCAGTCCGATACCGGCCGGCACCACGATATCCCAGATATGGGCGCCGGGATTGCCGGCGGTCCAGTCGAAGCTACCGAGCAGCTTGCCGGAGGCGGAGGTTAGCAGGACCTTGCCGGTCGGTTCGGGGCTGAAGACCAGATTCTGGAACCCGAGCTGTATGTTGAAGTCGCGCAGCAGATCACGGTTGATCTGCTTGGCAGAGATCAGAACATAAGGGTCGCCCTTCGGCAAAAGATGTTCCTCGTCATCGGGCACTACAGCCATGGCGGCGATGATCGCGGGGCTGCCGTCGACCTCCGCAATGCCGAAGACCGAGATGTCGCCGATATCGCTGGTCCGGACGGCTTTCTGGCTGAACCCGTTTCCGATCGGGATGCGGAAGCGCATGTGGGTTTCAACGGCGTTGCGGGTGATGATCGCGAAATCGCTGTCCGGCGGCAGGTCGCGGACGGTAAAATCGACGCGATCCTCACGGGCCGACATCACCATTTTTCCTTTGGGGTCTATGAGGAAGGTACGCTCCTGGCCATAGGCGTACCAGAGCGAATCAACGAAATCGTCCCGGATCCAGGTCTGATTGAACCGCGTGACGATGCCCTTCACCGATTCATCCCAATGGGCCATGCCGAAAATGTCGCGTGCAATCAGGTTCTGGCGCGCCTTGAGTGCGTTGTCGAACAGGCTCAGCTCCGTTTGAACAGCCTGCCTGTTGGCGGTATCGGAGGCAATGAAGCCGACATAGAACAGCGAAGCCGCGGAGATCGTGATCAGCGAGATCGTGAAGGCGATGACCAGGCGGAGCAGCCTGGCCTGCGACGGACGCTTCGTGTGCTCTACCGTCGTATTAGCGGCTTTCATCGTCTTGCCCCCCGTAGTTCCGGCGGGACGCTACGGAGGAAATGTTAAGCCCCGCTTAATTCCGGCTTGTGGGCGACGCTGGTCGTCATCTCTTGGTTTCCAAGCGATAAACACATGGCAACCCCAGAAAAGCTAGACCGGCACGGGCAACGGAAGGGGGCTGAGATGTGCATTTCCGATATCCTAAACGACTACAGTGAATTGCAACTCGGCCGCCCCCTCAACAATTTCGAGGCGGGACATGATAACAGTGGCCTTTTCACCGAAGGCCAGGCCGGAGAAGCCTCCGGCCGCGAAAACTGAAGGGGCGATTGCGCTGCTGCAAGGCGATGTCGAGAGAAACAGTCTCTTGACGACATAACACCTGGCCTTCTCGAACCTATTGGCGGCGCCAGGCGCACAGGAGAGGTGAAGCCGTTAACAAGACGATGTCTGCTTTCAGATAGCCACGATATGGCCTCCATGACCGCAATGAGGGCGCAAAGCAGCCATGGCGTCGCGCCGATAGAAGCGGACGCAATATCGCAATCCATCGTCACCCATTGACGGGGGCATTTTTCTTCACAATAGGGTCAGACCGACAAATGTCGTAAGCGCCAGCCAAATAACAACAGGAGCGTAATAGTGAGCGAACCGACCGTAGCAGATGCAACAAACCGTATTTATGAATCGCTCCAGGCGGACAATGCCGATATCGATCTGCATATCGCGACCCTCAAGGCAGCGTTGGCGCGGGCGGGTTTGAAAGAGGCCGTGTTCGACCCCGCTAAGCTTATGCAAAACAATCGTTCTGGCAGGAAGCTTATGCAGGCCTACTTTCGCCAGCGCGGCGTGACGGTGAGTTCTCGGCTCCATAAGCTTCCGTTGACGCCAGACAGGCAGCATTAGAATGGCCGGATCACCCTCAATGAGGCCTGGCACCAAGCTTTGTCCTCCGGACTGAAATGCCGCGTCCGCTCCAGGGCGCATAGCCGACCGCTCAATTTGGAAACACGGAAACATCGCTCTGGGAGGTGCGGCCCCGCTATGTGCAGGGCCGCATTGCTAGTTCCAGCGCATCCTCGATGTCCACACCAAGGTACCTGACCGTGTTCTCAATCTTGGTATGTCTGAGCAATATCTGGATTGCACGAAGATTGCCCGTCGCTTTGTAGATCATAGCGGCCTTCGTGCGTCGAAGCGAGTGCGTGCCGTAGTCTTCGCGTCTTAGCCCGATGGCAGTCACCCACTCATCGACCAACCGGGCATACTGACGAGTGCTAAGATGATCGGCACGATCGACACGACTGGGAAAGGCGTAGTCGTCAACTGTTCCACCTCTCCGTTCAAGCCAAGCAAGCAGGCTTGCCCTCACTTCGGTTGTGATCTCGAACTGTACGGGACGACTGGTCTTTTGCTGAACGACCATTGCGCGGGTTCGAACTTCTTGACCTGTGACGAGGGTCCCGATTTTGATCTTAACGAGATCGCAGCCCCGGAGCTTACTGTCGATTGCGAGATCAAACAGCGCGCGATCTCTCATGCGTCCCTCCCGGTCGAGGAAAAAGCGGATCGCCCAAATCTGGCGCTGTTTCAGGGGCTTCTTGACACCCACCTTTCGACCGGCGTTCCATGCCGGTCGGCCCAATGCGGCAGGATCGTATTGTGCAATACCCATCTGAGTTCTCCTTCGGCCATCGTGGCCTTCAGGAAAACACGTGACGCAAGGATTCACGGGGCCGGATGCAGCCTGTCGGCTTCGAGCCAATTGATGGCAATAGCAGACATCAATCGGCATTCGGCATTACGGTAACCGGGGCACAGTTGGGGTGTGTCCCGGGGGGCGAAACATGAGGGTGGAAAATCAACGCGCCGCCGGCGTCGAGTCTTCGTTTGTTGACAACTACGAGTTCTTACACCCCATCGTTTGTATGTTTCGTGCGCTAGTACACGTTGCAGGCTGCTTCTATTGGTGCAGAACACTTTCAAGTAAATGTTTAACCATGTATCAAGTTGCCCCGCCGAAAACTGTGCTTCAAACGATACTGGATTGGTCGCAAGGGCGGCCGATGTGGCAGAGAGATGCACTGCGGCGTATTGTAACGGGCGGTACACTCGATGCTGCGGCCATCAACGAAGTTCTGGACCTCTGTAAGAAAGAGCATGGCGCACCCGATATCTCACTGACCGCCGCGGCGCTGGAAGCGGTGCACCTACCCGCGAATCCCGGTAACGGCGCGACGATCGGTTTGGTCTCCCTTGGCGATATCGTCGGCGTGAACCAATTGGCTCCGAAGCAGACCCTTGCATTCGAACAACAGGGCCTGACAGTGGTCTACGGACCAAACGGAGCCGGCAAATCGGGCTATGGACGGGTGCTGAAGCGCGCCTGCAGGGCACGCAAGGCCGGTGAAATCATGCCCGACGCATTTTCCTCGACGATCGGCGGCAACGCCACTGCCAGCTTCACAATCTCTCGGGACGGTGTTCAGCAGCCTGTGCTATCGTGGAAGGACAACGCAAACCCTGATCCGGTGCTTTCCGCCGTCAGTGTGTTCGACCGTGAGTGCGGCGCAGTCCACATTCAGGACAAGACAGAGGTTGCTTTCCGGCCGTTCGGGCTCGACCTCGCGGCGGTCTGTACGAAGATCAAGGCGCTGCTGCAGGCCGAAGAGACCCAGTTCAAGGCGCTCCGAGATCCCGTGTTCGACAAGCCTACTTGGCGAGCGACCACAGCGGTCGGGCGTATCATGTCCGGTCTCAAGCACAATACGAAGCTGGAGCCGCTGCTGACCCTCGCAGTCATGACCGATGGGGAACGGGCACGCCTCCAGCAACTGACCGAAGACCTCGCTAAAAATCCGGTTGAGGCGGCAGCCGAGCAGCACCAGTTCGCCAATGGTATCGCGAGGATTCTGCGCTACCTCAAAAAGGTTGAGGAATACTATTCCGACGACGCCCTCACCACGCTCAAATCGGTCGCAGACGATGCCAGAACCAAACGGTCTGCCGCGACGATCGCTGCGAAAAACGCCTTCAAGGATGCAACCTTCCCCGGCGTAGGTGCGGATGTATGGCGGGAGTTGTGGGAGGCGGCGCGGCACTATTCAAAGCATATTGAACGGCGGTTCCCTACGGCGGAAGGTGAACACTGCGTGCTTTGCCATCAGCCGCTGAGCGTCGAGGCCGGTGCGCGGCTGGGGGGCTTCGAGCGTTTCATCCGCGATGATACGGAAAAGCAGGCTGGCGAGGCCGAGCGTGTCTTCACAACGAGACTCAAGGAGTTCCGAACGCATCAACCGGATATCCGATTAATCGCGGACATACGGAGGCGGATTGCCATCCAACACGCTGATGTGGCCGCCAGCGTGCTGCGCTTTATGGCCACCGCCGATCTGCGCAGACGCCAGTGTTTGCGAGACATCGACAGTAGCGGTGTTATGACTCTGTCGCCGATGTCGGTAATCCCGGAAACAGAGCTGCTGGCACTTGAAAGTGACACCCGTGCCTATGCTGGCCAGTTGGAGGCGGCAGCCGACGTCGAGGGCCGCCGGATCCTGCAGGCCGAGCACGACGAACTCGAAGACCGAGCTGCAGCTACCGCCCTTCACGAGGTCGCCACGAAAGAGGTCGAGCGTCTGGCAAAGCTTGAACGTATTTCCAAGTGCCTGGGGCAGACGGCGACAACCGCTATCACGAAACTTGGGAACGACCTTGCTGATGACATCATCACTCCTCGGATGCGTGACCGCTTCCAGAAAGAGATCGTCAGGCTTGCAGCGGAAAGGGTGCGGGTTGAGGTGGTGCGTTCCGGCGGCCAATACGGCTCGCCAAACTACCAAATCCGTCTGTTCGCAAATGCCAAGACCAAGGTGCATTTGGTGCTGAGCGAAGGCGAGCAGACCTGCGTAGCACTGGCGGCTTTCCTAACCGTGCTCGCGACAGCCACACACAAGTCTGCACTCATCTTCGACGACCCTGTGACATCGCTCGACCACCGCTGGCGCAAGAAGGTCGCGCAAAGGCTGGTGGAAGAGGCGAAGGAACGTCAAATCATCGTCTTCACCCACGACCTGGTGTTCGTGAACGACCTGAATGACAGCGCCCGCGGCCAAGGCATTCCCGCCAAGCTTGCAAACCTTTCACGCGGCCCGGAAGGTACCGGCATCGTCGGCGATGGATCGCCGTGGGATCATGCTGGCGTCAAGGCGCGCTTGGACCGGCTTGAGAAGGATCAGCGGGCGGCCAAGGCTCTTTATGATGCCAATGACGAGGACGGATACCGCAGCTCTGCGGTCAGGCTTTACGGCTTTCTGCGGGCCACGTGGGAGCGGGCGCTCGAGGAGATCGTTTTCGCGGGTGTGCTGATGCGGCACCGGGATTACATTGATACCAAACATTTGAAGAAGGTCACTGCGCTCCTAGAGACTGATACGGAAACGTTCCGATTAGCGTTCAAGAAATGCAGCGACCTCATTGAGGCGCATGATCCGTCGCGCGTTCGTAATGAGGAGCCGCCGCCGCCTTCAGAGATCTTGGACGATATCAAGGCCTTAAAGGACTGGGCCGATGCTCTTCGTATTCGGCAGAATGCCGTAGCATAGATATTCTGATATCGGCCTGGATATCTCGCGGACACCGACAATGGCTCTCAAAGTCGCGCCGGCATCGGGTGATTTAACGCGGGCGTGCTCTATGAATTGCCGGTTAATGGGCAATTTGGATGTAAGGCTGAAAGGCAGTAGTGAAGGCCCGAAGCGGAAATCATTTCCGCAAGGGGCCGATTCCGGAATGACCGCTTCTGGAAAGGTGTGGACGAAAGCGATCATTCACCGTAGCGATCGTCAACCTCGTGCCTTGGCGTAGCAAGCCCAGCAATGACCCAAATATTCTTTAATTCGAAGGACGACAGCGGGCAGCTCGCCCTCCAGTCCGCTGACGCTGTCTTGTCAGGCGCGATCATAAGTGAAGGATGTCAAAAGGGTCGTCACGAAATTGCTGGCTCGTTCCTTGACCAGCACCTCCGTCCACTCGTCGGTACCGCGAAGCCTAAGATCCGTATGGATACTGTCAACGGCCGCTTCTTCAATCCGCTTGATATGCGTCTTGAATGCCGTTTCCCCGCCAGCATGATACATGTCACGTATGACCATGCGCAGTATCTCCTGGATTGCAATTTGCCAGGCCGTGTTGATCGCTTGTAACTCGTTTTTATCCGGTGCCATGAATGCTCCTATTGCACGAGTATCTCGAGAGTTTTGCGTGGGATGCCTGCGCCCCAAAGGCCTAAGCCTGCCTGGCCTTGCGGGCGGCATATCGCCTATCTCGTTCGGTCTTGCGTGCGGCCTCGTCTCCCCCTGGCCGTGCGATCCGAGCCGTTTCGGCATTCTCACGCGCCTCTGTCTCGGCCACTGCTGCAGCAACGGCCGTCGCCTTCTCTTCGGCTGCCGTGGCTTCCAGGCGGGTGCGCTCTTCAAGCTTCAGTCGGTCCCGTTCGGCACGACGTGCTTCACGAGCTTCAACAAGTGAAACGCGCTCGGCTTGTCTGGCAAGACGCGTTGGCTCGGCAATCTCCTTCGCGGTACGGTAGGCGTTAAGAAGGATTGCCTTGGCGTCCGCAGCAGCGGAACGTCGATCGGCAAGTTCATTGTTTCGAAGGTTTCTCAAATCTGTATCCTTATCGCGGCAGAAGGCGATCAGTCTGTCCTGGTGCGTTTGGCGAGAAGGCTGGATATCGCGGAGGCCCGCGCCGCTTGCTCCTTGGCGAGGCGCGCTTCGCGAAGCCGTAAGGTCTTCGCCTCACGCAACTGTGCCGCCGACTCGAGCTCTTCCATTGCGTTGTTTTTGGAAAAGAACTCGGTCTGGACATTGCCGAAGGCAACCTCTGCTTGCTGGCGAGCTTTGCTATAGGTCTCTGTCATTGGACTCCCCGGTGTGGCCATGAGGCCGAAATGAAAAGGCCAGGCAAACTGCCTGGCCTCAGATTGATAACGTGCTTCCGGCAGTGCCAGTACATCCGTGGTCAAAGGGAAGCAGCCATCTTTAAGCGGACTGCAGATTGCAGGCCGACATCTTGCCCGACTTCATGTCGCGCTCGAGCTCGAAGCCGATCTTCTGGCCTTCGACGAGTTCGCGCATTCCGGCGCGCTCGACAGCCGAGATATGAACGAAGGCGTCTGCGCCGCCGTTGTCAG
>JAEWPB010000047.1 GCA_023399465.1 Pseudomonadota bacterium
CGCCGCAATCGCCCTCGGCGCAGCCTTCCTTGGTGCCGGTCAGGCGCTGCTCGAGCCTCAGGAAGTCGAGCAGCGTCGCCGTCGCCGAAACGGCCTCTAGGCTTACCTCGGTATCGTTGAGGACAAAGCGGATGCGATCACTCATGGCGTTCCCTTTTATATTCGCTTTGCCGCCCCCGGCGGGTTCCTCACTTTCCGGAGACAGAAAACATCCGGCAATTCAATATTTTACTGCAATATTTCACGGACGAACAGCGGCTCGAGGCTACTGCGCCGTCCAGCCGCCGTCGATGGAAATGTGGGTGCCGGTGATCTGCCGTGCGGCATCGCTGGCAAGGAAGATCGCCACCGCCGCGACCTCATGGACGGAAACGAATTCCTTGGTCGGTTGGAATTTCAGCATCACTTCCGACTTCACCTGTTCCTCGCTGATGGCGCGGGCGCGGGCGGTATCCGGGATCTGCTTCTCGACGAGCGGCGTCAGCACATAGCCCGGGCAGATCGCATTGCAGGTGATCCCGGTTTCGGCAAGTTCCAGACCCGCCGTCTTGGTCAGTCCCATGATCCCGTGCTTGGCGGCGACATAGGCGGACTTGAAGGGCGAGGCCACCAGCCCGTGCGCGGAGGCGATGTTGATGATGCGGCCATGGCCCTTCGCCTTCATCACCGGGATTGCCGCACGCATCGTGTGGAACGCGCTCGACAGGTTGATGGCGATGATCTGGTCCCATTTGTCGACCGGGAAGTCCTCGATCTTCTCGACATGCTGGATGCCGGCGTTGTTGACGAGCACGTCGATGCCGCCGAACTCGCGAACTGCCGTGGCGATCAGCTCGGCGATTTCATCGGGCTTCGTCATGTCGGCCGGATGGTAGATCGCGCTGGGCGCGCCGAGCGCCTCGCAGTTCGCACGGGCGGCTTCGATTGCCTCCGGTGCCCCGAAGCCGTTCAGCACCACGTTGGCGCCATCCCGGGCGAAGGCCTCGGCGATCGCGAGGCCAATTCCGCTGGTCGAACCGGTGATGACGACCGTTTTTGCCATGATGCTCTCCCGTAAAATGCGATATGCGTTCCATGCGCAGCAAAAGTGCCGAAGGTTATGCCAAATTCGTGCGGTCTGGCAATTGTGTATTTCCACGCCTGGCGCCCGGATTTATTTGCGTTTTGTTTTCGTTTGACATTCGTTTTTGCATCGTATTGTAATTTTTGCAGTGAATATGGGACGAGCGTCGTCCGTCTGCCTGCTCCTGCTATCGGGGGTGGATTTTTGCATGAAGTTATGCCTCCATTCCTCGCGGGTTGCTGCGTTCTTTGTCCAGTCGCGATGACTGGCCAAAGGACGCATCAAGGGGGAGGAGTTCATGGGCGGCTACGTTCTGGCGATCGATCAAGGCACGACCTCCAGTCGGGCGATCGTTTTCGATTCCCGCATGAAGGTGGTCGGCAGCGGCCAGAAGGAATTCACCCAGATCTATCCGAAATCCGGCTGGGTCGAGCACGATCCGGAGGAAATCTGGGAGAGCGTCGCCTGGTCGGTCGACGAGGCGATCCGCACCGCCGGCGTCGAGCCGGCCGAAATCCATGCCATCGGCATCACCAACCAGCGTGAGACCGTGGTCGTCTGGGATCGGGCCACGGGCAAACCGATCCACAATGCCATCGTCTGGCAGGACCGGCGCACCGCCGCCTATTGCGAAAAGCTGAAGAAGCGGGATCTCGAAAAGGTTTTCATGGCGAAAACCGGCCTGCTGCTCGATCCGTATTTCTCCGGAACGAAGCTTTCCTGGCTGCTTTCCCATGTGAAAGGCGCCCGGGCGCGGGCTGCCAAGGGCGAGCTTTGCTTCGGCACCATCGATACGTTCCTGATCTGGCGGCTCACCGGCGGGCGGGCCTTCGCCACCGACGCCACCAATGCCTCGCGCACGCTGATGTTCAACATCGCCACCAACAGCTGGGACGACGAACTTCTGGCCATTCTCAACATCCCGAAGGCGATGCTGCCGGAGGTCAAGGATTGTGCCGACGACTTCGGCACCACCGACCCCGATCTCGTCGGCGCCGCGATACCGATCCTCGGCGTTGCCGGCGATCAGCAGGCCGCCACGATCGGCCAGGCCTGCTTCAATCCCGGCATGATGAAATCCACCTATGGCACCGGCTGCTTCGCCCTGCTCAACACCGGCGCCGACATGGTGCGCTCGAAGAACCGGCTGCTGACCACCATCGCCTACCGCCTCGACGGCAAGACCACCTATGCGCTTGAAGGCTCGATCTTCATCGCCGGCGCGGCGGTGCAGTGGCTGCGCGACGGGCTGAAGGTCATCCGCTTCGCATCCGACACCGGCGAGCTTGCGGCAAGCGCCGACGTTTCGCAGGACATCTATCTCGTTCCGGCGTTCACCGGGCTTGGTGCCCCGCACTGGGATCCGGATGCCCGCGGCGCGATCTTCGGCATGACCCGCAACACCGGTCCGGCGGAATTCGCGCGCGCCGCACTCGAGGCCGTCTGCTACCAGACCCGTGACCTGCTCGATGCCATGCACAAGGACTGGAAGTCCAACGGCAAGGAAACGGTGCTGCGCGTCGACGGCGGCATGGTCGCTTCCGACTGGACGATGCAACGGCTGGCCGACCTGCTCGATGCGCCGGTCGACCGTCCGATCATTCTCGAAACCACGGCCCTCGGCGCCGCCTGGCTTGCGGGCAGCAAGGCGGGCGTATGGCCCGGGCAGATCGACTTCGCCCGTTCCTGGGCGCGTGACGAGCGTTTCGAGCCGCAGATGGACCAGAAGACCCGGACCGGCAAGATCAAGGGCTGGCGCAAGGCGGTCAAGCGGACGCTCAGCGATCCCTGACCTTCGGCGGGCGGCAGCGCCCAGAATTTAATGTGCCGCTCGTGTCGGCCTGGGCCGTACCTGTTCGTTCTTTGACAAGACGGGAGTGAGCCATGCTGTACGCAATTCTCTGCTATAATTTCGAAGACGTCGTCTGCGCCTGGAGCAAGGAGGAGGAGGCGGTCGTCATGGAACGCCTTTCGGCGGTGCAGGTACCGCTTGCCAAGGCCGGCAAGCTCGGTCCGGTCGCGCGGCTGATGCCGACCACCGCGGCGACGACGCTCAGAAAATCCAAGGGCGGCGAGCCGATCGTCATAGACGGCCCCTTTGCCGAGACGAAGGAACAGTTGCTCGGCTTCTACGTCATCGACTGCACGTCGCTCGACGAGGCGCTCGACATCGCCAGGGACCTGGCCAAGGCCAATCCCGGCGGTGGCTCCTACGAGATCCGGCCGGTGATGGCATTCTTTCCCCAAGGGAACGTGTGATGACCGAACTCGCCTGGATCGAAGCGGCCCTGACGTCTGCCCGTCCCCAGGCGCTCGGCGCCCTGCTGCGCTATTTCCGCAATCTCGATATCGCCGAGGAGGCGTATCAGGAGGCCTGCCTGCGGGCGCTGCGCACCTGGCCGCAGAAGGGGCCGCCGCGCGACCCTGCTGCCTGGCTGATCTTCGTCGGTCGCAACAGCGGCATCGATACGCTGCGCCGCCAGGCGCGGCAGACCGACCTGCCGAGCGAAGAGGCGATTTCCGACCTGTCCGACGTCGAGGCGGTGCAGGCCGAGCGCATCGACGGGGCGCACTATCGCGACGATATCCTGCGGCTGCTGTTCATCTGCTGCCATCCCGACCTGCCGGCGACCCAGCAGATCGCGCTGGCCCTGCGGATCGTCTGCGGGCTTTCTGTCCGGCAGATCGCCCGCGCGTTCCTTGTCGGCGAAAGCGCCATGGAGCAGCGCATCACCCGCGCCAAGGCACGGGTTGCCAGTGGTGATGTGCCGTTTGATGCGCCCGACGCGATTGCCCGTTCCGAGCGGCTCGCGCAGGTCGCGGCAATGATCTACCTGGTGTTCAACGAGGGCTATTCCAATGCCGCTCCGGAAGGCGACGGCGTCGCGCTTTGCGAGGAGGCGATCCGCCTTGGCCGGTTGCTCCTCAGGATCTTTCCGTCCGAACCCGAGGTCATGGCCTTGCTGGCGCTGATGCTGATCCAGCATTCGCGTCTGGCGGCGCGGTTCGATGCCGATGGCGCCGTCGTCCTGCTCGAGGACCAGGATCGATCGCTGTGGAACCGGGAGATGATCAACGAGGCGCTGGCGCTCATTGACAAGGCCATCCGCCACCGCGCGCCGGGTGCCTACCAGATGCAGGCGGCAATCGCGGCACTCCATGCTCGCGCACCAACCGCCGAAGCGACCGACTGGGAGGAAATCGAGCTGCTCTACCAGGCACTTGAACGATTGCAGCCGTCGCCGGTCGTGACGTTGAACAGGGCGATTGCCGTGGCGAAGCTGCGCGGCGCAGCTGCCGCGCTCGACCTGATCGAACCATTGGGCGAGAAGCTGTCGGGCTATTTCTACTATCACGGCGTCCGGGGCGGGCTGCTGATGCAACTCGACCGGAAAGCGGAGGCGCGCGAGGCCTTTTCGCGGGCGATCGCGCTTGCCAACACGCCGGCGGAGGCGGCGCATATCCGCCAGCACATCGACCGCCTTTCGGCCTCGCCCGAGAGCATGGCGGCGCGCGGCAAATAATTCGGGCCTTCCGGGCAATGGTCGCTCTGCTGCCGTCTGGCCGGCGCAATTTCGCCATGCGGACCGCTCTTAATCGTCCTATCTCGGCGAACACAGCGTTCAGCGCCTGAGCGTTTGCATGGGGCTGTCGTCGTTACTATGTGTTGGACTCGTCCCGGAGAATTCTCGGTCGGATCCGATGGAAGAGGCGGCGCAGTAAGGAGTACCGAACGCTTATGGAACTTGGTCTTTATACCTTCGCCGACGTCGATCCGTCTGCTGTTGCAAAGGGGCCGGAAGCGGCCCGAAGACTGGCAAACCTGATCGAGGAGATCGAACTGGCCGATCAGGTCGGGCTCGATGTCTTCGGCCTCGGCGAACATCACCGGCCGGACTATGCGGCGTCGTCGCCGGCGACCATCCTTGCTGCCGCGGCGGTGCGGACGAAGAACATCCGGCTGACGAGCGCGGTGTCGGTGCTGAGCTCGGACGACCCGGTCCGGGTTTTCCAGCAGTTTGCGACCGTCGACCTCCTGTCCGGCGGCCGGGCCGAAATCATGGCCGGACGCGGTTCCTTCATCGAATCCTTTCCGCTCTTCGGCTACAAGCTCGAAGACTACGACCAGCTTTTCGAGGAGAAGCTGGACCTGCTGATGGCGATCCGCGAAAGCGAGGTGGTGACCTGGGCGGGCGAGATGCGCGCACCGATCAACGGGCGCGGCGTCTATCCGCGTCCGCTGCAGGATCCGCTGCCGCTTTGGATAGCGGTCGGCGGCACGCCGCAGTCCGTCGCGCGTGCCGGCGCCATGGGCCTGCCGCTCGCCATTGCCATCATCGGCGGCGAGCCGCGTCGTTTTGCACCGCTGTTCGATATCTACCGCGAGGCGGCACGGCGCGCAGGGGAGGATCCGGGCAAGCTCAAGACCAGCATCAACGTCCACGGTTTCATCGCCGATACCGCGGAGAAGGCAGGGGACCAGTTCTACGGTCCGCAGGCCGAAGTGATGAACCGCATCGGCCGCGAACGTGGCTGGCCGCCGACCAGCCGTGCGCAGTTCGATCTCGCGCGAGGGCCGAACGGCGCGCTGTTCCTCGGTGATCCGGAAATGGTGGCCGAAAAGATCGTCGCCCACCACAAGCTGTTCCGCAATGACCGCTTCCTGCTGCAGATGGCGATCGGACTGATGCCGCACGAACAGATCATGCGCGGCATCGAGCTCTACGGCACGAAAGTGGCCCCTCTGGTCAGAAAGGCATTGACTGAGGCCGGCAACGGCGCGAAAGCCTCCGTCTGACAACACAAAAGGCGCGAATGCGAGGTCGATCCTGGCGCCGGGCAACCGGCACAGCGCGCAATCCGGATATAGCTATGGTCATTTCCTCTGAAGAAGAGTTGGCGAAACTGAAGGAAATCGGGCGGATCTGCGCCACCGCCCTGAAACAGATGAGCGAGGCGCTCGAGCCGGGGATCACCACCCTCGAACTCGACCGGATCGGCCGCAAGATCCTCGAGGACGCCGGCGCGCAGTCTGCGCCGGAGTTCTGCTACCAGTTTCCCGGCGCCACCTGCATCAGCGTCAACGAGGAAGTCGCGCACGGCATTCCCGGCGATCGCGTGATCAAGGCCGGTGACCTCGTCAATATCGACGTTTCCGCGGTGAAGGACGGCTTCTTCTCCGACACCGGCGCATCCTTTGCCGTGCCCCCGGTCAAGCCGAAGATCGAAAAGCTCTGCCGCGACGGCAAGCGGGCCCTGTGGACCGGCCTTAATCAGGTCAGGAGCAACCAGCCGCTCGCCAACATCGGCAACGCGGTCGGCGCATTTGCCGCGAAGAACCGCTATACGCTGATCACCAACCTGGCGAGCCACGGCATCGGCCGGTCGCTGCACGAGGAACCCGGCGAGCTCGCGACCTGGCCGGATCCCGATGAGACCCGCATCATGACCGAAGGGCTGGTCTTCACCGTCGAGCCGTTCCTCTCGCTTGGCGGCACCTGGGCGGAAGATGGCGACAAGGATACCTGGACGCTCTACAGCGATCCGAGCGCGCCGACCGTGCAGTTCGAGCATACGATCGTCTGCACCCGCAACGGTCCGATGGTGCTGACGCTGGCCGACTGATGCGTGCGGGTTGATATTGCCTGTCCCGCCGCAATCTTGTCGCGAACAGGATTGCGGCTGTGCCAAGCACCTGCAATAAGGCGGTCATGCGCATGACCGCCCCAGATACCCGTGACAATCTCTTCTCGATCGGCCTTGCCGGGGCGCTGGCGATGGCTGCCGCCATGGGCTTCGGGCGGTTCTCCTTCACGCCGATCCTGCCCGGCATGATGACCGGGCTGGGGCTGTCGCCGGGCGATGCCGGCCTGATCGCTGCCGGCAATTTTACCGGATACTTCGTCGGCGCTGTGGTCTCGGCCTATGGCTGGGCCTCGGGGCGGGAGCGTCTGGTGGCCATGCTGGCGCTTCTGGCGACGAGCGCTCTGCTTGCGGCAATGGCGGCGACGAGTTCCGTTGCGGCCTTCACCGTCATCCGGTTCCTTGCCGGCATAGCCAGCGCCTTCGCGATGGTCTTTTCTTCCTCCATCGTGCTCGCCCATGCGGCGGCTGCCGGAAGCGACCGCGTGCCGGCCAGCCATTTCGGCGGGGTAGGCGTCGGCATCGCGCTGTCTTCGCTGATGGTCGCTGCGATCGCGTTCCTGTCGCCCGGCAACCCCGACGACTGGCGGCTGGACTGGCTGGTCGGAGCGGCAATTACGGTCGCGGCAACGATCGCGGTCTGGCATCTGCTGCCGGCGGGACCGCCGCGCAGCCACCAGCCGGCGAACGAGCCCCCGCTGATATGGGGCGCGCCGCAACTGCTGACGACGCTTTCCTACGGTCTCTTCGGCTTCGGATACGTGATCACCGCGACATTCCTGGTGACGATGGCGCGCATGGCTGACGCGGGCGAGGTGGTCGAGTTTCTCTGCTGGCTGATTGCCGGTCTGACGGCCGCGGTTTCGATCATCGCCTGGCGCCCGGTTCTGCTGCGCGGCGGGCTGGCGGTCGCCTACATGGCGGGGTGCGTGGTCGAGGCGGCCGGTGTCGTCGCCACCGTGCTGTTGCCGGCTGCCGTCGCTCCGCTGGTCGGCGGCCTGCTCTTCGGTGCGACCTTCATGATGATCACCGCCTATGGCCTGCAGATCGGCCGCAGGCTTTCGCCGCAAAGCCCGCGACGGGCGCTCGCCTTCATGACTGCGGCTTTCGGAATCGGCCAGATCATCGGGCCGCTGGTGGCCGGCGCCATGGCCGATGCGACGGGCAGTTTCGCCGCGCCGACGCTGCTTGCCGCCGCTGTTCTCGTCGTCAGCGCGCTGCTGGTTCTGCCTGTGGCGCGGCGCATCGGCTGAGGCTCTGCCTCAGGCTTGACACTTTCCGGTGAGACTGATGATCGAGCTTTTTGCACCGTTACAATTCGGTAACATTGGGCCGCGGCCATTGTGGCGGCCTGCGTTCTAGCCTACTTTCCGGCCAGACAATCGCTTAGCCAATATGGGCGAGCCTTTCGAGAGAGCTACAATCCCGTGTTCGTATCGTTCTTCCCAAAGCCGAAGCTGTTCTTCCTGTCCGCATTCTTCTGGGCGATCGCCGCAGTCCTGATGTGGTATTTCGTGGTGAAGGGTGTCGGGGCATCCCTGGGGATGTCGGCCCCTGCGGAGCCGCCGGTCGGGGCAGCCTATTTCGTCACCCCCGACCAGTTGTGGTTCAATCTCTACTTCCTCGTGTGCGCGCTGCTGTTCGGCACTTTCTGGAAGATCTATGATGGCTCGCACCGGTGGTTCAACTGGGCCGTCTGGGGAAGCCAGTTCATCATCTTCCTCACCTATTTCGGTGTGCAGATTTCCCTTGCCGTGAACAACTGGCGGCGTCCGTTCTGGGACCTGATCCAGTCGGCGCTGGACAAGAAGCCGGGGATCGAGGCCTGGGATTTTTACAGCCTCCTGCTGATGTTCTGCCAGTTGGGGGCGATCGGCGTCGCGACCGTCATCATCACCCGCTTCTTCGCCAGCCACTACGTGTTCCGCTGGCGGACGGCCATGAACGAGTATTATACCGCTCGCTGGAACGAACTGCGGACGATTGAAGGTGCTTCCCAGCGTGTCCAGGAAGATACCATGCGCTTTGCGCAGATCACCGAGGGCCTGGGCATCAGCCTGATCGACTCCGTCATGACGCTGATCGCGTTCCTGCCGCTGCTGTTCTCACTGTCGGAATATGTTCCGGAGCTGCCGATCATCGGCGCGGTGCCGCATTCGCTGTTCTGGCTGGCGCTTTTCTGGTCGATCTTCGGTACCGTGCTGCTGATGGTCGCGGGGATCCGGTTGCCGGGGCTCTACTTCCGGAACCAGCGTGTCGAGGCCGCCTACCGAAAGGAACTGGTGCTTGGCGAGGACAACGTGCAGCGCGCGGAGCCGCAGACCCTGCGCCAGCTCTACGACAACGTTCGGACGAACTATTTCCGGATGTACTACAACTACCTGTACTTCAACTGCATCAGTGCGCTCTACGGTCAGGCCGACGCGATCTTCGTCTACTTCTTCCTGATCCCGACCTTCGTTGCCGGGGCGATCACATTCGGCCTGATGCAACAGATCCTCACGGCGTTCGGCCAGGTTTCGAATTCGTTCCAGTATCTGGTGAACCAGTGGTCGACGATCATCGAGTTGCAGTCGATTCACAAGCGTCTGAAGGCCTTCGAGGCGACACTGGAGGGCGAGGAACTGCCGGGTATCGATCAGCAGTTCATCAAGGCCGGCGGCCAGGAGGAACTGGCGCGCTAGGCGCCAGTGACAACCGCAAGTAAAAGCGCAGGCATCAGAAGGCGGAGGAGTTCTCCGCCTTCTGCGTTTTGGTGCGGGCCTCGATCAGCGGGATCGCCTCGGCATAGCTGACGCAGGCGACATCCTGCCGGTCGCAGACCTCGGACAGCAGCCGGTCGACCGCGCGCCAGTAGGCGCCGCCGTTCATCTCGACGAAATGGAAGCCGAGCTGCAGCGGGATGCGTTTGCCGTCATATTCCTTGTCGAAGGCCGCCTTGAACGCCTTGAACGTCCGCTCCTCGAACTCGGCCGAGCGGCTGCGGTTCTCGAAGCCGGCGGAGTGACGGACGAAGAGATTGTAGTCCATGCCGATCACCGGCTTGGCCTTCGGTCCCTCGGGGATCAGCGGCAAGCCGAATTCGGTGATGCCCTGCTTCTCGCGCGGCAGCATCGGCCCCTTGGTGACGATGCTGGCGTCGTAGGTGAAGCCTGCTTCCTTCTGGGCGGCGGTCAAGGCCGGACTGGTGGAAAGATAGGGCGCGCGAAAGCCCTTGATGCCATCAGAGGCGAGCGTCGCCCATCCTTCCGGTTCACGTTCGGCGATGCCGGTATTCTTCCAGGCGTCGCGAAACGTCGTGCTGAAGGTCGCAAATTCCTTCGTCCAGTCGGCCTTCGTCCAGTCCTTGCCGTCGAAATGGCCGCAGGCATGGCTGGCGATGTCATGGCCGTCGAGATGCGCCTGCCAGAGATGGCCGAGCCGGGCGTGGATCTCTTCCTCGCTCTGGGCGAAGCCGACATTGGAGCGGCCGCGCTTCTGGCCCGGCGCTTGGTAGGCGGCCTTTTGCTGGCCGTTCATCAGGAATGTGCAGGAGAGGAAATAGGTGAAGCTGGCGCCGGTCCGCTTCCCCATGGCGAGGCTCTTCTCCCAAAGCGCATTGTCGTGGGCGCCGTCGAAGGAAACCAGCACCAGTTGTTTGGGTTTTTCGGCGGCTTCGGCGGCAACTGGAAGGGCAAGTGAGAGGGCAAGCAAGGACAGGGAAATCGGACGCAACATGATACACCACTACAATCAGGAAGACCCGTTCCTCCCGGATGAATACGGCGAAGCTTTGATCGTGCTGGCAATTTCCCCAACTTGCCGTTAATCCATGGTCGGAGCAACTGGATCAACGGGATTTTCAACATGGCAGTGCTAATTGTCGGTATCATTCTCTTTCTGGGTATTCATCTGATCCGCGTGGTCGCGCCGGGCTTCCGGACCGCGATGATCAATGCCATGGGCATTAACGGCTGGAAGGCGGCCTATTCGATCGCCAGCCTCATCAGCCTCGGCATCCTGATCTACGGCTATCATCTCGCCCGCCAGGTGACCGGCATGCTCTACGTGCCGCCGACGGGTCTTGCGCATCTGGCGCTGCTGTTGATGGTCCTTGCCTCGATCTGTTTCGTGGCCGGCCTGCTGCCGGCAGGCTACATCGCCACCAAGACCAAGCATCCGATGGTACTGTCGGTGAAGCTCTGGGCCTTCGCGCACCTGCTCGCCAATGGCGAAACCTCGTCGGTGCTGCTGTTCGGCTCGTTCCTCATCTGGGGCGTTCTCGTCCGGATTTCGCTGAAGCGCCGCGAGCGGGCAGGCGAGATCACCCGCCGGCCGTTCGTCTCGCCGCTCTACGACGCGCTTGCCGTGGTCATCGGCCTCGTCCTTTATGGAGCGATCGTCTTCAGACTGCACGAATGGTTGATCGGCGTTCAGCCGGTCGCGATGTAACTTATCCTACCATTCCCCCTTACAAGCGCCGTAAAATCGGGTAGAAGGCGCTGAAACGCTGCATTCCGTACCGAAGGCCGGAGACCAGAATGGCATTTAACGACGACAGCTTCATTCGCGAGGTAAACGAGGAACTCCGTTCTGAACGGATCCAGGGCGTATGGAAGCGCTATGGCCGTATCCTGATCGGTGCCGCCGTTGTGATCATCCTTGCGACTGCCGCCCACCGCGGCTACGACCACTGGATGACCCAGAAGGCTTCGGATACCGGTGACCGGTTCATCGAGGCGATGAAGCTGGCGCAGGCCAACAAGACCGACGAGGCGCTCGCCGCTCTTGCGGCGATCGAGGCGGAAGGCCACGGATCGTACCCGGTGCTGGCGCGCATGCGTGCCGCGACGATCGAGGAGCAGAAGGGCGAGGCGGCAAAGGCGATCGCTGCCTTCACCGCCATCGGCAAGGACGAGCAGGCGCCGGCCGCGATCCGTGACGCCGCCCGCATGCGGGCCGCATGGCTGCTGATCGAGAACGGCACCTACGAGCAGGTCTCGGCCGAAATCGAGATGATGGCAGTGCCGGCGAATGCACTTCGCCATTCGGCGCGCGAGGCGCTCGGGCTTTCGGCCTACAAGGCGGCGGACTACAAGCGCGCCAAGGAATGGTTCCAGCAGATCGTCGACGATCCGGAAACGCCGCGCGGCGTCGCCAACCGGGCGCAGATGATGCTCGACCTTATCACCGCATCGGGCAAGGCAGCCTGACCCGGTCGGTCAAGAGAGTTTAGGAAAGACAGTTCATGAGCTTTACCGTTGCCATTGTCGGGCGTCCGAACGTCGGCAAATCCACGCTTTTCAACCGTCTGGTTGGCAAGAAGCTGGCGCTTGTCGATGACACGCCAGGGGTAACGCGGGATCGCCGTCCCGGCGATGCCAAGCTGGTGGACCTGAAGTTCCGCATCATCGACACCGCCGGCCTCGAGGAAAGCGGCCCGGAGACGCTCGAGGGCCGCATGCGCGCGCAGACCGAAGCGGCGATCGACGAGGCCGACCTGACGCTGTTCATCGTCGATGCCAAGATGGGCCTGACCCCGGTCGACAAGACGCTCGGGGAAATGCTGCGCCGGCGCGGCAAGCCGGTGGTGCTGGTTGCCAACAAGGCGGAAGCGCGCGGTTCCGATGGCGGCTTCTACGATGCCTTCACGCTCGGGCTTGGCGAACCTTGCCCGATCTCGGCCGAACATGGCCAGGGCATGATCGACCTTCGCGATGCCATCGTCGCCGCAATCGGTGAGGAGCGGGCCTTCCCGCCGAAGGAAGACGTGGCGATCACCGATGTCGACATCGTGCCCCCGAACGGCGACGAGGATGTCGAAGACGACGAGGCCGAGCCCGCCTATGACGACAGCAAGCCGCTGCGCGTGGCCATCGTCGGCCGGCCGAATGCCGGCAAGTCGACGCTGATCAATCGCTTCCTCGGCGAGGACCGGCTGCTGACGGGCCCGGAAGCCGGCATCACCCGCGACTCGATCTCGGTCGAATGGGACTGGCGCGGCCGCACCATCAAGATGTTCGACACCGCCGGCATGCGCCGCAAGGCGCGCGTGCAGGAGAAACTGGAGAAGCTGTCGGTCGCCGATACGCTGCGCTCGATCCGCTTCGCCGAGACCGTCGTCATCATCTTCGACGCGACGATCCCCTTCGAAAAGCAGGATATCCAGATCGTCGATCTGGTGCTGCGCGAAGGCCGGGCCGCCGTGCTTGCCTTCAACAAGTGGGATCTGGTCGAGGATCAGCAGGCGGTGCTCGCCGACCTGCGCGAAAAGACCGACCGGCTGCTGCCGCAGGCGCGCGGCATTCGCGCCGTGCCGATCTCCGGCCAGACCGGCTATGGCCTCGACCGGCTGATGCAGGCGATCATCGACACCGACAAGGTCTGGAACCGCCGCATCTCCACCGCCAAGCTCAATCGCTGGCTGGAACAGCAGCAGGTGCAGCATCCGCCACCGGCAGTGTCCGGGCGCCGCATCAAGCTGAAATACATGACGCAGGTGAAGGCGCGTCCGCCGGGCTTCATGATCTCGTGCACCCGTGCCGATGCGCTGCCGGAATCCTATGTGCGCTACCTGACCAATGGCCTGCGCCAGGATTTCGCCCTGCCGGGCGTGCCGATCCGCATCCATTTCCGCGCATCGGAAAACCCGTACGAAAACAGGCGCAAGAAGCGCTAGTCAGGGTGGTGGCGGCTTTCGCTTGGCGATGCCGCCACATGCCACCGTTTACGTAGCGACGAGGGCGCCATGCCCTGTGATGACCGTCGCCGCTATCCGCGCGGCGAAGGCGGCGGCTGCTGCAGCATTGCGCTGTTGCAGGTAGTGCGCCAGGAAGGCGCCGTTGAAGCTGTCTCCGGCGCCGGTCGTGTCGACCACTCGATCGACCGCGACCGCCGGAATGTGCAGAGAGGCATCGCCGAAGCTCACGGTCGCGCCATCGGCGCCGTTTTTCACCACGACATTTTGCGCGCCGAGCGCATGGTAGCGGGCAATGGTGTCGGAGACGGCACCATCGCCGAAATTCGCGGCTTCGTCCTCATAGCTCGGCATGACGATCGTGGCCGCGCGCGCGCCGTCGCGAATGGTGGAGAGCATCGACCGCCGGTCGGCCCACAGGCGAGGCCGGATGTTCGGATCGAAGGCCACCGTCTTGCCGGCCGCCTTGGCCCGGCGCAGTTCGGCCAGAAGTGTCGCGGCATCCTGTTCCGGCAGGATCGCCAGCGTGACGCCGGAGAAGTAGATGACGTCGGCGAAATCGATGGCATGGCGCAGATGGTCGCCATCGGCGGCCAGCAGTTTCGCCGCCGAGGTGTCGCGCCAGTAGCTGAACGAGCGCTCGCCGTCCTTCAGGTGGATCATGTAGAGCCCGACCGCGCGCCCACGGACGCGACGGATCCAGAGCGTGCCGATATCGGCCTTTTCCATGAAGGCGAGCATGTCGTCGGACACGGCGTCGTCGCCAAGCGTGGTGAAGTAGTCGACGATCCAGTCTTCGGGCAGGAAGGCGCGGGCATACCAGGCGGTGTTGAAGGTATCGCCGGCAAAGCTCCTGCGCATCAGGCCGTCACCGGCCTCGGCCAGTTCCACCATGCATTCGCCGATCGAAAGAATGCGTCCACCCAAATCAATTCCCCCCAATCTGGCCGTGGTGCACATAACCGCATAGGATGGATTCGAGGCTTGTGCAAGGCACTGGTGCGCCGGTCGCAGTCACGGTGTCATGATGCGCGGGTCGGCGTTTACTCGCGACGCGGTCGCCTCTACAAATGTGCGGCAGCCAATCTTTCGAGCAGGAGGCGTTGATGCCCGATCGCAGCCCGAGGTCTCTATCGACAAACTCCGATTGGTGGCGCGGGGCCGTCGTCTATCAGGTCTATCCACGCTCGTTCCAGGACACGACGGGCGACGGCTACGGCGATCTCAACGGCGTGACGCACTGGCTCGACTATATCGTCTCGCTCGGGGTCGACGCCATCTGGCTGTCGCCCTTCTTCAAGTCCCCGATGGCGGACATGGGCTACGACGTCTCCGACTATCGCGCCGTCGATCCGATGTTCGGCTCGCTGGCCGATTTCGACGCCCTCGTTGCGGAAGCCCACCGTCTCGGCCTGAAGGTGATCATCGACCAGGTGATCTCCCATACATCGGACCAGCACCCGTGGTTTCGCGAAAGCCGGGCCGACCGGGAAAATCCCAAGGCGGACTGGTATGTCTGGGCGGACCCCAAGCCTGATGGCACCGCGCCCAACAACTGGCTGTCGATCTTCGGCGGTCCGGCCTGGGAATGGGATGGGCTGAGAAGGCAATACTACATGCACAATTTCCTCGCCAGCCAGCCGGATCTCAACTTCCACAATCCTGAGGTACAGGACGCACTGCTCGACACCGTCCGCTTCTGGCTCGATCGCGGCGTCGACGGCTTCAGGCTCGATACGGTGAACTTCTATTTCCACGATGCGAAACTGCGGGACAACCCGCCGCTCGTTCCCGATCCCGATGCCACCAGCAACGATGCGCCCGACGTCAATCCCTACGGCATGCAGGATCATCTCCATGACAAGACGCAGCCGGAGAACATCGCCTTCCTCAAGCGGTTCCGCGCGCTGCTCGATGAGTATGACGACCGGATGAGCGTCGGCGAGGTGGGGGATGGTGCACGCTCGCTGAAGACGGTGGCCGCCTATACCAGCGGTGGCGACAAGCTGCACATGTGCTACACCTTCGACCTGCTCGGGCCGGAGTTCACCGCGACGCATATCCGCCGCTGCGTCACGGCGTTCCAGAAGGCCGTCACCGACGGCTGGGTCTGCTGGGCGTTTTCCAACCACGACGTTATGCGTCACGCCAGCCGTTTCGCGGAGACGGACGCCGAGCGCGAGCCGATCGCGAGACTGGCGATCACTGTGCTCGCGAGCCTGCGCGGCTCGATCTGCCTCTATCAGGGCGAGGAACTCGGCCTGCCGGAAGCGGAACTGGCCTTCGAGGACCTTCGCGATCCCTATGGCATACGCTTCTGGCCCGCCTTCAAGGGGCGTGACGGCTGCCGCACGCCGATGCCCTGGGAAGTCGGCGAGCCCTATGCCGGTTTCAGCACGACCAGGCCCTGGCTGCCGGTGCCCGTGGAACATGTGAAGCTGGCGGTCGACGTGCAGGAGAAGGTCCCGGCGTCGGTTCTGCATCACTATCGCGCCACGCTCGCTTTCCGGAAGGCGCACGCAGCGCTGTATGACGGCACGATGACGTTCCTCGACAGCAATCATGACCTGCTCGCCTTCGTGCGCGAGAAGGGCGACGAGAAGCTGCTGTTCGTCTTCAATCTATCGCGCGAGGAGCAGGAGTTCCGTCTGCCGGGCGATGACGTGCGCCCACTCGAATTGCCGGGCTACTCGCCCCGAATTGACGATGGAATCCTGAAACTCGACGGCCTCGATGCATTCTGCGGAGAACTCTGATGCGCGTGCTGCTGATGGATGCCGACATGGTCGACCGCTGGGGAGAGATGCGCCTTGCACTCTGGCCGGAAGCCTCCATTGAGGTTCATCGCAAGGAGATGAGAGACTGCCTCGCCAATCCCGACCGCTATGCCGCTTTTCTTTGTGAAGACGACGCCGGCATCCCGAGCGGTTTTGCCGAGGTCGCGTTGCGGGCCGACTATGTCAACGGCTGCGAAACCTCGCCGGTCGCCTTTCTCGAAGGCATCTTCGTTGCACCGTCTCACCGCCGCCGCGGCGTGGCCCATGCGCTGGTGATCGCGGTCGAGCGCTGGGCGCTCAGCCGCGGCTGTCGCGAGCTTGCTTCCGATACCGGGTTTGCCAATCTCGCCAGCCAGTCGCTGCACCTGAAACTCGGTTTTGCCGAAACCGAGCGTGTCGTCTATTTCCGCAAGGAACTGCGCGAGGCGCCGAAGGAAAACTAGGGCCGGTCGGCCCTCATGGCTCAAGCCGCCGAGCGGTTCAGCCGATCAGCATGAACTTGTCGACATCCACCATGCCGCGGTCGGAGATCTTCAGGTGCGGGATGACCGGCAATGGCAGGAAGGCCAGTTGCAGGAACGGCTCTTCGAGCGTGGCGCCGAGCGCAACGGCCGCCTGGCGCAGATGATGCAGGGTATCGCGTACCGCCTCGTAGGGCTCGAGGCTCATCAGCCCGGCGACGGGGAGGGCGATCTCGCCCGTCACCCTGCCGTCCTCGACGACGACAAAGCCGCCGTTGATTTCGCTCAGCCGGTTGACGGCGCGCGCCATGTCATCCTCGTTGACGCCGACGACGCAGATATTGTGGCTGTCATGGCCGACGGTCGAGGCGATGGCGCCCTTCTTCAGGCCGAACCCCTGGACGAAGCCGTTGGCGTGATTTCCGTTCTTCCCGTGCCGCTCGATCACCGCCACCTTGATGATGTCGTTGGCGAGATCGAGGTCGGTCTGGTTGCCCCTGGCGGGCAGGCGATAGCGGCGATGCTCGGTAATGATCTTGCCGGGCAGGACGCCGATGACGGAGGTTTCGCCCTCGCTCACGGGCACGCCGAAATCGGAGGCATTGACGGGGGGTGCCTTGATGCTGTCGAGCCCGACCGGGGCGACCGGCTTTCGCGTGGCGAAGAGCGCGTCGGTGACGCGCCGGCCGGCCGCGAACACCATCTCCGCCCTGCAGGTCTCGAGGCCGTCGACGACCACGAGATCGGCCCGCCAGCCCGGGGCGACGAGGCCGCGGTCGCGAAGCCCGAAGGCGCGGGCAGCCGAAATCGAGGCGGCGCGATAGACGGCGATCGGATCGGCGCCCTGGGCGATGGCGGTGCGGATCATGTGGTCGAGATGGCCCTGCTCGGCGATGTCGAGCGGATTGCGGTCGTCGGTGCAGAGCGCGATGAACGGCGACAGCCGTTCGGTGATGACAGGCATCAGCGCTGCCAGGTCCTTCGACACCGAGCCCTCGCGAATGAGGATGTGCATCCCCTTGCGGATCTTCTCCAGCGCTTCCTCAGCGCTTGTGCATTCGTGATCGGTGCGGATGCCTGCAGACAGGTAGCCGTTCAGGTCGTAGCCGGACAGAAGCGGCGCATGGCCGTCGATATGCCCGTCCTGGAAGGCGGCGAGCTTCGCGAGGCAGACAGGGTCCTTGTGCACCACGCCGGGAAAATTCATGAACTCGGCGAGACCGATCACCTTCGGGTGGTTCCTGAACGGCAGCAGCTTCTCGATCGGCAGGTCGGCGCCCGACGTTTCGAGATGGGTGGCGGGCACGCAGCTCGATAGCTGGACGCGGATGTCCATGACGGTCTCGAGCGCCGAATCGAGGAAGTAACGGATGCCCTCGGTGCCCAGAACGTTGGCGATCTCGTGCGGGTCGCAGATCACCGTCGTCACCCCGTAGGGCAGGACGCAGCGGTCGAACTCGTGCGGGGTAACAAGCGAGGATTCGATGTGGAGATGGGTATCGATTAAGCCCGGAACGACGATGCGCCCGGTGATATCGATGACCTCGCGGCCCTCGTAGTCGCCGCAGGTGCCGACGATGCGGTCGCCGCAAATCGCTATGTCGGAGGCGACCAGTTCGCCGGTGACGAGATCGTAGAAACTGCCGCCCTTGAGGACGATATCGGCCGGCACGCGGCCCGTGCCCTGGTCAATGAGACTTTCGAGTTTCTGCATGATCGCTCCAACACTAATCGGACCAGTTTAACCGTCAGCCGGAGGTGCGTAAATGAAGTTGGCAACGCATCCCACAGGCTTGAGACGGGGCAAGCCAACTTCGGCTCGCCTTCACGGGTCGCGTGCATATCAACTGAATGAGGCGGCCAATGGCCGCCTCAAGCGAAATCGACGGACGCGCCGGATGCCCGGCAAAGTCGGCCTCAGATATTGTCCATAAGCACTTCGCGCAGCTTGCCGAACAGTTCGTCGATCTGCTGCTTCTCGATGATCAGCGGCGGCGACAGCGCGATGATGTCGCCGGTGGTGCGGATCAGCAGTCCCTTCTCATAGGCCTTGAGGAAGGCGGAGAAGGCGCGCTTGGTCGGCTCGCCGGCAATCGGCTCGAGTTCGATTGCGCCGATCAGGCCGACATTGCGGATGTCGATGACATGCGGGCAGTCCTTGAGCGAATGGAGCGCGTCTTCCCAGTAGGAGGCAAGCTCGGCGGCGCGGGTCAGCAGGCCCTCTTCCTTGTAGGTGTCGAGCGTGCCGAGTGCGGCGGCCGACGCGATCGGGTTGCCCGAATAGGTGTAGCCGTGGAAGAACTCGATCATGTGCTCCGGACCGTTCATGAACGCGTCATGGATCTCGGAGGTGACGAACACCGCGCCCATCGGGATGACGCCGTTGGTCAGGCCCTTGGCGGTGGTGATGATGTCCGGCTTGACGTCGAAATACTGGGCCGCGAACGGGGTGCCGAGACGGCCGAAACCGGTGATGACTTCATCGAAGATCAGCAGGATGCCGTGCTTGGTGCAGATGTCGCGCAGGCGCTTCAGATAGCCCTGCGGCGGGATCAGGACGCCTGTCGAGCCGGCGACCGGTTCGACGATCACGGCCGCGACGGTCGAGGCGTCATGCAGCGTGACGATGCGCTCCAGTTCGTCGGCCAAATCCCCGCCGTGCTCCGGTACGCCGCGCGTGAACGCGTTCTTTGCCGGCAGGTGCGTGTGCGGCATATGGTCGACGCCGGTGAGCAACGTGCCGAACATCTTGCGGTTGGTGACGATGCCGCCGACCGAGATGCCGCCGAAATTGACGCCGTGATAGCCGCGCTCGCGGCCGATGAGCCTGGTGCGCGAGCCGTCGCCTTTCGCGCGGTGATAGGCGATCGCCATCTTCAGCGCCGTTTCGACGGATTCGGAGCCGGAATTGGTGAAGAAGACGTGGTTCATGCCCTCGGGCGCGACGTCGACCAGCCGGTTGGCGAGTTCGAAGACGATCGGATGGCCCATCTGGAAGGCCGGCGCATAGTCGAGCTCTGCGACCTGGCGCTGTACCGCCTCGGTGATCTTCGGCCGGCAATGCCCGGCATTGACGCACCACAGGCCCGCAGTGCCGTCGAGGATCTCGCGGCCGTCGGTCGTGCGGTAGTGCATGTCCTTGGCAGACGCCAGCATGCGCGGCGCCTGCTTGAACTGCCTGTTGGAGGTGAACGGCATCCAAAATGCGGAAAGATCGTTCGGCGCGACATTGAGCCGGTTCGACATGACCAAGCTTCCCCTTTTTCGTGTTCCCTTTTCGGCCAACGCTTGGTGTGTCGGACGCAGTCGTGCTACGCATTTTTGACCGATTGGACAAACGTTAGCACCGCCACCATGGCGGTCAAGGACATAGTAGGGGAAATGGCGCAGCATCCTCGCGCTCCACACGCGATGAGCAACTGGTCCAGTCAATTGGTCCAGCAGAGGGTTCGCCATGGACGCTGAAACGCCCGTCCGTCGCCGCCGCACGCGCATCCAGACGGAGAAGCGCGAACTGATCCTCGATGCCGCGCTCGACGTCTTCTCGCAGCACGGCTTCCGCGGTGCGACCATCGACCAGATTGCCGAAGCGGCCGGCATGTCGAAGCCGAACCTTCTCTACTACTTCCGCTCCAAGGAGGCGATGTTCACGACGCTGATCGAGCGCCTGCTGCAAACATGGCTCGCCCCTTTGCGCGAACTCGACGACATCGGCGACCCGATTGGCGAACTGCGCTCCTATATCCGCCGCAAGCTCGAAATGGCACGCGACTACCCCCGCGAAAGCCGCCTCTTCGCCAACGAGATCCTGCAGGGTGCCCCCCGCATCCAACATCTGATCGAGGGCGAACTGAAGCCACTCGTCGACGAAAAGGCCGCCCTCATCAAGGGCTGGATGAAAGCCGGCAAGATTGCGAAGACCGACCCCTGGCACCTTATCTTCTCGATCTGGGCGACCACGCAGCACTACGCCGATTTCGACGTCCAGGTCCGCGCGGTGCTGGGCCCGGATCGCGGCGGCGACGGCCGCTTCGAGGATGCCGCGCGCTATCTGGAGCAGTTGTTTTTGGAGGGGCTGCGGCCGAAGGGGTGACCCGCGACCTCAGGCAGCATGCGTATCGAGTTTTTCGATAGCCGAGTAGTCCGCCTCGGCCAGAGCTTTCGAGAGATCATGGCTGTCCTGAAGCCGCATCCAGAACACGGCCGACATCCCCAATGCCTTCTCGAGCCGGATCGCAGTGTCCGCCGTGATCGACCTTTGTCCCTTGATGACGCCCGTGATTCGATTGGCGGGCACGCCCATTTGACGCGCGAGTGCGCGCGCCGAAAGCTGCATGGGCAGCAGGAATTCCTCGTTGAGCATTTCGCCGGGATGTGCCGTGATGCGCGCCATACCAAACTCCGTCAGTGATAATCGACGATGCAGACATCGAAGGCGTCGTCACCTTCCCAGCGAAAACACAAGCGATACTGGTCGTTGATCCTGATGCTCCACTGCCCCTCACGGTCACCTCGCAGCCGTTCCAGCCGATTGCCCGGCGGCACCGCGAGATCAGAGATGCCCGCTACGTTGTTGAGCTGATCCAGTTTGCGAAGGGCGACCTTTTCAATCGTTCGCCAATTCCGATGGCAGATTCCATCATGAAACAAGGCTTCCGTATGCTTGTCATCGAAGCTTCTGATCATGTTACGCCAAACATAACAGCTCCGATCGCCATCTTCAACCGTCAGCGATCCGGCGCCATTGCCAGCACCACCAGCGCAGCCATCGTCACCAACGCACCGGCCGCCACCGCGCCGCTCGCCCAGCCATGGCCGAGCAGGCCCTCGTAGACAATGATGAAGGACGGCGTGAGATAGGTGTAGGCCATCACCTTGGCAGCCGGCAGGCGCATTGCGCCGAACTGGACGAGGAACGTCGTG
>JAEWPB010000056.1 GCA_023399465.1 Pseudomonadota bacterium
TTCAGCGCCTGGATGAGAACATCCATGTGCCCGTTTGTGATCGGATCGAAGGATCCTGGATAAAAAGCTGTCGTCATATCCGGCCGGCCGTTGAACTTGACGCCTTTTGTCACGGAAGCAGCCCGCCCGCAAGGGTTTTGAAAGCCTGTCCCGCGCTCGCGTGAAAGCTGAATATGTCATGAACGGACTATTCAAGGTGGCTTCAGCCCGGCCCTGCTTATCTGTCCCCGACCTGGATCGGGTGGATCCGCGTCGGTTTTGCGTCAGGTCGCAAAGGGGGAAGAATGCTGGTTGTACTGATCGCCGTCGCGGTCTTGCTGACGCTCGTGATCGAGCGCCTCTTTCGCCATCTCGCCGAAAACTACGAACTCGAATGGGACGACGACGGAGCGGCCGCCGTTGCGCAAGCGCGCTTCTCCGGCGTTAAGGATTCTGAACGCCAGATGAACGGGGCATTCAAAGACGCTTAAGGCAGCTTGTGGTTAATGCAGCCTACGGTGCGATGGAACTTCCGCGCCACCGACGAATTTAGGAATGGATTGTGAATATGCTTAGGACCGCACAAAGGAAAAGTATCATGCCTGACAAAATCACGGTGATCAGCCTGCTCTGGATGACCATGGTTGGGGCGATGCTGACTGCGACGGTTACGCTTTATCAACCGAGTTTTCAGGCAGGCAAGGCGAGTGGCTCGACGGTAACCGCTCGCTCACAATCTACAACGCATTACTACCGCTAACGAGGATCAGATCCACGAACAGTAAGGAAGGATGAAACCATGTTCTTGACTTTGACCGTGCTTGCCGCCCTGATCAGCATCATGTTCGTCACGTCGGTGGTTTCAACGATTTCCGCACTGCGCGACGAGACCGAACAGGTCAAGGCCTATGCGCGGAAGTACCGGACCTTCTGAGTTTCGCGAATAACAACCTCCCAAGCCACGACTGAACCGGACGGTATACGCCGTCCGGTTTTTTCGTGTCTGCGTTTTCGGCTCAGTGGGACACGGCGATTCCGCAAACGAAAACGGGCACCCGAAGGTGCCCGCAATCAGATCCGACCCCAAGGCCGCGGTATCATTCCTGGCCGGCATCCGGGGATGCTTCGCCCTCGCCGTTTTCGACCGCGTCGCCATTCTCCTCGTCGCCATCCGGCTCGCTGATGCGCTCGACGGAGACGACTTTCTCGTCCTTGGCGGTCGAGAAAATGGTTACGCCCTTGGTCGCGCGGCTGGCGATACGGATGCCGTTGACCGGCACGCGGATCAGCTGGCCACCGTCGGAGACCAGCATGATCTGGTCGTTGTCCTCGACCGGGAAGGCCGCGACCAGTTCGCCAATCTCGCCGGTCTTGGAAGTGTCGGTGGCGCGAATGCCCTTGCCGCCACGACCCGAGGTGCGGAAGTCGTAGGAAGACGAGCGCTTGCCGTAGCCCTTGATCGAGACCGTCAGAACGAACTGTTCCTGCGCCTTCAGCGCTTCATAGGTCTGATCGTCCAGCTGACCTTCCTCTGCGACCTCTTCGCCGACGAGCGTGATGTCCTCCTCGTCAGAGCCCGCAGCGCGGCGTTCGGCGGCGGCGCGCTTGAGGTAAGCGGCGCGCTGCCACGGTTCCGCGTCGACATGGCCAAGAATGGTCATGGAAATGATGCGGTCTCCGTCGCCGAGATTGATGCCCCGCACTCCGATCGAGTTGCGGCCGGCAAACACGCGGACTTCATCCACGGGGAAGCGGATCGCCTGTCCGAGCGCCGTCGTCAGCAGCACGTCGTCGCGGTCGGTGCAGGTCTCGACATTGAGGATCTCGTCGCCCTCTTCCTCGAGCTTCATCGCGATCTTGCCGTTCCGGTTGACCTGAACGAAGTCGCTGAGCTTGTTGCGGCGCACGGTACCGCGCGTCGTCGAGAACATGACGTCGAGGTTTTCCCAGCTCTTCTCGTCCTCGGGAAGCGGCAGGATCGAGGTGATGCGTTCACCAGCCTCGAGCGGGAACATGTTGATCATCGCCTTGCCGCGCGAGGTCGGCGTGCCTATCGGCAGACGCCAGACCTTTTCCTTGTACACGATACCGCGCGAGGAGAAGAACAGCACCGGCGTATGGGTGTTGGCCACGAACAGGCGGGTCGCGAAATCCTCGTCCTTCATCGCCATGCCGGAACGGCCCTTGCCGCCGCGGCGCTGGGCCCGATAGGTGGCGAGCGGCACGCGCTTGATGTAGCCGGCATGCGACACGGTCACGACCATGTCTTCGCGGGCGATCAGGTCCTCGTCGTCCATTTCCGGGCCGCCTTCGACGATCCGGGTGCGGCGCGGTGTGCCGAATTCATCGCGAACGGCGGTGAGTTCGTCCTTGACCACCGCCTGGATGCGCAGGCGCGAGGAGAGAATGTCGAGGTAGTCCTTAATCTCGGTGCCGATCTTGTTCAGCTCGTCGCCGATTTCATCGCGTCCGAGAGCGGTCAGGCGGGCAAGACGCAGTTCGAGGATGGCGCGTGCCTGCTCTTCCGAGAGGTTGTAGGTGCCGTCTTCGTTGATGCGATGACGCGGGTCGTCGATCAGCCGGATCAGCGATTCGACGTCCGATGCTGGCCACCGGCGTTCCATCAGTTCGTTTCGGGCCGACTGCGGATCCGGGGCACGGCGGATGACACGAATGACCTCGTCGATGTTGGCGACGGCGATCGCCAGGCCGACCAACACGTGAGCGCGCTCGCGCGCCTTGCGCAGCAGGTACTTGGTGCGGCGGCTGACGACTTCCTCGCGGAAGGCAACGAAGGCGCGCAGCATGTCGAGCAGCGTCATCTGCTCCGGCTTGCCACCGTTCAGCGCCACCATGTTGCAGCCGAACGAGGTCTGCAGCGGGGTGTAGCGATAAAGCTGGTTGAGGATCACGTCGGCATTGGCATCGCGCTTGAGCTCGATGACGACGCGATAGCCCTGGCGGTCGGATTCGTCGCGCAGGTCGGAGATGCCCTCGATGCGCTTTTCCTTGACCAGTTCGGCCATCTTCTCGATCATCGTCGCCTTGTTCACCTGATAGGGAACCTCGGTGATGATGATCTGCTCGCGATCGCCGCGCATCGGCTCGATGGTGGCGACGCCGCGCATGATGACCGAGCCGCGCCCGGTCTCGTAGGCCGACCTGATGCCCGAGCGTCCGAGGATCATGGCGCCGGTCGGGAAGTCCGGCCCGGGAATGATCTGCATGATCTCAGGCAGTTCGATCGCCGGATTTTCGATCAGCGCGATACAGCCATCAATGACTTCGGACAGGTTGTGCGGCGGAATGTTGGTCGCCATGCCGACGGCGATGCCGCCCGCGCCATTGACCAGCAGGTTCGGGAACTTCGCCGGAATGACGACCGGCTCCTGCAACGTGCCGTCGTAGTTGTCGCGAAAGTCCACCGTTTCCTTGTCGAGATCGTCGAGCAGGGAATGGGCGGCCTTCTGCAGGCGGCATTCGGTATAACGTTCGGCCGCCGGCGGGTCGCCGTCGATCGAGCCGAAGTTGCCCTGACCGTCGATCAGCGGCAGCCGCAGCGACCAGTCCTGCGCCATGCGCGCCAGCGCATCGTAGATCGCCGCATTGCCGTGCGGATGGTACTTACCCATCACGTCGCCGGTGACGCGGGCGCACTTGACGTACTTCTTGTTCCAATCGATGCCGAGCTCGGACATGCCGTAGAGGATGCGCCGGTGCACGGGCTTCATGCCGTCGCGCACGTCCGGGAGCGCTCGGCTCACGATCACGCTCATGGCGTAATCGAGGTACGACCGCTGCATTTCCTCCATGATGGAAATCGGCTCGATGCCTGGCGGGAGTTTCCCGCCGCCGGATGTGGTGTGCTCAGTCAATTCAGATCACGATCTTTTCTAGAATCACTGCGAAATTTATAGCGGAAAGCGGTTGCAAGCGCCAATTTCCGACAGTGTTTTGAACAGGCTTTTCGGTCATTGACAAGGGAAATGGCGCATTTCCATGGCGTTGCCGCCACAATTTCCGGGCTGGTCTTTCCTTGCGCTCGCCGCTCACGTAACAATAACCGCCATCCTTATTGCTGTGAGACTGTCGATGGCTACAACCGACCTGCTGATCCACGCTATCACGACACTGTTGGTGACGATCGATCCGCCGGGACTGGCGCCCGTCTTCCTGGGCCTGACCGTCGGAATGAACCGCGAACAGCGCAAGACGGTGGCCTTGCGCGGCTCGCTGATCGCCTTCGCCATCCTCGCGGTCTTTGCCCTCTTCGGCGCCGGCGTGCTCGGCCTGCTCGGGATCTCGCTCGGCGCTTTCCGGATCGCCGGCGGCATACTGCTGTTCTGGATCTCCTTCGAGATGATTTTCGAAAAGCGCATCGAGCGCAAGGAGAAGACCTCGGAGATCGCGATCACCAAGGACCATATCCATAACATCGCCGTATTCCCTCTGGCGCTACCGCTGATTGCCGGCCCGGGCGCGATCTCGGCGATCATCCTGCTGTCGAGTTCCATGGAGGCGCCGGGCGACCGCGCCATGCTGATCGGCGTGCTGGCCGTGTGCATGTTGCTGATGTTCGGCACGCTTGTTATCGCCGAGGTCGTCGATCGCTTTCTCGGCGTCACCGGGCGCGCGATCCTGACGCGGTTGCTAGGCGTCATCCTCGCGGCGCTGGCCGTCCAGTTCGTGGTGGACGGCGTGAAATCGGCCTTCGCAACCTGACGCTCACCCGGGCATTGGACAGTCAATGCCCGAGCGTCGCCGCCGGCGCATTGCGCACCTGCCCGTCCCGCAGCAGATGGCAGGCCTGCTAGATCATGTTCGGGACTTCCGACCTGTAGTCAGCTTCGCTTTCGCGCGGCAACAGGAACCAGTACGGCTTCATCACAGCGAACTGCTGGGTATCGTCGCGCAGCAGGACATAGGCGCAATAGACGGTATCGTCCTCGGGTCGCAAAAATACGGAAATCCAGGGATTCTGCCGTGTGCCGATATGGCTGGCATGGCCGAGTTTTCGGATGATGTCGTTTTTATAGCGAGCCAGAAGCGGCCGATGGCTATGGTGATAAGGCATTCTGGCGAGGGCGTCATAGTCCTGCGCGAGTAACGGCGATTCGTCACTGTTTTCGGCATACCACTGCACCACGTTCATGTAGTCGGTAGCCCGTGCATTGGCCCGATCGTAGCGATGCCTCTTCTGAAAATCGGTATGCCCGGCAGCGAAACGTTTGGCGAAATCGATCAAGCCCATAAAAAATACTCCCACAACCACTATGCGTGCTTGGGTATCTGCAAACAAGAAATTAAACCTTAAATTTCAACCGGAAAGTTTAGGTGACGGCTGAGAAGGCGTTGGCGCGCTCGCCCTTCATGCCGGTTTCCGGCGCTGCGGAATGACGTCACAGGCGTCTCAGCATCCTGGATCCCGCATCTGCCACCGGGAGCGTACCCGCACGAGGGTGAGCAATCACACCCAGATCTGGTTACATGGATGCCAGCGGCGCTATCCTGTGCAGACGTGGCTCTCCGCCGCGTAGAAACGAAAAAGCGGAGCCCGATCAGATCGGTCTCCGCTGTCTTGCTATCGGTTCAATCGGACAATCAGAACGGAATGTCGTCGTCGAGATCGCGCGAGAAGTTGCCGCCGCCGGTGCTGCCGCCACGGCTCTGGCCGCCGCCGGAGGACGACTGGCCGTAATCGTCTCCGCCATAGCCGCCACCGCCGAAGTCGTTGCCGCCGCGGCTGCTGCCGCCGCCGCCATAATTGCCGCCACCCTGGCCGCCGCCGCCCTCGCCGCGGCCGTCAAGCATGGTCAGGGTCGAGTTGAAGCCCTGCAGCACCACTTCCGTGGAATAGCGGTCGTTGCCGTTCTGGTCCTGCCACTTGCGCGTCTGCAACTGACCTTCGATGTAGAGCTTGGCGCCCTTCTTCACATACTGCTCGACGACCTTGCACAGGCCCTCGTTGAAGACCACGACGGTGTGCCATTCGGTCTTTTCACGGCGCTCGCCGGAATTGCGGTCGCGCCAGGTTTCCGAGGTCGCGATACGCAGGTTCGCGATCGGTCGGCCATCCTGGGTGCGGCGGATTTCCGGATCCGCGCCCACGTTCCCGATCAGGATTACCTTGTTCACACTACCAGCCATATCACTCACCCTGTCTTCCGCGCCGCCAGCGCGGTCCAAAAAAATCTGAAGAACGACCTTAGCCCATCGCCGGCCAGCCGTGCGAACGGCAGTGGCGAAATCCACAAGGAATTTGTTCTTTATTTGTTCTAGTAAATCCGTACCATGCTGTCAACCGAATCGAAAAACCGCAGCCCCGAAACCGTTTTTCGCCTCGACACCGAGCCAAGCATAACTAAATAAGGGGCTGGTTAGCGGACTAGAGCTTGAGCAAGATGAGTGAACTGAAGACCATTTCCATCCGTGGCGCGCGCGAGCACAATCTCAAGGGCATCGATCTTGATCTTCCACGCAACAAGTTGATCGTCATGACCGGGCTTTCCGGTTCGGGCAAGTCTTCGCTTGCCTTCGACACGATCTATGCCGAGGGTCAGCGCCGATATGTCGAGAGCCTGTCGGCCTATGCGCGCCAGTTCCTGGAGATGATGCAGAAGCCCGAGGTCGACCAGATCGACGGGTTGTCGCCGGCGATCTCCATCGAGCAGAAGACGACCTCGCGCAACCCGCGCTCGACCGTGGGAACGGTCACCGAGATCTACGACTACATGCGCCTGCTGTTCGCGCGCGTCGGCGTGCCCTATTCGCCGGCGACCGGCCTGCCGATCGAAAGCCAGACGATCAGCCAGATGGTCGATCGCATCATCGATTTCGGCGAAGGCACCCGACTTTATATTCTCGCTCCGATCGTTCGCGGCCGTAAGGGTGAATACAAGAAGGAACTGGCGGAGCTGATGAAGAAGGGCTTCCAGCGCGTCAAGGTCGACGGCCAGTTCTACGAGATCGCCGACGTCCCGGCGCTGGACAAGAAGTACAAGCACGACATCGATGTCGTCGTCGACCGTGTCGTGGTCCGCCCTGATCTTGCAACGCGCCTGGCGGACAGCCTCGAGACCTGCCTGCGGCTCGCTGACGGCCTGGCGATCGCGGAATTTGCCGACAAGCCGTTGCCGGCCGCGGAAACCTCCGCTGGCGGATCGGCCAACAAGTCGCTGAACGAGACCCATGAGCGGGTCATGTTCTCGGAAAAATTCGCCTGCCCGGTCTCAGGTTTCACCATTCCGGAGATCGAGCCGCGGCTGTTCTCGTTCAATAACCCCTTCGGCGCCTGCCCCACATGCGACGGCCTCGGCTCGCAGCAGAAGATCGATCCGGACCTGATCGTGCCGGAGCCCGAAATGACGCTCCGCGACGGGGCTATCGCTCCCTGGGCGAAATCGAGCTCGCCCTACTACAACCAGACGCTCGAGGCGCTCGGCAAGCATTTCGGCTTCAAGCTCGGCAACCGCTGGAGCGCGCTCCCCGAGGCCGCGCGCAAGGCCATCCTCTATGGCACCGACGAGAAGATCGAGTTCCATTACGCCGACGGCGCGCGGTCCTATACGACGACGAAGAATTTCGAGGGCATCGTGCCCAACCTCGAGCGCCGGTGGAAGGAAACGGATTCGGCCTGGGCGCGCGAGGAGATCGATCGGTTCATGTCGGCGGCGCCCTGCCCGTCCTGCGGCGGCTATCGCCTCAAGCCCGAGGCGCTGGCGGTCAAGATCAACGGCCTGCATATCGGCGAAGTGACCAACATGTCGATCCGGGTGGCGCGCGACTGGTTCGACGTGCTGCCGGAAAAGCTGTCGGCCAAGCAGAACGAGATCGCCGTCTGCATCCTCAAGGAGATCCGTGACCGGCTCCGCTTCCTCAATGATGTCGGCCTCGATTATCTCAGCATGTCGCGCAACTCCGGAACGCTCTCGGGCGGCGAGAGCCAGCGCATCCGGCTGGCGTCGCAGATCGGCTCGGGACTGACGGGCGTGCTCTATGTTCTCGACGAGCCGTCGATCGGCCTGCACCAGCGCGACAATGCCCGCCTGCTCGAGACGCTGAAGCACCTGCGCGATATCGGCAATACGGTGATTGTGGTCGAGCACGACGAGGACGCGATCCTGACGGCCGATTATGTCGTCGACATCGGCCCGGCGGCCGGCATTCACGGCGGCCAGGTGGTGGCGCAGGGAACGCCCGCCGAGGTCATGGCCAATCCGAAGTCGCTGACCGGCAAGTATCTGTCCGGCGAGATGGGCGTGCCGGTGCCCTCCGAGCGGCGCAAGCCGAAGAAGGGCAAGGAAATCAAGGTTATCGGCGCCCGCGCCAACAACCTGAAGAATGTCACCGCGTCGATCCCCCTCGGGATCTTCACCGCGGTTACGGGTGTTTCCGGCGGCGGCAAGTCGACCTTCCTGATCGAGACGCTCTACAAGGCGGCGGCACGCCGGGTGATGGGCGCGCGCGAAATTCCGGCCGAACACGACCGGATCGACGGCTTCGAGCATATCGACAAGGTGATCGACATCGACCAGTCGCCGATCGGCCGCACGCCGCGCTCCAACCCTGCCACCTATACCGGCGCGTTCACCCCGATCCGCGACTGGTTCGCCGGATTGCCGGAGGCCAAGGCGCGCGGCTACCAGCCGGGTCGCTTCTCGTTCAACGTCAAGGGCGGGCGCTGCGAGGCCTGCCAGGGCGACGGCGTGGTCAAGATCGAGATGCACTTCCTGCCGGACGTCTACGTCCAGTGCGACGTGTGCAAGGGCAAGCGGTTCGAGCGCTCCACGCTGGAGATCACCTACAAGGACAAGTCGATCGCCGACATCCTGGCGATGACGATCGACGAGGCCACCCAGCTGTTCGAGGCGGTCCCGCCGATCCGGCACAAGCTGGAGACGCTGCGCCGGGTGGGCCTCGGCTATGTGGCGCTGGGCCAATCGGCCACGACG
>JAEWPB010000063.1 GCA_023399465.1 Pseudomonadota bacterium
TTCAGCTGTCCGACACCCCAGGGACGCAGGAAAGCCAGAATTGATGAAGCGGAATCGCAAAGTAAAAATCCTCGCCACGCTCGGCCCGGCCTCTTCCGACGAGGCGATGATCCAGAAGCTGCATGAAGCCGGCGCCGACCTCTTCCGCATCAACATGAGCCATGCCAGCCACGAGGTGATGCGCGGCCTGATCGAGCGGATCCGGGCGGTGGAGGCGCGCTGCGGCCGGCCGATCGGCATCCTCGCCGACCTGCAGGGGCCGAAGCTGCGCGTCGGCAGGTTCGCCGACGGCAAGGTCGAGCTCAAGGTCGGCCAGACCTTCACCCTCGACAACCAGGACATCCCCGGCGACAACACCCGCGTCTACCTGCCGCATCCTGAAATTCTGGAAGCGGTCAAGCCCGGCCACCGGCTGCTGATCGACGACGGCAAGCTGCATCTCGACGCGGTCGCCTGCGACGGTAAGAGTATCGTCTGCACCGTCATCTCGGGCACGAGGATTTCCGACCGCAAGGGCGTCAGCCTGCCGGATACGCTGCTCGGCGTCGGTGCGCTCACCGACAAGGACCGCGCCGATCTCGACGCGGTGCTGGCGACCGACGAGGTCGACTGGGTGGCGCTGTCGTTCATCCAGCGACCGGAGGATCTCGCCGAGGTGCGCAAGGTGGCGCGCGGCCGGGTCGGGCTGATGTCGAAGATCGAGAAGCCGCAGGCGATCGAGCGCATCGACGAGATCATCGAGCTGTCGGACGCGCTGATGGTGGCGCGCGGCGACCTCGGGGTCGAGATGCCGCTGGAATCGGTGCCCGGGCTGCAGAAGCAGCTGATCCGCGCCTGCCGCCGCGCCGGCAAGCCGGTGGTGGTCGCCACCCAGATGCTGGAATCGATGATCTCGGCGCCGGTGCCGACGCGCGCGGAAGTTTCCGACGTCGCCACCGCAGTGTTCGAGGGCGCCGACGCGGTGATGCTGTCGGCCGAATCCGCCTCCGGCGACTATCCGGTCGAGGCGGTGGCGACGATGGCGTCGATCGCCAGCACGGTCGAGCGCGACCCACATTATTCCGGCATCATCTACGCCCAGCGGCCGCTGCCGGAGGCGACCGGCGCCGACGCCATCTCGCTGGCGGCGCGGCAGATCGCCGAGACGCTGAAGCTGACGGCGATCGTCTGCTACACCTCGTCGGGCACCACCGGCCTGCGGGCCGCGCGCGAGCGGCCGCAGGTGCCGATTCTGGCGCTGTCGCCGATCCTCAAGACGGCGCGGCGGCTGTCGGTGGTCTGGGGCCTGCACTGCGTCGTCACCGGCGACGCCACCGACCTCGACGACATCGTCAACCGCGCCTGCCGGATCGTCACTTCCGAGGGCTTCGGCAAGCCCGGCGACCGGGTGATCATCTCGGCCGGCGTGCCGCTCGGCACCCCCGGCGCAACCAACATGCTCCGGATCGCCTATATCAGCTCCGACGGCCTCAGCGGCGTCTGAACGAACACCACCCTGGAATGACGAAAGCCCGCATGTCGCGGGCTTTTTTCGTGGAGAGGGGGGTGCGCCGGCGTATCCGGTCAGATGCCGCGACCGGCAATCTTTTCGGCAAGCGTGCTGACCTGCTCCTGGGCGCGGCGGTCCGCCGGGTAAACCTCGAGCAACTGCTCCCAGGCCTTCAGCGCAAGTTCGTCGTTGCTGCGTTCGGCCAGGATGGTCGCCAGGCCGGACAGCGCGCCGATGTGGCGCGGTTCGATGGCGAGGACCTGGTTGAGGTCGGCCATCGCCTTGCGCTTGTTCCCCATCAGGAAATGCAGTTTTGCGCGATGGTTCCAGCCTTCGGCAAAGTCCGGCTTCAGGATGGTGATCTGGTCGAGAAAGTCGAGAGCGGCGTCATTGCGCTTGTTGCGCACGGCCTCGTCCGACCACTGCATCAGAAGGTTGATGGTGGCGCTGCCGGAATCGGTGAGTTCGGTGCGAATGAGTTCGGTGGTGGTCTTTGCGGCGTCCGGATCACGCTGCCGCTTCAGGTCGCTGAACAACTGGTTCAGACGTTCTGTCCGGGAGAGGGTGGTGGACCTGCTGTTGTCTTCGACCAGCTTTTCGGTGGCATGTGAGATCGTTGCCGTCGCGAGAGGAGCGATCAGGCCGACTGCCAGCAGCGTGGTCAAGACACGAAAACAGCGCATGGCGAACATGATAATTCGCCAGCGCCGAAGATCAAACTGAATTTTCCGCAATCGCATGGGAATGCGGAAAAACCCGTCGGCAGTGCGCAGTGATGCGCTCACCGAAGCCGGGCCGACGAGGGCAATCAGCCCTGACGAGCCTTGAAGCGCGGGTTCAGCTTGTTGATGATGTAGATGCGTCCCTTGCGACGAACCAGACGGTTGTCACGATGACGAGCCTTGAGCGACTTGAGCGAATTCTTGATCTTCATTTTTCGATCCGCATGGTTGGCGGGGAATTCTTCATTCGCCCGGCATCTTTAACAATCAAAAGCGCGCCGCGGGGCGCGCTCTTTTGGATGGCAGGCAAATACCCCGTTGGTCCAATCGTGTCAACCGCCGTTGGCCGCATTTGCTGGGGTGCGGGCGGTTTTCCAGCATTGTTGCCGGAAGGAATTACCGAGTCAATTCGGTGACATGCCCCATCTTGCGACCCGGTCGCGCTTCGGTCTTTCCGTAGAGGTGGACCATCGCCTCGTTGCGCGCCAGCCAGTCGCCGAGTTGATCGATGTCGTCGCCGATCAGGTTGGTCATGACGCAATCGGAGTGCCGCATCGGATTGCCGAGCGTCAGGCCGGTCACGGCGCGAACATGCTGCTCGAACTGCGAGATGACGCAGGCGGCCTCCGTCCAGTGGCCGGAATTGTGCACCCGCGGGGCGATCTCGTTGGCAACCAGGCTGCCATCGGGAAGCATGAAGAACTCGATGCCGATGACGCCGACGTAATCGAGTGCCTTGAGCAGCTTCTCGGCGTCGTCATGCGCCGCGGCCTCGGTATCGGTGCCGATTCGGGCGGGGACCGTCGAGGTATGCAGGATGCCGTTGAGATGGACATTTTCCGCCGGATCGTAGCAGGCGACCAGGCCTTCCGGGCTGCGGGCGGCGATGATCGAGATCTCGCGCTCGAAGGCGACGAAGCTCTCCAGAATCAGCGGCACGCCACCGAGCGCATCGAACGCGCCTTCCGGGCTGTCGCCGGCGGACGCGAACACGCGCTGGCCCTTGCCGTCGTAGCCGAGGCGTCGGGTCTTCAGCACGCCCTTTCCGTCAAACTCGGCGAGTGCGGCCTCCAGGTCGGCCTGGCTGTCGACGGCACGAAACGCTGCGGTCGGTATGCCGCAGGCATTGAGGAACCGTTTCTCGACGAGGCGATCCTGCGCCACTTCGAGGGCCTTCGGTGGCGGATAGACGGTGACGTCGCGGGCGAGCGCTTCGGCAGCCGCGACCGGGACATTCTCGAATTCGTAGGTCACGACGTCGCAAGCGGCCGCAAGTTCCGCAAGTGCGGCGGGGTCGTCATAGGCGGCGACGATCTGGCGATTGGCGACCTGGGCCGCAGGGCAGTCAGCCTGGGGTTCGAGGACGACGACCCGGTAGCTGAGGCGGGCGGCGGCCATGGCGAGCATCCGGCCGAGCTGGCCTCCGCCGATTATTCCGATTGTCTTCAGGGTCATGCAGGCTCGTCCATGGGATATTCGGCGACGGCGGCGCTCTGGCGCGCACGCCATTCGTCAAGGCGATCGGCGAGATCGTCATCGGAAAGGGCCAGTACGGCGGCGGCGAGCAGCGCGGCATTGACCGCGCCGGCCCGGCCGATGGCAAGCGTGCCGACCGGAATGCCTGCCGGCATCTGCACGATCGACAGCAGGCTGTCCTGGCCGGAAAGGGCCTTCGATTGCACCGGCACGCCGAACACCGGCAGCGGCGTCATCGAGGCGGCCATGCCGGGAAGGTGGGCCGCACCGCCGGCGCCGGCGATGATGACCTTGAAGCCTTCGTTGCGGGCGCCCTTGGCGAAGTCGAACAGGCGGTCGGGGGTGCGATGGGCGGAGATGATGCGCGCCTCATAGGCGACATCGAGGGCTTCGAGCGTGTCGGCGGCGTTCTTCATGGTTTCCCAGTCGGACTGGCTGCCCATGATGATCGCCACGGGCGGTCGTTCTGACGTCATGAAGACATCTCCTTGGCTTAGGCTATGATATCCGGAATGATCTGGTCCTCAAGCTGCGACAGCTTGTCTTTCAGTACCAGCTTCTTTTTCTTCATCCGCTGGATGCGCAATGCGTCACAGCCGGTTTCGATCATGGCGTTGATCGCCGCATCGTAATCTTCGTGCTCCTGGCGAAGGCGTGCCACCATCAGTCTGATCTCCGCCTGTTCCTGATCGGCCATTTCGCCACCCCGTTATTGCTTCGGACAGTCTCTTCCGGTTGCGGATGATTTGCCAAGCTCCTACCACCAAAAGCATAAAACGGGAAGTTGGTTACGATCACGAATTTGCCCCGGATGCGTCAATTTTTCGCCTTCGACAAAGCAGGATGGACGTGGCAGAGTGCCGGTGTTGAAACCTGGAATCCCGGCGTCAAAGGCCGGGATAGGGATGTAAGGAAGGACGTGACAAATGACCATTCAGGCTCATCTTGCTTCGCTCGAAAAAAAGCATGTTGCACTCGAAGAAGAGCTGCACCTTGCCTTGACGTCGCCCTCCGTCGACGATCAGGAAATCGCCGAGCTCAAGCGCCGCAAGCTGCGGATCAAGGATGAGATGGAGCGCCTGAGAGCCTCTACCAAGCACTGACGTCAATCCATCAGGATTTCTTCACCCAAGAACGGAGTACCCGAAGCCTGCAGTAAGACTACTCTGCATACCGAACAGAACCAGGATTCAGTGCCCTGATATTCTTCGGACAATGCGCGTTGGGTACTCACTTTCCCCGGTGGCCCGATGGGCCACCATCGAGGAGCCGATCGTCGCTCCTGTTTCCTCAGAAATTCCCGCCCTTCAGGACGAGCGCTAGGACCAGAACTGGTCAAGCCACAGGTTGAGACCGTCGAAGCCGCGGCGGTTTACCGAGTAGATCCGCCGGGTTCCCTCCGATGACACCGATACCAGCTTGGCGTCGAGCAGCGCCTTGAGATGCTGCGATACTGCCGGCCGGCTGATCGGCAGGCCGCTTGCCAGTTCGTTCACGGTTCTGGGCGCGCGTCGCAGTTCTTCCAGCAAATATCGCCGGTTCTGGTCTGCAATCGCGGCAAATGGATCCGTGGTCGACATGTGACAACGGTACGGTAGATGAGGG
>JAEWPB010000069.1 GCA_023399465.1 Pseudomonadota bacterium
CTGCAACAGGTGCTCGCCGCATTCCAGGCGGATCCCTTGATCGGCGCGGTGGTGCTGACCGGTTCCGAGAAGGCCTTCGCGGCCGGCGCCGACATCAAGGAAATGCAGTCGCTGGATTTCGTCGACATGTTCCTCGGCGAATTCATCAGCGGCTGGGAGGAGATTGCGGGCTTCCGCAAGCCGCTGATCGCGGCGGTCAGCGGCTTTGCGCTTGGCGGCGGCTGCGAGGTCGCGATGATGTGCGACTTCATCATCGCCTCGGAGACCGCCAAGTTCGGCCAGCCGGAGATCACGCTCGGGGTCATTCCCGGGATGGGCGGTTCGCAGCGCCTGACCCGCGCCGTCGGCAAGGCGAAGGCGATGGACCTGATCCTGACCGGCCGGATGATGGATGCGGCGGAAGCCGAGCGCGCCGGCCTGGTTGCGCGCGTCGTCGCCCCCGACAAACTGCTCGAGGAAGCCTTGTCGGCTGCCGCCCGCATCGGGTCGCTGTCGCTGCCCTCGGTGCTGATGGCGAAGGAGAGCGTCAATCGCGCTTTCGAGACGACGCTTGCCGAAGGGCTGCGTTTCGAGCGCCGGCAGTTCCATTCGCTGTTTGCCACTGCCGACCAGAAAGAGGGGATGGCGGCCTTCGCCGAGAAGCGCAAGCCGGCGTTTCGCAACCGATGACGGCAGACGGGTGGCGATTCTGGAAATCTTTGGCCGTTCGAGGCAAATGCGCGTTGACGGCACGATCCATTCCAGCTATATGCCGCCCACGGTTTGGAAAGCCGCCCGGTTTTCCGCGAATGCTCCCGTATTGCTGATGAGAATGGTCGCAGGACCGACGGCGATGGCGGAGTTTGGTTAGATTTCGAAGAGAGGCATCCATGGCCAATACAACTTCGGCGAAGAAGGCGACCCGCAAGATCGCTCGCCGTACCGCAGTCAACAAGGCTCGTCGTTCGCGCGTTCGCGGTTTCGTTCGCAAGGTCGAAGAAGCCATCGCATCGGGTGATGCAGCTGCCGCACAGGCCGCTCTGAAGGCCGCTCAGCCGGAACTGCAGCGCGCAGCCGGCAAGGGCGTTCTGCACAGCAACACCGCTTCCCGCAAGGTCTCGCGTCTTGCGCAGCGTGTAAAGGCGCTGTCGGCCTAAGTATTACACGGTTTAGTTGCTCAATTGATTAGCCCGGTCCCTGGACCGGGCTTTTTGGATTCAAGATCCTCCAAGATTATCTAAGTCATTTGGCTAATTCCGGGCCGCCAGGACATGTCATCCGCGTGACACAAAAAACTGTGTAAAAACAGCTATTTACGCGAGGTTCCGGTTGTCGTGTCGAGCTTGCGGCGGCGCTGTCCCTACTACTTTTGAGTCAAGTGCTTTTTTATTTTCTTTGTCTTCCCGCCTGATCGCGAAACGGGAAAATTCGAATCCCCTTGATTCAAAAGCGATTCTTCATAAACACGGTTGCGTCACTCAAATTACGTTACGGGAGTCAATGCCCGGCGCTTAATTTTGCGTAAAATTCACTGTTGATCTTGGCATTTGATCCTGCCTAAATGCCTCTCAACAGGGGGCGCGGACAATCTGCAAGGGCTGGCCTAAAACTGCCACGCAGGCAGCGGGTTGTCTTTGTGTCCCTTGAGCGGAACGATGGTTTCGCGTTTTCAAGCAGTGTTCATGTCTTTACGCGGCTAAAGAGATTCAGCCGGAGAGCGATGTACGCTGCGCGAATGTGGTCAGGAGCTTCCTGGCCGGGGCAGTAGGGGACAATGACATACATAAGCATCCGCGGGCTCGTTGCGAGGCAGGCCTGAAGGATCGTGGCGGGAGCGATCCCGGAAATGGACAGGAGCTGACCGCTCTTGCCCATGCAAGGCTCTTCGACGTTGCATTTGGCTTGCAGCCCGGAGGGGTTTTCAAAAAGCGCTGTAGATGTTCCGAAGGGTGCACCGGCAGCGCGGCTTAATGAAGAAACATGTTCGGGCGCTGGATGAAGCCACCGCCCGCCAAGAAATGAAAATGTGGAAGGCGGCGATATGCAAAACAACACAATGAGGGCCGGTGCGTTGGAAGTCGGGGACAATGCGCGACAGGTCATCAAGGATGTTTGCTCCGATGCGGCGGGTGACAACGCGGATGCAAGGCATAACGCACTTTTCGAGCGTGTCAGCGCACGCTTGAAGGCGCAGGTTGGACCGGAAGTCTATGCGAGCTGGTTCGCGCGGCTGAAGCTGCACACGATGTCCAAGAGCGTCGTGCGCCTCTCGGTTCCGACGACGTTCCTGAAGTCGTGGATCAACAACCGCTATCTCGATCTCATCACGCAGCTTTTCCAGGCCGAAGATGCCGAGATCCTCAAGGTCGAGATCGTCGTGCGCACTGCTGCCCGCAATGTTCGTAGCCAGGCAGACGATCATGCGCCGGCTACCGAGACCGCCACGGCCCAGCAGCCGCGCCGTACGGCCGCCCAGCCGGTCGGCCAGGCCATTCCGCCGGTAGCCGCGCCGCGTCCGGCAGCCTCGGGCGCGCCGCTCTTCGGTTCGCCGCTCGACAGCCGCTACACCTTCGACACCTTCGTGGAAGGTCCGTCGAACCGCGTGGCGCTCGCCGCCGCCAAGACCATCGCCGAAGCCGGTTCCGGCGCGGTGCGCTTCAACCCGCTGTTCGTTCATGCCAGCGTCGGCCTCGGCAAGACCCATCTGCTGCAGGCGGTCGCCAATGCCGCGGTACAGAGCCCGCGTGCGCCTCGCGTCGTCTACCTGACGGCGGAATACTTCATGTGGCGCTTCGCTACCGCGATCCGCGACAACGACGCCCTGACGCTGAAGGACTCGCTGCGCAACATCGATCTTCTGATCATCGACGACATGCAGTTCCTGCAGGGCAAGATGATCCAGCACGAGTTCTGCCACCTGCTCAACATGCTGCTCGACAGCGCCAAGCAGGTCGTCGTTGCCGCCGACCGCGCGCCGTGGGAACTGGAATCGCTTGATCCGCGCGTCCGTTCGCGTCTGCAGGGTGGCGTGGCGATCGAACTCGAGGCGCCCGACTTCGAAATGCGCGAGGAAATGCTCCAGCGTCGTCTCGACGTTGCCCGCAAGGACGACCCGTCGCTGGAAATTCCGGAAGATATCCTGACCCACGTCGCCCGCAACGTCACGGCCAGCGGCCGCGAACTCGAAGGCGCCTTCAACCAGCTGGTCTTCCGCCGCTCCTTCGAGCCGAACCTGTCCATCGATCGCGTCGATGAATTGCTTTCCCACCTCGTCGGCTCCGGCGAGCCGAAGCGGGTGCGCATCGAGGACATCCAGCGCATCGTCGCCCGCCACTACAACGTGTCGCGCCAGGAGCTGGTTTCCAACCGCCGCACCCGGGTGATCGTCAAGCCGCGCCAGATCGCGATGTATCTGTCGAAGACGCTGACCCCGCGCTCGTTCCCGGAAATCGGACGCCGCTTCGGCGGGCGCGATCACACCACGGTGCTGCATGCCGTGCGCAAGATCGAGGAGCTGATTGCCGCCGATACCAAGCTGTCGCATGAGGTCGAGCTTCTGAAGCGGCTGATCAACGAGTAATATATCCCGTACGTCCTATATGACCGGCCTGCCTCGTGCGGGCCGGTTTTTCGTTGTTGCGGGAATGACGCAAAGCGACTTGAATGCCCTCGCAAGAATCGGATGGCCAAGATCGCTGTGCGGTTGTACTCATTGCCCAAATGGAGTGAGGATGCGAAATGAGCACGAAGCAAATGGGCGTCGCAGAGTGGGGCATGTTGATCGTGCTCTCGGTGCTCTGGGGTGGGTCCTTCCTTTTCAACGGCATGGCAGTCCGAGAGCTGCCGCCTTTCACCATCGTCACCTTGCGGGTAGGCATCGCCGCCGCGGCATTGCTTGTTCTGGTGCGTATCATGGGCTTGCACATGCCGCGCGGGCGTAGCATCTGGGCTGCATTTTTCGGCATGGGGCTTCTCAACAACGTCATCCCGTTTTCGCTGATCGTCTGGGGGCAAACACAGATCGCCAGCGGTCTGGCGTCTATCCTCAATGCCACGACCCCGCTCTTCACGGTGATTGTCGCCCATCTGTTGGCCACGGATGAGAAGATGACCGGCAACCGGCTGGCAGGTGTTGTGGTGGGCTTTACCGGCGTTGCGATCATGATCGGGCCTGCAGCGGCTGCCGGGTCTGTGGGCAGCGTTCTGGCGCCGCTCGCCGTGCTCGGTGCGGCGCTGTCCTATTCGATTGCAAGCATCTACGGGCGGCGTTTCCACGCCATGGGTCTGCCGCCGATGATCCCGGCGACCGGGCAGGTGACCGCATCGACGCTCATGCTCCTGCCGATTGCCCTGCTGGTCGATCACCCCTGGTCGCTGGCGATGCCGGGCGCCGCCACCTGGGGGGCGATATTCGGTATCGCCCTGCTGTCGTCTGCGCTCGCCTACCTGCTGTTCTTCCGCATTCTGGCGACCGCCGGCGCGACCAATCTGTCGCTCGTCACCTTTCTCATTCCGGTAAGCGCGATCCTGCTTGGCACGCTGGTTCTCGGCGAGCGGCTGGAGGCCAAGCACTTTGCCGGGATGGCGCTGATTGCGCTCGGGCTGGCAGCGATCGACGGCCGGCCGCTCGGATGGCTGAAGCGCCGCGTCAAAGCGGCGCAGTAAGGGCTAGGACGGCTGAAATCGGTCAGCAGGCGAGGTCTGCGACGACCGCGTCGAGGATCAGCATGCCGGAGGGGGTGCAGCGCAGGCGCGAATTGCCGAGCCGCTCGATGAAGCCGTGCTCGAGCAGGATCTCCTCCCGCTTGGCATCCGGATCGCGGCCGGAAAGCTGCTGCCAGCGGGCAAGGTCGACGCCTTCCCTGAGGCGCAGCCCCATCAGCAGCAGCTCGTCGGCCTGTTCCTCGCAACCGAGCAGTTCCTGCTCGATCATGCCGTGTCCGTCGCGTTCCACCAGTTCCAGCCACGTTTCCGGCTTGCGCTCGGTCGCGGTCGCCAGCTTGTAGATACCGCGCGAAAGCCGACCATGCGCCCCGGGGCCGATGCCGGCATAGTCGCCGTAGCGCCAGTAGGTCAGGTTATGGCGGCTTTCCGCGCCCGGGCGGGCGTGGTTGGAAACCTCATAGGCAGGCAGGCCCTCGCGGGCGGTGATTTCCTGCGTGGCCTCGTAGAGAACGGCGGAATGCTCGCCATCGGGCACGATCAGCTTGCCGGCCTTGTGCAGGCCGAAGAAGGGGGTGCCTTCCTCGATCGTCAACTGATAGAGCGACAGGTGATCGACGGCATACGAT
>JAEWPB010000087.1 GCA_023399465.1 Pseudomonadota bacterium
GTCCGCAGCCGCCCGGCGTCGTCGTAGACGAGCTCTTCGCCCGTCAGCCAGCCCATGCCCTGGACGAAGCCGCCCTCGATCTGGCCGATGTCGATCGCCGGGTTCAGCGAGCGGTCGACATCATGCAGGATATCCGTGCGCTCCATCAGATACTCGCCGGTCAGCGTATCGATCGAGACCTCGGATACCGACGCGCCGTAGGCGAAGTAGTAGAACGGCGTACCGCGGCCGGTGGCGCGGTCCCAGTGGATCTTCGGCGTCTTGTAGAAGCCGGCGGCGGAGAGTTGCACGCGGCCGAAATAGGCCAGCCTGATGAACTCGGGGAAGGGCAGCACCGTATCGCCGATCTGCACCCTGTTCGGCAGGAAGACGACATCCGCCGGGCTAACGTTCCACTTGCCGGCGGCAAAGGCAACCAACCGCTCCTTGATCTGGCGGGCGGCGTCGAAGGCGGCCATGCCGTTGAGGTCGGTACCGGATGATGCGGCCGTCGCCGAGGTGTTCGGCACCTTGCCAGTCGTGGTGGCGGTGATCTTCACCCGGTCGATATCAACCTGGAAGGCATCGGCCAGTACCTGCGCGACCTTGGTATGGAGACCCTGGCCCATCTCGGTACCGCCGTGGTTCAGGTGGATCGAGCCGTCCTGATAGACATGCACGAGCGCACCCGCCTGGTTGAAGGCGGTGAGGGTGAAGGAAATGCCGAACTTCACCGGCGTCAGTGCGATGCCCTTGCGGATCACCGGGCTCGTCTTGTTGAAGTCGATGATCGCCCGGCGGCGGGCCTGATAATCCGACGAGGCTTCGAGGTCCTCGACGATCCGGGCGATGATGTTGTCCTCGACCTGCTGATGATAGGGAGTCAGGTCGCGGCCCGAGCCCTTTTCGCCGTAGAAATTGGCCTTTCGGATTTCCAGAGGATCCTTGCCGAGCGCATAGGCGATTTCCTCGATGATCCGCTCGCCGCCGACCATGCCCTGCGGCCCGCCGAAACCGCGAAAGGCGGTGTTCGAAACGGTATGGGTCTTCAAAGGTTGCGAGGTCAGCTTCACATGCGGGTAGAAATAGCTCGAGTCCGCGTGGAACAGCGCGCGGTCGGTCACCGGCCCGGAGAGGTCGGCGGAGAAGCCGCAGCGCGCGGCATAATTGGCGATGACCGCGTGGATGCGTCCGGCGTTGTCGAATGCGACATCGTAGTCGACGCGGAAGTCGTGACGCTTGCCGGTGGCGACCATGTCCTCGTCGCGGTCGGGTCGGAATTTCACCGCCCGCCCGAGCTTCGTCGCGGCGACTGCCGCCAGCGCGGCGAACTGGTTGCCCTGCGTTTCCTTGCCGCCAAAGCCACCGCCCATGCGCCGGACATGCACCGTGACCGCGTTCGAAGGCACGCCGAGCACGTGGCCGACGACATGCTGGATCTCGCTCGGATGCTGCGTCGAGGCCCAGACGGTGATCTCGTCGTCCTCGCCGGGGATCGCCAGCGCGATATGGCCCTCGAGGTAGAAATGCTCCTGCCCGCCGATCCGCATCTGCCCCTTGATGCGATGCGCGGCCTTGCCGATCTCGTCTTCCGGCGCGCCGCGCTTCAGGGTCATGCCCTCGGTGACGACAGGCGCGTCATTGGCAAGCGCCCCGTCGATATCGCTCCAGTGGGCGATGTCGCGATAGACGATCCGTGCCTTGCGCGCTGCGCGTCGCGCCGCGTCGCGGGTGGTGGCGATGACCGCGAAAATCGGTTGGCCGTGGAATTCGACCAGGCTTTCGGTCAGAAGCGGCTCGTCATGCTTGCCTGCAGCACTGACGTCGTTGACACCGGGAATATCCTTGCCGGTGAGCACGAGGACGACGCCGGGATGGGCTTCCACCGCGGCAAGGTCGATGCTGACGATCTCGGCATGCGCCCGGTCGGAAAGGCCGAGCGCGCCGTGCAGTGTACCCGCCGGTTCCGGAATGTCATCGATGTATTCGGCGCTGCCGGTGACGTGCTTGTGCGCCGAATCGTGCTGCCGGGTCATATGCATGGCGCCGCTGATGGTCGTACGGGTGTCGAAAGTCGATTTGTCCATGGCTCACGCCTCCACAGCGGCAAAGCGCTTCAATTCCTGCGGGTTCCCCGAGGTCTCCAGGAAAAAGCGGGTCAGCAGGTTCTTGGCCGCCAGTTGACGGTATTGCGCGGTGGCCCGCCAGTCGGTCAGCGGCGTGAAGTCGCTGTCGAAGGCATCGCGGGCCTCGCGTATGGTCTCCTCGCTCCACGGCTTGCCGGCAAGCGCGGCCTCGACAGCCCGCGCCCTCTTCGGGATGCCGGCCATGCCGCTGAAGGCGAACCTGATGTCGGCAACGCGGTTCCGGTCGTCGAGTGTCAGATGGAACGCGCCGCAAAGCGCGGAAATGTCCTCGTCGCGACGCTTGGAGATCTTGTAGACGGCGAAGCGCGCGCCGGCAGCCGGACGTGGCACGAAGATGCTCTCGACGAATTCCCCGGGCAGGCGGTCCTGCTTGCCGTAGTCGATGAAGTAGTCCGCGAGAGGCAGGGTTCTTCGGCCCCGGTTCGAGCGCAGGGTGACGGTCGCGCCGAGCGCGATCAGCGGTGGCGGGGTATCGCCGATCGGCGAGCCGTTGGCGATGTTGCCGCCGATCGTGCCCATGTTGCGCACCTGTTCGCCGCCGATGCGCCGGATGAGATTGCCGAAAGCGGGGATGTCGCGCGAAAGTACCGAAAGCGCCTGGCTGTAGCTGACGCCGGCGCCGATGATGAGGCCGGCGGCATCGCTGGCGATCGCCTGCAATTCGGCAAGATGATTGATGAAGATCACCGGGTTCAGCGGGCGCATCTGCTTGGTCACCCACAGGCCGACATCGGTGCTACCGGCGACGATCGTCGCCTCCGGCTCCGCTGCCAGAAGATCGGCAAGCGCGGCCACGCTGCCGGGCACGAAGAAGCGCTCGTCGTCCTTCACGACGCAGAGGGTCTCGTCGGTATCCATGCTCGAAAGCCGGGCGGTGATCGCGGCGCGCTCGCGCTCCAGCGGATCGAAGAGCGCGCTCGGGCGGGTGGCGGAGACCTGTTCGGCGGCGCGGACGATCGGCTCGTAGCCCGTGCAGCGACAGAGGTTGCCTTGCAGCGCCCGCTCGATGTCGGCGCGCGACGGCCGTTCGTTGTTGAGCCAGAGGCCGTAGAGCGACATGACGAAGCCCGGCGTGCAGAAACCGCACTGCGAGCCGTGACAGTCGACCAGCGCCTGCTGCACCGGATGCAGCAGGCCGTCCCTCGCAGCCAGGTGCTCGACGGTGACGACATGGGTCGCATGCAGCGAGCCGACGAAGCGGATGCAGGCGTTGACGC
>JAEWPB010000104.1 GCA_023399465.1 Pseudomonadota bacterium
GCGCTGCACTGCATCCTCCCGCCTGATCGTCACCGAGGGGATCCACGACCGGTTCGTTGCCGCGCTGACCGAAAAGCTCAAGACGCTTTCCGTCGATAACGCGCTGAAATCCGGCACCCACATCGGCCCGGTCGTCGATGCGCGGCAGTTGAAGACGGATACCGACTATATCGGCCTCGGTCGCGAGGAGGGGGCGAACCTTGCCTTTGGCGGCGAGATCCTGAAGCGCGAAACGCCGGGCTTCTACCTGCAGCCGGCGCTCTTTACCGAGGCGACGAACCAGATGCGGATCGCTCGGGAGGAGATCTTCGGGCCGGTGGCAGCGGTCATCCGGGTGAAGGACTATGACGAAGCGCTTGCCACGGCCAATGACACGGTATTCGGCCTGTCGGCCGGCATCGCCACCACCAGCCTGAAATATGCGACGCACTTCAAGCGCAATGCCGAGGCCGGAATGGTGATGGTCAACCTGCCGACGGCAGGCGTCGATTTCCACGTGCCGTTCGGCGGCCGCAAGGGCTCGTCCTTCGGTCCGCGCGAGCAGGGCCGCTACGCTGCCGAGTTCTACACCACGGTCAAGACGGCCTACACGCTGGCCTAACGGCTGGCGCGTTCTGCAAAATAAGGCGGCGTCCTTTCCGGGCGCCGCTTTGTCATTCCGGAAATGCGGTTCAGCGAGCGGGGAACGGGACGATGCCGACGGTGTCTTCGCCACGGTGGAAGGCGACGGCGAGACGGAAGCTGTGGGCGACCCGACGCGCAAGATCATAGAAACCGCGGGCGGAGGCTGGCGAGCAGCATTCGTTGACGGTCTGGTGGAAGAGTTCCAGCCAGCGCTCGAAATGGGCATCCGAGAGTTCCGCGATGCCGAGATGGGGCGGCAGCGGCCGGCCGTCATAGCGGTCCGTCCGCAGGAACGATGAAGACCAGAAATCGCACATCCTGTTCAGGTGGGTCGGCCATTGATCGGCAGGGATCCGGCTGTTGAACACAGGGCCGAGCAGTTCATCCCGGCGCACCTTGTCATAGAATGCGTGCACGACGGTGTGGATCAGTTTCTCGTCGAAATCCTGCGGCAGCGGTTCGCCGTTCGGCATCAGCGGCCGGTTTGGCGCAGCGGCTGTGCTGTTCCGATCGGACATGGCGGGCTCCTGTAAGATGTGAGGGAGTTATAGACCAAGGCACACGGCAACGAGAACGGCGCGAGATGTCGCAGACGGCAGCCTGCGTCGCTTTACCTCACGAACGCGGGCCATCCGGCCGGGTGACGATGAAGGTGCAACTGCCAAGAAGTACGGCACCGACCGTCAGCGCGAGCAGGGGCGAGGGCGCGACGCGGCACCAGAAAACCGCGAAACTTGCCGCCATCATCACGCAGGCAAGGATCTTGGCCCGGCGAGGTATGGCGCCGTACTGGCGCCAGTCGCGCAGCGGCGGGCCGAACAGCCGGTGGGTCAGCAGCCAGGTCTCGATCCGTTCCGACGAGCGGGCAAAGAGCCACGCGGCCAGCAACAGGAACGGCGTCGTCGGCAGCACCGGCAGGAAAATGCCGACGAGGGCAACCGCCACCATGATCCAGCCAAGTGCAAGATAGAGAAACCGCATCGGGTGTCCTGTACTGTTGTTCGCGCTCGCCGTCCACTGACTTGCCCAACGGGCGGGCAAGCGCATTGCCGCGTGAGATAGCACGGTTCCACCGGCGATTACTCGACAAATGTGGATGGTCGCCGGCGTTCGCCAGATCTGCGGATGACCTTTTCATCCGTCACGATGATATCCATCGCTATGTCGTGGGGCTGGGGATGGATCGTTGGAATATGCTGGAAATCGTAGCCGACGCCGATCACGAGAGGGCCCGGGCCAAGTGCGGCAAGCGTGCGATCGTAATAGCCGCCGCCATAGCCGAGCCGGTAGCAGCTCGCATCATAACCGACCACAGGTGCGATCACGACATCGGGGACCATAGCCTCGCCGTTGGCGGGAAACGGGATGTTCCAGACGCCACGTTCGAGTGGATCGCCGTGCTTCCATGCCCGGAATGCCAGCGGCTGTCCCTTCGCGACGATGACAGGCAGCAGACAGGTCGCGCCTTTCTGGGTTGCCGATGCCATCCATTCCCTGAGATCCGGTTCCCCGCGTATCGGCCAGTAGAGGCTGATGACCCGGCCGCGGGACGGATCCAGCACCCGGTCGAGGTTCGCAGCGATTGCAACCGCACGCCTGCCCCGCTCGGCTGCGGCAACGGCGAGCCGCGCCTCGATCAGGCGCTTGCGTTCGGCCTGCCGCCAGACCTCGACCTCCGTGCCGGATAGCCGGTCACGGTCGAGCCCCATATATGCCGGATCGACGTCGTGCATCGAACAGGCAGGGGATGCATATTCGCCTTCGTTTTCAGGATCGGCAGGCATGTTCGCCTCTCCGCACGGCCTGTTGTCAGTGAAACGTCTTGGGGCCTTTGCTTGCACAATCTACAGCGGGGCCGATAGAGCGGCAAGCACGTCCCGCTCGGCGGCATCGTGAAGGCGATCATTCGTACACCGTACGGCAAAGCGCATTGTCTGCGTCCGAACGGCAATGCCTGCGGCAGATTGGCGCTCACGGGCATGAATGATTGAAATTGCCCACTTGCCGGCCGGCGCTTTGATGAAGATCAACGAGGGCGTCGACCGACTCCCGTAACGGTGGCGCATACGCCCCAATTGAGCGTTGCCCGTTAACAGGAGAATACGATGTTCAAAGGAATCAAACTCGGCCTGGGTCTAGGCGCAGCAGTTTTCTTCATGACTGCACCCGGCTTTGCCGCTGATTTCGAGATCCAGATGCTCAACAAGGGTGCGAATGGCGCGATGGTGTTCGAGCCGTCGGCCCTCAAGATCGCTCCCGGCGATACCGTGACCTTCATCCCGACCGACAAGGGCCACAATGTCGAGAGCATCAAGGGAATGCTTCCGGAGGGCGCAGAAGCGTTCAAGAGCAAGTTCAATGAAACCTTCAAGCTGAACTTGGACAAGCCGGGCATATACGGCATCAAATGCCCGCCGCACTACGGCATGGGCATGGTTGCGCTGATACAGGTGGGCGATGCACCGGCGAACCTCGAGGCAGCCAAGGCCGCGAAAAACCCGAAGAAGGCGCAGGAACGCCTCGACGCCGATTTTGCAACGCTGGCCCGGTAGCCGGCCGCGCGCAATGAGCGAGGCCCGTTGCTCCGGGCCTCGCAGCGGTCTTTCTTCGCCGCCAGCCATGTGGGCGGGGAAGGTGGTTCGACGGCCGCAGCCGCCGCCTGAATCTCCGCCGCCAAGGTCGGCCCGAAGTCCGCATAACGTGCGTCACCGCATAATCCGGAACGCCGTTACTGATCCGGTTGTTCGACGGCCGGCCGATCGCCTTGTGCCGGATCAAGGCCGCACCGGTTGTCTTCATCCGCTCCAGCAGCCGGCGAACCTCACGCGCTGCGGCCCGGATAGGGCGCGGAGATCATTTTCGACGTCGACATACCTTCCCTGCGGGCAATGTCGCCGAGAATATCCCAGAATGCCGATTCAAGCCTTATGCTCGTCGAATGGCCGGCGATCCGGACCGAGCGATTGATCTTCGTAAACCGCTCCTGGTCGTTCGTTGTCAGCATCCTGCACATCATCTCCTCCTTCCTTTCTTCCAAGCGAGCCATCCCGGGTCGGTCTCTCTGCCCTACGTCAGGACGGAGAGACCTCTTCCTCCCGGGCGGACGCTTTCCATCAGGGGATCAGCACGGCGCGGCCGTGGATCTTGCCGTTGTTGAGATCCTTGAGCGCCTGGTTGGCGTCGGCCAGCCGGTACTCGACCGTCGTG
>JAEWPB010000170.1 GCA_023399465.1 Pseudomonadota bacterium
CGCATTGGCTTTGCCCGGCGCCTGCTCGACGCCTGAGGCGACCCCGCCTTTGCTCGGATGAGGCCATAGCTGCGGCGCGTGACGCCGCGGCAGCCTCTACCTGTTCCATCATCCTTAAGAAGACGCCGTCCGCTGAAGCCGGAGGGCCAAGGAGATCCTGCATGTCTGCAGATATCACGTCCACCCATGCATCTTCGACATCTGCCCGCCTCAAACAGGGCGGCTCGAGAGCTTCCAAGCTCAATCAGCCTCTCGTGGCTCCGCGTCCGCAGGACGACCCAGCTCTGATCATCGGCCTCGCTCTTGCGGTTGCCCGGCAGGGGTCATCGAACATGCGCGTGGTGCTGGAACCACTCCGCCGCCTGGCAGAATCCGGTGATCCCGCCTGCCGGCTGGTTCTCGACTGCCTCAACAGGAGGGCAGGCGCCAATCATCGGACGTTCGCGCGTCAAGGCGTGCTGCCGGAAATTGTTTCCGTTCACCCAGCAATGAAGGAGGATCGCTGATGGATCGTCTGTCCTCCTTCCTGGTCCGCCGACTGCATCATGTCGAGCGCCGGGCCGTCCGCCGTCTCGCGGTCCGCAACGGTCTTCTGACGATGACGACCGCTATTGTCGACGGTCATGTCATCGGCCGCTTCAGTCCCGTCTTCGATCAATCCCATCTCAGCGGCGATGTCCAGCGGGACCTTCAGTGGGTGCGAGATCATCTTGCAGGCTTTCTGATCGCGGCGCCGCAAGACGGTCATGGCCGACCTATTCTTGCTCCGCCCGTACCGGTTTGGCCGGGCCACCTCAGACGGCATCCGACAAACTCCGACGCTACTGACACCACTGCACATGCCTACGCGGTCCGTGTCGTTGCCGAGGCCGGTTACAAGCCCAGCGTCAAGCAAATGGCTACTCTGTTGTTGCTTGCCGCGGCCATGGAACAGTCAGGTGTCTCGCTGCGCGATCTGGGCGTAGTCCTGCGCCAGCCCGCACCCGTCTTCTCGGTGGCGGTCCTCGCCGACGGCTTTGAGCGGGCCTTGCCGCAGCTCATCGAAGACACTGACGTCGTGCCGTTCGGTCCTTACAACGGCGTGGCGGCGGATTTTGCCTTCAACGACGATCTCTGGAAGTGGGTAGACAGCGAGACCCGACGCGTCTTCTTGCAGGTCCCGGCTGGAGAGACTAACCGCCCGAGCCGTGCGGGGTTGCGTGAGCAACTGCTGCGAGCGCTTGCGGATGGCACACCGGTTCTCGCGGTCTCCGAGACACACAATGGTGTTCCTGACCAGGTCGATCTGACCTGCGATATCAGGCTGACAGGTGCCGGGATCGATCGCCTGCTGATCGCCGATCTGCTGGAAGCCATCTATGGCAGCGAGGTGGTCATGCGTTTTGACAGCAGCATCGCGAAACTCGATGCCGGTGCGCTAACGCTCGACGATCTGGCTATCGCCATTCGGCCTGGACGCCCGATCCTCTCTAGCCTCGATGCGCTCTCAGGGCTCGCGGCGCTCAATCGCGAGGACAGGGAAGATGACAAGAACGGAGACAAGGCTGATGCCTCGCGGCGGCTGATCACACAGAGCCCTAGCGAGCGAAGAGAGCAGACGTCGCGGGATGGCGGCAATAGCGGCGATCGCGCGGCGTCGACGTCGACCGCCTCGTCCAAGGGCAAAGAAAGATCAAAAAGCAAGCCAACCGGCGCCGAGGTGATCAAGCCGGAGGCCGTCGAGGATGCATCTTTGCCGATCGCACCGCCTGTCCTGCGTGTCGAGACGCTGACCGGCTATGGCGCTGCAAAAGATTGGGCGCTCGGCCTGAAAGTCGATCTCACGGACTATCTGTCGGGTGAACTCGCCTGGTCGCAGATGAGCACGAAGCTGCTCCTCTCGGGAGCCCCAGGGACTGGCAAGACCACCTTCGCACGCGCCTTGTGCAACACGCTGCAGGTGCCGCTGGTCGTGACGTCCGTCTCGACCTGGCTGCAAGGCGAGTATCTGCATGATGTGCTCGATCGCATGGCAAACACGTTCGCCGAGGCCCGACGTCAGGCGCCGTCCATCCTGTTCATCGATGAGATCGACGGCATCGGTCAGCGTGCCTCGGCGTCGCGACCCTACGCCGACTACTGGAACGCCTGCGTCAACAAGCTGTTGGAGCTTCTCGACGGCGCGCTGAAAACCGACGGCGTCATCGTCATCGGCGCTACCAACCGGCCGGACGAAATCGATGAGGCAATCCGCCGCTCGGGGCGGCTGGAAACGCAAATCGAGATCCCGCGCCCCGATATTCCGACCCTCGCCGGCATTCTCGCCCATCATCTGGGCAGCGACCTCGATGCTGTCACCGTGTCGGACACCCAGATCGGAGGTCAGCCATGACGGGAAACACCAAAATTGGCGGCTCGATGGACGAGATCGAGGTCATCCTGGAGGATGACGGCGAGCGCGGCATCGACACGCCAGAGACGGCCGAGCATGATAATCCAGTGCTTCAGGCGTTGCGACGTCTGGCAACACGAGCAATGGGCCTGACTGGCGCCGACATTGAACGGATCGTCCGTGAAGCGCGATTGAAAGCTCGCCGCGAAAAGCGCCGCCTCACATATGCAGACATCGAAGCGGGCATACGCGGTCACCGCCCGCCGGTCCCGTATGATATCCGATGGCGCTTCGCCATCCACGAGTCCGGTCATGCGGTCGTTCATCACGCTCTGCGGCTCGGGTCGATCAAGGGGCTGACGATCGACGCCAAGGACGGCGGCCACAACACGGTAACCTTTGCGACAAGTACGCCAGATACCGAAGATTGGTACGGGCGGCTGCTGGCAATGCTGATGGCAGGCCGCGCCGCCGAGCTGATTGTGCTCAAGACCGTATCGGCAGGCTCCGGCGGCGCCGAAGAGAGCGACCTGGCGCGCGCAACTCGTGTCGCGCTGGATATGGAACAGGCACTCGGCTTCGGTGGCCGTCATCCGCTGCTCTACCTCGGACACAAGGACCCGACCGCGATCCTCAGCCGCGACGCCGATCTGGCAGAGCGGGTGCATCGGCGGCTCGAGTTCGCGCAGGCACGGGCGACGGAGGTGATTTTGGAGAACCGGCAGGCCTTCGACCGGCTGGTGCGTGACCTCTTCGATGCTCAGGCGCTTGATGGGGCAGCGGTCATGGACATCCTGGTCGTCGACTCGTAAATCCTGAGCGAGGTATGGAGGACGGGATGTCTGTGACGGTTATCGCACATTGCGACTGGAGTATCGAAGCCAAGAAGCGATGGATGTGCGTGGCGGTTCGGCAGGGCGAGACGTGGGCCCTTTCGGCGCCGGAACCCGTCGGCGACACGCAGAACCTTACACATCGGCTGCGGCGGCGGATGGGAGCAGACGCCGCAGTGCTATTAGGTTTCGACTTCCCGATCGGTCTTCCTGCCGCCTACGGCAGAACTCTAGGGACACCTGACTTCCCTTCTTTTTTGCGGTCATTCGGGGACGCACGGTTTGCGCGTTGGTTCGATGTCGCGGAGCATCGCAGCGAAATCTCCATCGACCGACCGTTTTATCCGATGCGGCCTGGGGGCACGCAGCGGCAGCACCTTTTCGACGCTTTGGGGCTGACGGCCAGGGATCTTCTGCGCCGCTGCGAACGGGCGACGCCCGATCGCGGCGACGCCTGCATGTTGTTCTGGACGCTCGGCGGCAATCAGGTAGGCAAGGCCGCCTTGGCCGGCTGGCGTGAGATTATCCTGCCGAACTTGGAGGAGCTATCGCTTTGGCCGTTCGACGGGCCGCTCCATGAGTTGATGATACCGGGTGCCACTGTCGTCGCCGAGACGTATCCCGGCGACGTCTATGGGCAGCTCGGAATTCCCCGACGCCCTGTTTGGAGTAAGCGACAGCAAGACGGACGCCGGTCCGTGGCAAGTCATTTGGTTCGGTGGCTGGAGAACAGGCCGCACGTAGACGGTAGCCAACTCCAAAGTCTGATCAGCGATGGTTTCGGAAACGGCAGGGACGGTGAGGACCGATTCGACGCGGCGGTCGGCCTGCTTGGCATGATCGACGTCGTCGATGGCCGACGGGGCGAAGGGGTACCGGAAGCTGATGATGTCAAAACGTGGGAAGGTTGGATCCTCGGTCAGCAGGCTTAAGTCTCCCGCACGTTGATCTATCTTAGAAAGCGCTGATGCAGGTCGCCGGCAACTCGAAACAAATTGCGCTCATTCGATTCGAACTTCCGGGCGAACGATTCGAAAGTCCAGGGCAACGTTTCCAAACTCTGGGCGAACGTTTCGATTGTCCAGATTTACGATTCACCCGAAATCGGAATGGTCGCACCTTGTGCGCCCGGCGCCGTCAACATAGCCGCGAGATTGCCGGCAACTTGTCTCGACGTGCCCGCAACCTGAAACAAATTGCGCTCATTCGATTCCAAACTCGAAAATTCCGATTCAAAACATAATGATTCCGTTTCGGCGACAAACGCCTTGCGCCATGCAGCCGGTCCTCTGACCATAAGAGGGCCATCAACGAAAACAAGGGAAGATGACATGGCGCGACAGACCTTGGAGGAGCGCAACGCCAAGCAGAGGGAACGGCAGCAGCGGCTGAGGGACCGGCATCGGGCAGAGCGGCGCCCGGATCGCGACGACGTCGCGCGAGCGATGCTGTTCTGGACGATCACCAGCTATCTCGACCAAGGACGGCAGGACTGGATAGAGGAGCTGGGCGACGCAGTTGTCGGGGTTCTGGTTGACCAGGGCTTTGACGAGCGGGCAGCGGACGAGGTCTTCGATGATCTCGTCGATCGCTATGCCCGCGACGACCAGCCCTTTCGAAGTAAGCCTCACCTGCGGGGCTGATGATTTCTGGCCATCTGCTCCGCCTGATCACCAACTATTTGTGCAAACGGCGTTATCATTTGGGACTTCGTCCCCCCGTTACTTCGTGAAACGCCGTTTGCAACTGAATCGTTTTTATGAAGCCATTCGCCTCCGGAAACCCTTGGTTACCGGAGGTTAACTCCATTCGCATAGCTCGCGTGCCCCGCGCCTGCGGGAACGACCAACAACAGCTACGTGAATGGAAATGAACCAAATTTCTGCCAAAGCCTTTCAACGCAAGATCGACGCCTTCTGCCAACTGCGGCTGGCGCCGCTTTTCAAGGACGACGAACTTCCCCGGCTGAAGTGGTATTTGCACTCGCTCATTCAGACGAGGAGACCGGCGCCAAGAACCAGCGGCAGGACAGACTGGCACGTTGTCGCGGCAGCCTGCGGCCTGGACACCAATCTGCTTGCGGGCAACGCGCGTCAGATCGATCCAGCCTTTGACGCCATTAGTCGGTGGATCCGGGACACGCGCCTCTTAGCCACGGCAGCAGACGCCGAAGACCGTCGAAAACAAAAGACGCCGAGGACGAAGGCGGTGCCCACAAGTCCGCGACCAGCTCGCGCGCCCCAGAACCAGCCCAAACCAGCATCGGGGGCTACCGCAGCAGGTGCAGGCACAGGTCTCGAATTCCCAGAAGCGCTGTTCGACGTCAGCGAAGATCCGGCGGACTTTTCCGAGGCGTTGCAGCTTCAGCTCCGGCGCCATGGCGAAACGTACTGGACGCTCCATCGGGCTATCATCGGCCCGGATGACGTTACGGATAAGACAACGCTTTTGAGCTGGATCGAAGGCCGGAAGGTGCCCCGGACTGTCGAGAGTTTCGAGATCTTGTCACGGATCGAGCGACGGTACCGGCTTCCGGCCGGTTATTTCAAATCCAAGCTTCCACATCCTTTGCGATCGGCGTCAGGGTTTGAACTGTCCGGAATAGAGCCCGCGGAGCGGCGTCGCATCGCTTGGCATCTGCCTGAGGATTTCAACACGCTGTCCTTCCAGAAGAGGGAGGAAATTGTCGACTGGGTGCGGCGGGTCATTATCAGCGGCACGACGGACTACCGGAAGTACCAGGCTGCCGCTGCCAAGCAACGCTACGCCATCCGTTTCCCTGGCGTCTCCTATGGTGGGCGGGCGCCACGCGACGGTAAGATCGTCGTTCCTGCGAACTATGAGCAGACCTGGGTCGAGGATCCTGACTTGCTGTCAGGCGTGATAGAAGCGCCACCGTCACTTGCCATGGAAATGGCCGACCTGGTGCGCTTCAAGACGTCGGCTCTGACGTCGGTCGGCTTTCAGCGAAACGGCGTCTGGGGCGAAGAAACCGCCTCGCAGAAGATCGAGCATCTCGGGCTGATGTTCGGTGCCCTTGCAGCATCCAGAGATGGAGAGGTGAAGGGCTACGGGGTGCCGGTCCGGCAGTTGACGTTTGGGCTCCTCATTTTCCCCGGTGTCTGGGATTGGTATCTGCAGTGGCGGGAGACGCGCCGCGGCTTTTTCACCGCTTGGGAAGTCGACATGTTGCGGATCGCCTTGGCGATCACCAAGGAGGGGACCGGATGGCTTCGGCAGCATCCGGAGCTTCTGGCGCGGGTTCAGCCGATTGCCGGCCTCGTTTCGCAAAATGAGATCGACTATGCCAATGCGGACTGGCACGGCGCCTGCGACGACTTCCACAAGCATGCTGCCCACCGTGTCAAAGAGATCCAGCGGATCGCGCGCGTCCATCGCGATCCGTTCGAGCCGATCATGCCGGTCCTTGAGGCGGCGAGCCCCGTTGGCGAGTACCGCAAAATCACCGAGGAGATCATCCGCCTGATGCCGGACGAGCATCGTTATCCTCGGCCGGCCGCTGAAGCGGTCCGATCATTCCTGATGCTGAGGCTGGGGTTGCATCTTGGGCTTCGCCAGAAGAACCTCCGGCAACTGATGCTCAATCCGAAGGGCTCGATGCCGCGCTCGGAACGCGCGCTGGAAAAGATGAAGCGCGGCGAAATACGGTGGAGTGATCGGGAAGGTGGGTGGGAGGTCTTCATTCCTGCGGTCGCCTTCAAGAACGCACACTCGTCCTTCTTTGGCGACAAGCCGTTTCGGCTCGTGCTTCCGGACCTCCTGGATCTCTACAAGTACATCGACGCTTATGTCGACCGGCACCGCTCGGTGCTCTTGCAGTCGGCCGCGGATCCCGGCACGTTCTTCGTCAAGACTGTCAAGACGACCAGCACAAACGCGGCCTACGACACAACTAGTTTCTACGAGGCCTGGCGTCACACCATTCAGCGCTACGGCATCTACAACCCCTATACCGGACGAGGCGCGATCAAGGGGCTGCTACCGCACGGGCCCCATAATGTTCGTGACGTGCTGGCGACCCACATTTTGAAGCAGACTGGCTCGTATGAGCAGGCGAGCTACGCCATACAGGACACCGCCGAAATGGTCGCCAAGCACTATGGGCGCTTTCTCCCGCAGGACAAGGCGGCACTTGCGGCCCGTATCCTGAACCAGGTCTGGGAAGCTGCTTAACGAAGAAGGAGGCGTCGGAAATTATTTCCGGCGTCTCGCCTCGTTCTTTGCCTCGCGTGCCCACGGTGGCGGCAGCCGCTTTTCGATCCATGGCAGCAGTTTGATAGGCTTCGGTTCGATGCCGGCGGTGATGATCGGATACTTGCTGAGAGCATCGCGCATCAAGGGCAGACCAGCGGGGTTGGTGTAGCGAAGGCTGGTCTCGCCCCCTTGGCTCAGCCGTCCGGAGATGTCGTCGATAACCACGGGCGGGACGCCAGCCTGGAGGAGTGTATCTGCCATGCCGTGGCGCAGCGCATGAAAAGCCCGAGCCCACATCTTCTCTCCGAGGGACTGCTTCATGATCGGGACAAAGACATCGTAGAAGCGGTCGCCCGGATCGTTCGCGGTCTTATCGGAGAAGAGGTCAGGGAACACGGCCTCGTACCCCAGGTTCTGGAGCGCAGCGCAATAGTCCATGAAGCCCAAGCGAACCAGCTCTTGCGGGAGCGGCAGCAGCCGCTCTGATTGCTCCGTTTTGAGCCGCCGGAATTGGTTTGTCCGCAGGATCAGCACCAGGCCGCCATCGTCTTCGGCAATATCGTCTAACGCAAGCCCTGCAAACTCGCGCCGCCGGGCCCCGAGGTATGAGAACATGATCGGCAAGAAATAGGCGGCGTCATGAAAGACGTGCGGGCCCGGCTTTTTCCGGCCTCGATCGTGGTTCAGCGAGCCAGTGTAGATCGGGCTGGAAAAAATCGGTTTGATTTCGTCGGGCGTGGGCTTGTGCTGCTGTTTGCGAATAGAGCCAGGTTTCGGCTTTTTCGGTCTCAAGCCTTCAAACGTCCAATCGTCAACTTCGAATCCGTGGCCGCGGACATGCTTCAGAAAGTGGTTTAGATTTCCAAGGTGTTTGCGAATGGTGCCTGCTTTAAGGCCCACGGCCGCCTCTTTGCCCTCCGTCCCGGCCTTCTCGCGCAACCTCTCGCCCTCAGCGCGAAGCTCGGGTGCCGACATCGCCCTCATTCTGGCGCTCTGTCCCCAGCGAGCGGGAATATCGTTGAAGTGCTGGCGAAGCTCGCCGATATGATACTGGGTAATTTGGCCGGTGTGTTCGACGCCGTGTTCTTCGAGCACGCCCTTGAACATGCGAACGAGAGCGCGAGCATCGCGGGCGGTCGGCTCATCCCAAGCGTCCCCCATGTTCTTGACGAGCTTTTCGCACTCGGCTTCGAAAGCCGCGAGGTGAATGACCGGTCGGGTGTTTTCCTCAACCGGTGCATTGATGGCGGCCCGCGGCGAGGGCGGAAGATCGAGCATAGTAACCGGCGGCACTTCAGGCGCAGAGGGCTCGACAACATCATCAGCGGGAACTGCGATCTCCGATAATGGCGGCGTCGCTTTCAAGGGTGCGACCTTGATGAACGCAGACTGTAGTTTCGAAGCCGAACCGCCCGTGAGTTCGCTCAGATCACGATCGGCGAGTGGATGCCGTTCCGCGACATCGAAGAGCGCTTCCGCCCGCCCGCTGAAATAGGCCTTCATGGCCTTTTCCTCGTTGAGCGGGTTTGGACTGATTTCGAAGAGGTGCATCAATCTTCGAATACCCGCCTTGAAGCCGCGCGTGTTCGCCTCTTGAAGCAGTTCAAAATAATTGGAGCCGATCGCGAAGATATGGGAGGCGGGAACTCCGTTTTGCCTGAGGTAGGCTAAGCCGCGGCAATTGTCCTTCAGCGTCAGTTGATGGGTAATCCCGAACATACCGAGCAGCCGATAGGCCCATCCATTTTCCAAATCCATTTCCAGCTCTGAAATGTCGGCGGGCCGGCCATAGCGCCGCGCTACCATCGAGACGTCTTCGAGATGCATGAGCATCATGTCTCGTTCGTGTTCGCAAAGCTTTTGGAGCTGCGCCTTTGACATGGGTTCCTTCTGCTTCAACTTCAGTTCGGCGACCAGCATGTTAAGCTTGCGGCCGATCGCCTGCGCTTTCTTATGATCAGAACAGTGAAGGCTCAATGAAAGCCGACTGCCCGGTTGGCACTGCTCGAAGGCGGTTGGGACGCGCGCACGCCAATAGAAGATATTGCCGCGGCGGGTGAGGTTTTCGACGTCGTGGCGGACCGCCATGAGGAACTTGCCCTTGCCTGCCACCCGTGTTGCCGCCGCGCATAATTCGCGTGGGCATCACCTGTGGGCTACAGTTCTGGGCATCAGGTCGCCAATGATGCCAAAACGATATCCGGCACGACTGGAAAATCAAGGAATTAAGGGTATTTAGGGAGAATTGGCTGGGGAACCTGGATTCGAACCAAGATTAACGGAGTCAGAGTCCGCCGTTCTACCATTGAAC
>JAEWPB010000068.1 GCA_023399465.1 Pseudomonadota bacterium
GTGCGGCAGCACAATGGCGCCGAGAAGTTGGGCAAAGCCAGGCGCATCCTTCGGGAGACTTCTATCGCGGAGGAAGGTCACCGCATCGAAATGGAACGGTTCGATTTCAAGCAATGCCGAAGCCGCCTCGACGGGATCATCGATTGCCTGGGCATCGAGTTGGGCAGAACGTTGCTGGCTGCGCCGTTTGCGTTGCGGAGCGCGCAGGTCGAGGAATCGGCCGCCGCCGAGGGTACGCCGGGCCGACACGTCGCGGACGATATAGCGATCGCCGACCGCCGCGGCGATCGGTCGGTCCAGCACCAGTTGGACGCGGCCTTCACCGCCCGGCGGCAGACCTTCGTCGGTCAGCAGCACGATGCGGGCGCCCACTTCGACGGAAGCATGATGCAGGCGTGCCGGAAACCAATGTCCGAGCGTCTTTCGCTCCGACAGCAGGAGCCGCAGTGTTGCATCGATACGGTCAGTGGGCGCGTGCAGGCTGGAAGACACCAACATGTCTCCACGACCTATGGCTTCCTTGGAGATGCCGTCGCCCGCAAGGTTGAGGGCACAGCGATCGCCGGCCAGGCCGATCTCGCTCTCCCGGTTCTGGGCATGCAGGGCGCGCACCCGCACTGCCTTTCCCGAAGGACTGACCGTCAGGTGATCACCGACCTTCACCTTGCCAGACAGCACATAGCCCGTGACCACGGTGCCGGCGCCCTGAATGGTGAAGGAGCGGTCGACTGCGAGGCGAAAACGTCCGGCGGCACCCCGACGCTGGAAATCGGTCGCGGTTCGCGCCAGGGTAGCCAATAATTGCGGCACGCCGGAGCCGGTCAGAGTGGATATGGGAATGATCTGAATTCCGCTTAACGCCGTTGCGCGGAGTTCATCGCGAATGGCGGCTTCGACCTCGGCGATGCGTTTCCCATCCACCAGATCGCACTTGGTAATCACCGCCACGCCCTGAGTGATTCCGAGCAGATCGACGATCGCAAGGTGCTCGCGCGTCTGGGGCATAATGCCGTCATCTGCAGCGACGACCAACATGACGAAATCGATGCCAGCCGCACCGGCGAGCATCGTGTGAATGAATTTCTCATGCCCCGGCACATCGACGAATCCGATGATGACCGCCGGGTTTTCCGGTAGTGGCATGTAGGCGAAACCGAGATCGATCGAGATGCCGCGCGCCTTCTCCTCCTTGAGCCGATCGGTATCGACCTGTGTAAGAGCCTTCACCAGCGCCGTCTTGCCATGGTCGATATGACCTGCTGTTCCAACAATCATCGAGGCTCGGTCCTTTCGGCTGCGGTTTCGGCTGCGCGTTGTTCGTCCTCGGCAAGAGCATCGCGCGCGGCCTTGATGAAGGGGGCCGCAAGCCTGCTGCCTCCTCTTTGCGCACGCAAAAGCCAGACGAGGGCGGAAACCGGGTCACGCTCGACACCGGTACCGAGATGGAGGGCCGCACCAAGCATGGCTTGACCATCGAAGTCCCCGGCCTCAGCGCCCTTTCTCCACCATGTGGCCGCCGCTTGCTGATCTCGCGGCACGCCGAGCGCATTGTGATGGATCATGCCAAGCCGGGTCATGGCCGCCGCAACGCCAGCTTCGGCCGCCTTCAACGCCCATTGTCTCGCCTCCACCGCGTCGGGTACCATAACGTCACCTTCCAACAGCATCCAGCTCAGCATGTCCTGCGCCTGCGCATCTCCTTGTTCGGCGGCAAGCCGGTAGAGCCGTGCTGCTTCCGAACAATCGGGTTCAAGCCCGTCGCCGTTGAAAAGGAGGGATGCAAGGTTACGCTGACCGGAGGGATCGCCGGCTTCGGCCGCCAGTTTCAGCCAGCGGCGGGCGAGATTTGTGTCACGCTCTACTCCGAGCCCGCCGGCAAAGCAGGCGCCGATGTTGTTCTGCGCACGGGCATGTCCTTCCTGCGCAAGCGGCTCCCAGATAGCCAGTGCAGTCGCGTAGTCTCCGGCTTTGGCCGCGTCGAGTGCGGTTTGCATCGCCTCGGCGATGTTGCCCGCCTTGGGCTTGCGGGTGAAAAGATCAGCGATCCGCAGCATCGTCGGGTCTCCCCAACTCAGCGGTGAAGCCGGCAAGATTGGCACGGAACCGTTCTGTGTCCTCCAGGCAGCGCAGGTCGAGGATCAGAGCCCCGCGTTCAATCCGCCCGATCACCGGCATCGGCAGACGCCGTAGCGCCGCAGACAGATTTGCAAGTGCTGTACCGCTCCCGTCCCTTGGTGTGATCGCAAGGCCAGCACTTGCTATCGTGGACAGCGGCAAGGCCCCGGAACCGATCTGGCTTTGACAATCGATGACCGCCACCGCGAAGTCCGGCCCGATCGTAGTCTGTAATGCCGGAGCCAGTTGCCCTGCGGCGTCTTTGATGCCGTCGGCGGTTCGCGAAAAAACGCGGATCGTCGGCAGGTGTTCGGGGAGCCTGTCCGGGTTTCGGTAAAGCTTCAACGTCGCTTCGAGCGCGGCGATCCTGATCTTGTCCACACGCAATGCCCGCTTCATTGGGTTCTTATTGATCCGCGCGATCAGGTCCCGACGACCGACGATGAACCCGGCCTGCGGTCCGCCCAGCAGTTTGTCGCCGGAAAAGGTGACGATGTCCGCACCTTCGGCCACCGCCTCGCGGACGGTCGGCTCGTGCGCCAGACCGAAGACGGCAAGGTCCGTCAAGGTGCCGGAACCGAGATCGTTCACCAGCGGAACGCCCTTCGCATTTGCTATCACCGCAAGCTCCGACGCCGGCACTTCGCGGGTAAAGCCCTCGATCCGGTAGTTGGAGGTATGAACCTTCAGCACCAGCCCGGTCTCGCCGTCGATCGCATCGGCATAGTCTCGCGGGTGGGTACGATTGGTGGTTCCGACTTCGACCAGTCGGGCACCGGCACGCTTCATGATGTCGGGCATACGAAACGCGCCACCAATCTCGATGAGTTCGCCTCGTGAAACGACAGCGTCCTTGCCGGTGGCGATGGTGTTCAGCACAAGCAGCACGGCGGCGGCATTGTTGTTGACGATCGTTGCGTCCTCCGCGCCGGTCAGTTCGCAAACAAGCGCGCGCAGGTGATCGTCGCGTTCGCCGCGCCTGCCCGTGGCAAAATCGAATTCCAGCGCCACCGCCTCGCGCATGGCCGCGGTTGCCGCCTCGATCGCGGCTTCCGCCAGCATCGCGCGGCCGAGATTAGTGTGAAGTATGGTGCCGGTAAGATTGAATAGCGGGCTGAGGCTCGAACGCTCGGCAGCGTCCATAAGTGCGACAGCCCGATCCACGACGTCCGGGATCGTGGGGACAGCGATCCCGGCTTTCACCTCGTCGCGGGCCGCCTCCAGCACGCGGCGTACCGCGTCAGTCATTACGGGGCGCCCGAAGCGGGCCCGTGGCTCACAGGCATCGCCGGATTGCAGCACCTGGTCGACGGACGGCAGCTGGCGCAACGCCGCCTGCAGGCTATCGTCCTCGATGTCGGTATTCTTTTGCTCCATCGCACCCCTCACAGGCCAGCAAGCAGCGGGGCAAAACCGCCGCGGCTATAGGGTTCTCCACGCATTAGGATGTCGATGCCAAGGCTTGCGACATCGTCGGCGACGGGCTCGGCATCCGGCGAGGTCTGATGGTAGATGATCTTCGTCCAGCGCCGGCATTCATCGCAGGTCTCGGCCTTGATGGCGCCTTCGCCCCCCTCGACCTCCTTGTAGCCGATGCCCTTGGTGGAGCCGCAGCAGATGCATTTGATGCGCACGTAATGCCACATGACGTTACACAGTGAGCAGGCACAGAAGCGTGCCCCGTGCGCGCCCGCCCAGCCGACAACCATCGAGCCTGAGGGTTGGCTGCCGCACACCGGACAGACGCCATCGGCGATCGGTCGGACGGTCCTGGGCTCGAGTACCGCCGCCTTGCGGGAGAAATACAGCTGAAGCCCATGCCAGATGTAGATATGCTCGGCCACGGCATCCGGCGGCAGCAAACCAGCGTACACCGCCGCAATCATGTCCCCGCGCTGCTCCGTTTGCGCGAGAGCGGCATTCGAAAGCGCGGCGACGGCGCTCGCGGGCATGTCGAGCGTCCCGGTGTCATCGAAGAGTTGGGTAAAGATCGCGTCCAGTTCCGGATCGCGAGCGGTGAACTCGCGGTCGAGGATCGGCATGCCGAACTCCCGGGCGCGGGTGATTGCCTCTGCATCCGGCGCACCCGAGGGCGGCAGGTCTGCCTGCACCCGGGCCTGCGCATCCGCCAGATCTGCGAGGAAAGTAAGATAGGGAGCGAGCGGATTGGTTTGTGCCAGTTGCCGCAACCGCAACGCGCGAACCGAAAAAAGCGTTGAAGGGTTAGGCAATCGCACGAAGGGGGGCGAGGATACGTCGCCGATTGCTGTTGGATCCGGCGCCAGCTCTCTCTTGCCTGTCATATCACTCCCTCACGAACCCGACGGGCCACGTGGATCAACAACGACATTCCCGCATCATGCCCGGAAAACGGCTCTTCGGAAAGAGCGGGTAATTCTGCCGGTTAAAACATGTCTGGCGTCATTCCGCCGGGGTCGTCCCCGAGGACTTGTGCTTTTGCCGCGATACCAGTTCGCGCAGCCACTTGCGGTGATGCCGCCACGCCCAGCCGCCGGTCACCGTGCCGCGGGTCATGGCGCTGATGGTGCCACGCACCCAGATTGCGGCATAGACGTGCACGATCCAGACGCAGATGGCGATAACCGCTGCGACGGAGTGCACCAGAAGCGCCCAGCGCTGTTGCTCGATGGTGGTGTAGATGCCGAAATACTGGTTCCAGATCATTACTCCTGACGCGATCAGCACCACGATCAGGAAGGACATCGACCAGAACACCATCTTCTGGCCGGCGTTGTATTTGCCGACCTCGGGCAGCTTCTCCTCGTTGCCGGCGAGCACGTCGTTCGCCTTTGCCAGCCATTCGGCGTCGACGCGCTTGAACAGGTTGGCGCTCCAGAAACGCAGGAACAGGCCGAGGAAGCTGAAGAACAGCACCACGCCGATCCAGGGATGGATGGTGCGGGTCCATTGCCCACCGCCGAACAAATCGGAGAGGAAGAAGAGCGAGGGATGGAACATGGCCATGCCCGACAGGGCGAGCAGCACCAGGCTGATGGCGGTGATCCAGTGGTTGACGCGCGCTCCACCGGAATAGCGGTGGACCTTCACCGGCTTTCCCGCCTCGACGCTGTCGCCGCGCTCCACGTCATATTCGGTCGGGCTCATGAGCGGTCTTCTCCCGTGAGCTTCTCGGCTTCTTCCTCATCCCGCTCGGTCACCACGTTCGGGCCACGGAACAGGTAGTGCAGCAGGCCGGCGGCAGCAACCAGCCCCATCGCCGCCATGCCGGCATATTTGGTCGTCCCCTTCCAGACCTCGACCACCCGGCTGATATGCGGATCCTTGGGCAGGTTGGCATAGATTTCCGGCTTATCCGCATGGTGCAGCACATACATGACATGCGTGCCGTCGACACCCGGGGGATCATAAAGGCCGGCATTCTCGAAGCCGCGCGACTTGAGGTCGGTGATGCGGCCTTCGGCCCACTGCTTCATCTCGTCCTTGGTGCCATAGACAATGGCCTGCGTCGGACAGGCCTTGGCGCAGGCAGGCCCCTGGCCGACGGCGATGCGGTCGGAACAGAGCGTGCATTTGTATGCCCGGTGGGTGACTTCCGAAACGCGCGGAATATTGAATGGACAGCCCTTGATGCAGTAGCCGCAGCCGATGCAGTTCTCGTGGACGAAATCGACGATGCCGTTGGAGTACTGCACGATCGCGCCGGGCGCCGGACAGGAGAGCAGACAACCCGGATTCTCGCAGTGCATGCAGCCGTCCTTGCGGATCAGCCATTCGAGATTGCCGGTATCCGGGTTATCCCATTCGGTGAAGCGCATGACGGTAAACGTTTCCGGCGTCAGGTCGAGCGGGTTGTCATAGGTGCCGACATTGTAGCCGACCGGCTGGTGCGTATCGTTCCATTCGGCGCAGGCCGCCTGACAGGCCTTGCAGCCGATGCATTTCGTGACGTCGATCAGCTTGGCGACTTCGGTCTGGCGTTCGGTGGGTGGCGTCACCGTCGATGCCGACCGCCGCATCAGATCCTTCTCGTCGAAGCGCGGTTGCTGCGGCGCGGTGTCGGGGTTGGGAACGGGTGCAAACATCACTATCCCTCCTTACGCCACCGGCGCCGTGCTGCGCTCGATGTTGACGAGAAACGCCTTGAACTCCGGCGTCTCGATATTGGCGTCGCCGACGACGGGGGTTAGCGAGTTCGGACCGAACCCCTTGCGCGCCGCGCCGGTGAAGCCCCAATGCAGCGGGATGCCCACCACATGGACGGTCTTCCCGTCGCAGATGAGCGGTTTGATGCGCTTGGTTACCACCGCCTTCGCCCTCACCTCGCCGCGTTTCGACCAGACACGCACCCAGTCGCCCTTGGCGATGCCCTTTTCACCCGCCAGTTCCTCGGAAATTTCCACGAAGAACTCCGGCTGCAGCACCGCGTTCACCGTGACGTGCTTGGTCCAATAGTGGAAATGCTCGGTCAGCCGATAGGAGGTTGCGGCATAGGGGAATTCCGCCGATGCCGTCTCTGCGAACTGCTTGAAGTCGTCGTCGAAGACGCGGGCGACCGGATTGCCCCGCACATTGGGGGCGATCACGTTGGCGACCGGCGACTCGAACGGTTCGTAGTGCGCCGGGAACGGCCCGTCGCGCATCATGCCGCGCGAAAACAGCCGCGATACTCCTTCGGGGTTCATGATGAACGGCCCGACTTCGCGCGGCTTGGCGGTCGGCGCGATATCGGGCACGTCGTAGCCGGTCCATTTTTCGCCGTTCCACTCGATCAGCTTGCGGCTCGGATCCCACGGCTTGCCGTTGAGGTCGGCGGAGGCGCGGTTGTAGAGGATGCGCCGGTTGGCCGGCCATGCCCAGGACCAGTTGAGGTAAACACCGGTCTCGTCCGGGTCGTGGTTGTCGCGGCGCGCCATGTTGTTGCCCGCCTCGGTGAAACAGCCGGCGTAGATCCAGCAACCGCTTGCGGTCGAGCCGTCGTCGCGCAACACCGCAAACCCGGGAACCTGCTTGCCCGCCTCCAGCACCACCTTCGTCGGGTCGGTGGGGTCCATCAGAGTGGTCAGCGCCTGGCCGTTCAGCTCCTTGGCCAGTTCGTCAGCCCGCGGCTCACCTTCATCCTCATAGTTCCATTGAAGATTGAGGATCGCGTCGGGGAACGCGCCGCCTTCCGTGCGGTAGAGATCGCGGAGCCTGAGGTAGAGCTGCCCCATGATCCAATTGTCAGTCTTGGCTTCTCCCGGGGCAGTCGATCCCGGCCAATGCCACTGCAGCCAGCGGCCGGAATTGGTGAGCGAGCCCTCATCCTCGGCAAAGCAGCTGGACGGCAGCTGGAACACTTCTGTCTGGATCGATGCCGAGTCCACGTCGTTGTAGTCGCCGTGATTTTCCCAAAACCGTGAGGTTTCGGTTTCCAGCGGATCGATCGTCACGAGGAACTTCAGTTTCGACAGGGCGTCCGTCATCTTCTTGCGGTTCGGCGCCGCCAGCAGCGGATTGAAGCCCTGGCAGACATATCCGTTGACCTTGCCGGCCTTCATCATGTCGAAGATACGCAACATGTCGTAGTTCGGAACGTCGAGCTTGGGCAGCCAATCATAGGCGAAGTCATTTTCCGGCGTCGCTGCCGGCCCCCACATCGCCTTCTGGAAGCTGACGAAGAATTTTTTGTAGTTCTGCCAATAACTCGTCTGGTTCGGCCGAAGCGGCTTGTAAGCGCGCGTCGACATATAGGTTTCGAAGTCGATCTCCTTCTCGGTCGGGATGTTCATGTAGCCCGGCAACAGGTTCGACATCAGCCCGACGTCGGTCAGTCCCTGGATGTTGGAATGACCGCGCAAAGCATTCATGCCGCCGCCGCGAACGCCGATGTTTCCGAGGATAAGTTGCAGCATCGCCATGCAGCGGATGTTCTGCGACCCCTTCGAATGCTGCGTCCAGCCGAGTGCATACATCGACGTCATGGTCTTGGTCGGCGACGAACATTCCGAGATCATCTCCGCCACCTTGAGGAACTTTTCCTTCGGCGTGCCGCAGATGCGCTCAACCATGTCAGGCGTGAAGACGGAGACATGCGTCTTCAAAAGATTCCAGACACAGCGCGGATTTTGCAGCGTGTCGTCGACTGCCGCATATCCGTCTTCGCTGATGACGTAGTCCCAGCTCGATCGGTCGTAGTCTCGCCGGGCTTCGTCATAACCGGTAAACAGGCCCTCCTTGTAATCGTACCCGTCCTTGACGAGGTAACTCGCATTGGTGAAGGCCTTGACGTAGTCCCACTGCACCTTGTCGTTTTCGATGCAATACTTAATCACGCCGAGCAGGAAGGCGATGTCCGAGCCTTGGCGAATCGGGGCGTAGTAGTCCGCGACCGATGCCGTGCGGGTGAAGCGCGGGTCGACGACGATTAGCCGTGCACCGCGGTTTGCCTTGGCCTCGGTGACCCACTTGAAGCCGCAGGGATGAGCTTCCGCAGCATTGCCGCCCATGACGACGACGAGGTCGGTGTTCTTGATATCGGTCCAGGAGTTGGTCATTGCTCCACGGCCAAATGTTGGGGCGAGACTCGCCACCGTCGGGCCGTGTCAGACGCGTGCCTGGTTATCGAATGCGACTATGCCTGTACTGCGTACCACCTTGTAGGTGAGGAACGCCGTTTCGTTGGTGGTGGCCGAGGCAGCCAGGAACCCGGTGGAAGTCCAGCGGTTGACCGTGACACCGGCCTCGTTCTTCGCAATGAAGTTCGCGTCGCGGTCGTCCTTCAAAAGCCGGGCGATACGGTCAAGCGCATCGTCCCAGGAAATCTGCTTGAAGGCGTTGCCCCCGGGCTCGCGCACCATCGGATATTGCAGGCGCGTCTTGGCCTTGACGAAGTCCTTCAGCGCCGCGCCCTTGGGGCAGAGCGTTCCACGATTGGTTGGGTGGTCGGTGTCACCTTCGACATGGACAAGCTCTGCTTTCTCGCCCTTTCGAATATCACCCTTGGAATAGAGGATGATGCCGCAGGCGACCGAACAATACGGACAGGTGTTTCGGGTTTCGGTCGTGTTCGTAAGCTTGAAGGGACGGATGGCTGCGGCATAGGCAGTCTCCACCGCGCCGAAACCGAATGAACCCAGCGCCGTTGCCGCTGTCGCCGCCCCGACTCCGCCGAGAAACTGTCGGCGAGAGAGTTCCGCGTTCATTGCATGACACCTCCGCTGTTGCTGTCCCGAACGGCATTCAGCGAGTTCAGGCAATCAATTGATCCGGTGTATCTAATATTCTCATCCTAATGCGCACGGGCTGTCAACATCGTCATTGGCGCAATCGAGGGTATGTGTCCGTACCAATCCCGTGTGGGGCCGGCTGAACATCCGGTGATTGACGGCGCGGCCCTTGAGGACCAGACTAAAAAAAGACTTCGCGATATGCACCCGGGTTCGGGCGCGCCGGTGATATCCGCGGCGTTGCCGATGCCGGCGCTTGCTGGAGCACAACATGGACACGACCTCGCCGTTCCGTCTCAGCACACTGGCCCACGGCGGCGGTTGCGGCTGCAAGCTCGCACCGTCGGTGCTGCAGGATTTGCTTGCGGGTCAGCCGTCCGCGCAGCCTTTCAAGCAACTGCTCGTCGGCACCGAAACCGGCGACGACGCCGCCGTGTGGCAACTCGACGACGACAATTGCGTGATAGCCACGACTGACTTCTTCATGCCGATGGTCGACGATCCCTTTGATTTTGGCAGGATCGCAGCCGCAAACGCGATATCGGATATTTATGCGATGGGCGGTACGCCGATCATGGCCCTGGCAGTCCTCGGCATGCCCGTCGACAAGCTTCCTGCGGAAATGATTCGTGCCATTCTCAAAGGTGGTGAGAGCATTTGCGCAGAGGCCGGGATCCCAGTCGCCGGTGGTCATTCCATCGACGCGCCGGAACCGATCTACGGACTGGCGGTGATCGGGACCTGCAAACTATCGAACCTGCGCAGAAACAGCGGCGCCCAGCCAGGCGACGCGCTAATCCTGACGAAGGCGCTGGGCGTCGGCATCTACTCCGCAGCGTTCAGGAAGCAGAAGCTGGACGCCGATGCCTATCTGGAATTGATGGCCTCCGTGACCCTGCTGAACCGGATCGGTGCAGATCTCGGCAAAAATCCGGCTGTACACGCCATGACAGATATCACGGGGTTCGGCATTCTCGGCCACGGCCTCGAAATGGCGCGCGGCTCGGGCGCCGACCTTGTCATTCACTACGATGCTCTGCCCTTTCTAAAGGAGGCCGAGACCCTGGCGCAGCAGGGATTTGTCACCGGTGCATCGAACCGAAACTGGAGTAGCTACGGTCAGAGCATCCATCTGCCGGAGGGCTTTGCCCAATGGAAGCGGCAACTTCTGGCCGATCCACAGACCTCTGGCGGACTGCTCGTTTCCTGCGGGGCCCCCTACGCCGGCGAACTGCTTCGGAACATCCGCCTGGCAGGTCATGGCCGCGCTGAACTCATCGGAAGGGTCGAATTTCCTGCCGATCGAACATTGACCGCAGGTGATGCAACAGCTTCAAAAATCAACGTGGAATAGCAGCCAAGCTCGCAGCTTTCACGGCGGCAATCACGGCACGGCAACCTGCTTCCCATCGATGATGGTGGCGGCCGTCGTTTCTGGTATGCGCCCGGACGAGTAGGAGCCCGAGCTCGGCGGGAAGACGATCGTCTTGTGGCCGTTCATGAAGACGCGGTGATGGATATGGGTATGCACCGCGCGGGCCAGAACCAGGCTTTCCACGTCGCGGCCCATGGAGACATAGTCATCCGCCGGCTGCGCATGCGTGAATGCGCGCAACGTCCTGCTCGTTGATCGCCCCTTCGTCGAGGTCTTCCGTGAGATGCCCTGCTTCGAGGCGTGGGAGCGGTGCGCACTCAGCACGGATTTCGGAAGCCAATCACAATAGTTGGAAACGAGCAGATCGCCGGTTCGAACCCCTTTGAAGACGATAGGCAAAAGCGAATTGGGAACGGCAACTCTCGGCTGGTGAGGTCATTTAAGTCGGTCTAGTTTGGCAAGTGCAGCCTAAGCTGCCGGGTGGCAAGGCCCATACGAGGGTCCGCACTCGTGCCCGCCCTGAAACCTGCCAGGCCGTTACCGGCCCCAAGTCGTCGCCCGAGAACGTCATAAGACGCCTGCGTGTATCTCCTTCCACGCGCTAAAACGATGAAAGCGAATGGGTCGTGACGGAGGTTCCCGCCGTCCGGAAGTGTTCTATGATGTCGCCGGACAGTTCGCCAGAACCTCGCAGCATCCGTCAAGAACGGACCAGACAAGCGCCGGCGCATTTCCGGGGAAGTGAAGGTGCCGAACAGGAACAGCGCCAGATCATCGAGCAGATCAACGGCCGCAAGGCCGAGGGCCGGCCGCGCCTCGCCGCACTCAACGATATGCTTGACACGCTCGAGGAGCGCCGCGCCGGCCTCGAGGCCCGGCTGAAGCAGGCGCCGGCAGAGGAAGATTTCGGGGAGAAGATCAGGAAGCCGAAGGCGGAGGTCAGTCCGAAAGCCGTCGAACTGGTCATCAACTCCGCCTTCTATTACCTGCGCGAGCACGCCGATACCGAGACAAAGCAGCCTTTCATCTACATCGTGCGCCAGATCATCCTGAAGGTCGTCATCGTCAAGCCCCCCGGCCACCAGCCGGCCTCCCTATCGCCTCCATCCTCGCGGCGATGGAAGCGGCGGCGACCCTGGAGAAGCGGTTCGAGGCGCTGCGGCGCGATTATCTGGAGAAGTTATATGCCGGCGAGTTGGACACGGAGCAGAAACGCAAAAAGCTCCTCGACGCATATGCGGAGGAGCTTTGTGTCAAGCGACTTGAATGGCAGCAGATTCAAGTCTCGGTGGTTGCGTGGGCAGGATTTGAACCTGCGGCCTTCAGGTTATGAGCCTGACGAGCTACCGGGCTGCTCCACCCCGCGTTATGGCTTTGCCCGGGCCTGGCCCGGCGTGGACCTCAGGTCCGTTGTTTGACTGCTTATAACATGAAAGGCCGCTTGCGCGACCCTTTCGTTTCGGCTCTGGGGCCGGTTGGTGTCGAGAAGATTGATATGATCTTTGTGATGACATTGCCTTTAGCAGACCTGGCAGCGACCTACTCTCCCGCGTCTTGAGACGAAGTACCATCGGCGCTGGGGCGTTTCACGGCCGTGTTCGGAAAGGGAACGGGTGCGGCCGCCCCGCCATAACCAC
>JAEWPB010000004.1 GCA_023399465.1 Pseudomonadota bacterium
CCAGCGCATCGCCGCCGGCGGCGGCCAGCGCCGCGACCTCGGCCGAATAGTCGGCCTTGCCGTCGTCGTGGGCGGCGATCATCGTGACCTTGCCGCCCTTGCCCTCGTAGGCGGTCTTGAACGCCTCGGCGAGGCCCTTGCCATAGTCGTTGTTGGTGTAGGTGACCGCCACCGACTTGATCCCGCGCTCGAGGATGATGTCGGCCATCACCTCGCCCTGGCGCGCGTCCGAGGGCGCGGTGCGGAAGAAGAAGCCCTTGTCGTCGATGGTGGTCAGCGCGGGCGAGGTGGCCGAGGGGGCGATCATCACGACGCCGTTCGGCACCGCGACCTTTTCCAGGCTGGCGATGGTTTCGCCCGAGCACATCCCGCCGACGATGCCCGCAACCTTGTCCGAGGTCACCAGCCGCTCGACCGCGGTCACGGCGGCGGCGGCGTCGGCGCAGGTGCTGTCGGCCTGGACGATCGAGAAGGTGGTGCCGTCCATCGCCTTGCCCGAGTCGTTGGCTTCCTTGACCGCCATCTCGACGCCCTTGAGCATCGACGGCGCCATCGACTCGAGCGGGCCGGTGAAGCCAAGCGAGACGCCCAGCTTGACGTCGGCGGCCAGCGCGCCCGAGGCGGTGAGGGCTGCCACGGCGGTGGCGAGCATCAGGTTCTTCATTCTGGTCTTCTCCCTGCTGTGTGTGCGGCGGCGGTCCGTTGATGGCCGCCTTGTCCGCGGGTTCCGCCGCGCCCCGGGCGGGGGCACGGCGTAGGTCCGGCGTCCGCCGCGGCCGGGGACGGGCCCCGGACTGCGGCGGCACGCGTGTCAGCGCATCTTGACGACGTTGAGCGTGCCGCCCTTGAAATCGACCTCGCGGAAGGTGCCGGCGCTTTCGCCCGGCTCGATCAGCTCGACCGACGAGGCGCCGTCATAGTCGATGTCGGTGCCGGCGGCCAAAAGCTCGAGGCCCTTGGCCAGCTCGCCCACGCCGATCTTCTCGCCGGGGCCGTTCGCCACCTCCATGATCTTGTCCTTGTAGACCTTGGGATCGGTGGACTTGGCGGCCTGCATCGCCAGCAGCATCAGGGCGGCGGCGTCATAGGCCTCGCCCGAATAGACGGCGCTGCCGTCGAAGCCGGCGGACTTGGCGAGTTCGGTGAACTTGTCGCGGCCCGCGCCCTCGGACGAGGGGTTCTGGCCGAACGAGGTCTCGAGCTCGGCGCCGAACTTGTCGATCAGCGCCTGGCCCACCATCCCGTCGGGCATGATGAAGGTCGAGAACGCGCCGGAATCGAGCGCCCCGCGGACGCTCCCCGAGCCGCCCTGGTCGACGTAGCCGACCACGGCCAGCGCGTCGCCGCCGGCGGCGGCCAGCGCCGCGACCTCGGCCGAATAGTCGGCCTTGCCGTCGTCGTGGGCCGCGATCATCGTGACCTTGCCGCCCTTGCTCTCGTAGGCCGTCTTGAACGCCTCGGCGAGGCCCTTGCCGTAGTCGTTGTTGGTGTAGGTGATCGCCACCGACTTGACCCCGCGCTCGAGCGCGATGTCGGCCATGACGTCGCCCTGGCGGGCGTCGGACGGCGAGGTGCGGAAGAAGAAGCCCTTGTCGTCGATGGTCGAGAGCGCCGGCGAGGTGGCCGAGGGCGAGATCATCACCATGCCGTTCGGCACGGCCACGCGCTCGAGGCTGGCGATCGTCTCCCCCGAGCACATTCCGCCCATGATCCCGTTGACCTTGTCCGAGGTCACCAGCCGCTCGACCGCGGCGACCGAGGCTGCGGCGTCGGCGCAGGTGTTGTCGGCGCGCACGGCCTCGACCTTGGCGCCGTCCATCAGCTTGCCCGAGTCGCTGATCTCCTTGATGGCGAGCTCGGCCCCGTTGGCCATCTGCGGCGCCATCGACTCGAGCGGGCCGGTGAAGCCCATCGAGATGCCGATCTTGACGTCCTCGGCGGTGGCCATGCCGACCGAAAGCGCGGTGGCGGCGGTGGCGAGCAGCAGTTTCTTCATGGTGATCCGTTCTCCAGACACAGTCTGGAACGAGAGACTAGGCAGGTTGCCGCCGAAAGGAAAGCACCCGCTGCATAGCCGCTATGCAGGTCCGTCTGCGCAGCCTGCGGTCCGCCGGGTGCCGCGGACCGGCTTTCCTCGCCCGCGCGGCGTCACTATATTCGCCCGGTGTTTCATCGAGGATCGTCCGTCATGCCGCAGGATACCAGTTCGACCGCCATGCCGCTCAGCGCCAAGATCGAGGCCCCCCGCCGTGCCGCGGGTGCCCCGGACTGGACCCGGCAGGGCTGGCGCACCCGGCCGCGCGTGCAGATGCCCGACTATCCCGACGCCGCCCCCCTGAACGCCGTCGAGGCGCAGCTGTCGCGCTTTCCGCCGCTGGTCTTTGCCGGCGAGGCGCGCCGCCTCAAGGCGCATCTCGCCGATGCCGCCGCGGGCCGGGCGTTCCTGTTGCAGGGCGGCGACTGCGCCGAGAGCTTTGCCGAGTTCTCGGCCGACAACATCCGCGACACCTTCAAGGTGATGCTGCAGATGGCGGTGGTGCTGACCTGGGG
>JAEWPB010000025.1 GCA_023399465.1 Pseudomonadota bacterium
GGGTACAGGTTCTCGCAATCCTCGGCACCGCCGCCTCGGTCGGTGCCGCGACCGCGGTTGCCGGGGCCATCGGCTTCGTCGGGCTGATCGTGCCGCACGTGCTTCGCCCTCTTGTCGGCGCGCAACCCTCGCGGCTCCTGGTGGCAAGCGCGCTTGGCGGCGCCTCGCTGCTGCTTGCTGCCGATGTCATGGTCCGGCTGATCGCGCCCGAGCGCGACCTTAAGCTCGGGGTGCTGACGGCAATCATCGGCGCGCCGTTCTTCCTCTGGCTCGTCTATCGCACGCGACGGGGAATGACATGAGCCTGCTTTCGCTCTCCGGCCTCGGCGTCGAACTTGGACGCAGGCCCGTCCTGGGTGATGTCTCGCTTACGATCAAAGCCGGCGAGTTCGTCGGCCTGATCGGTCCGAACGGCGCGGGAAAATCGACCTTGCTGCGGGCCGCGCTCGGCCTCGTTCCGATGCGCGGGCGTGTCGGCATCGGCGAACGCGATGCCTCGCGGCTTACGGCGCGGGAGCGCGCCCGCCTTCTCGCCTATGTGCCGCAGGAGCGCGATACCGCCTGGCGGATGAGCGTGGAGGTGCTGGTCGGGCTCGGGCGCCTGCCGCATATCGGTGCCTTTGCGGCGCCCTCGGCGCGCGACCGCCTTGCCGTCGAGCAGGCCATGCGGGACGTCGATGTCCTGCATCTGCGCGACCGTCCGGTGACCGAGCTTTCCGGCGGTGAAAAGGCGCGGGTGCTGGTTGCCCGCGCGCTGGCCCAGCAGGCGCCGATGCTGCTCGCCGACGAACCGGCAGCGGGTCTCGATCCCTCGCACCAGATCGGCCTGATGCGGCTCTTCGACCGGCTGGCAAGCGAGGGCAGGGGCGTGCTCGCGACCATCCATGATCTCGGCCTTGCCGCGCGCTGGTGCAGCCGCGTCATCCTCCTCGACGCCGGCAGGGTGGTGGCCGACGGTCCGCCGGCCACGGTGCTGACCGCCGAGACCATCCGGGCGGCCTATGGCGTGACCGCCTATATCAAGGAAACCGAGGACGGCATCATCGTCCAGCCGCTCGATCTTGCGGATCGGCCGCAAGTATCGGAATAAGCATCTCAATAAGGGCGGCGGCTTCAGCCGCCGATCCTTTAAAGCCAATCGGGAAACGGGACGGCATCGTGACTTTCATCCGGCATTTCATCCTCGCCGTTCAATTCTTTACCCGCATCCCGGTCACCGGCAGGCTGGCCGATTGGGTCGGCTTCGATCAGGCGATGCTGCGGGCGTCGGCCGCCCATATGCCGGGGATCGGCGGGCTGGTCGGCGCTGCCGCGGCTCTTATCTTCTTCGCCGTCTGCGCGCTCATGCCGGATGTGCCGGCCGCCCCGTGGGTGGCGGCGCTTCTCTCGACCGTCGCTACGGTCCTGATCACCGGCGCCTTCCACGAAGACGGCCTTGCCGACCTTTCCGATGGCCTTGGCGGTTCGCTTGAGCGGACCCGCGCGCTCGACATCATGAAGGATTCGCGCATCGGCTCCTTTGGGGCGATAGCGCTGATCCTGGCGCTCTTCACCAAGGTGGCGCTGGTAGCACTGCTTGCCCAACTGGACGTCTTCATGGCGGCGCTTGCGCTTTTTGCCGCCCATGTCACCTCGCGGCTGATGCCGATGGCGGTGATCTGGACCCTGCCGCATGTCGGGGACACGCCGAGTTCCAAGTCGAAGCCGCTCGCCGACGAGATCGCCGGAAAAGCGCTGCTGACCGGTTTGGTCTGGTGGGCGCTGGCCATGGCGCTTGCATGCTGGCTCCTGCCGCGGATGGATTGGGCATTCGCGGTCGCCGGGGCGTTCGTCGCGCTGCTGGTCATGCGGCGGATGCTTTCGCGCCGCCTGCAGGGCTTTACCGGCGATGGCCTCGGCGCCACCCAGCAAGTCTGCGAGATCGCCTTCTACCTCGGGCTGGCAATCGGCATCAGCACCGGCCTCGCCAGCTAGTTGAGAGCGGTTGCCCGGTCACCCTCGCGAAGCCGGCCGCGGGCAAGCGGCGACGGCTGGTGTGCCGTCTCGACGGACGGTGAGGGTCGGCAACCCTTATTGGCCAGTCATGATAAGATCGGCGGTGTTTCCGCCGGAGATGCTTGCCGTTTCCATGAGGGTTCCCCCCTGGGGGCTGTTCCCGGCGTTCCAGAACACGCTCGTGACCAGATAGTAGTTTCCATCCGCCAGGTCGGGGAATGCAAATCTGCCTTCACCGTCCGCCTTCGTCTTTCGCATCATCGCAATATACTGGGGATCGGTATTCTTTGGTGATGCGATATAGCCGTTGAACTTCCCGCCTTTGTAAAGGCCTTGCATGCGTTCATCCGCATAGGCGGTCTTCGGGATCAGGAAAACGTCGGAGCCGGCGGCATAGACGACCATGCCGTCATTGCGCCGGAGGAATGCCTGGCCGTTTACGGAGCCGGAGCCCGGCGAGTTGATGAAGGCTGCCTCGGAAGCGTCGAACTTTGACTTTGGTTCGGGTGCCGTTACGCAACTGCAAAGCGATGATGCCAGTACGGCGAATGCAAATGTCTTGAACTCCATAAGCCCCTCCACTCGCTATGGGGAAAAAGTCACCAAGCTGCGCGCGGAAGTCAAGGCTGTGGAACGGGAGGAGAACTTGCCACGCCGGATTTACGCCGATCCGCGGTGTCAACCGACCGAGCGCGGGTAAAGCGAAAGTCGTCACGTTCTGGCGGAGGAAAGCGGAACGGCTGCACGGATCCTGCCTGGCAGATCCGCGCAATTCTGGAAATGTTGCATGCATTCGTGCTGCTTAGTGCAGCTTGGGCGCCTGGGGCCATGGCATTGAATTATCGGGAGAAAATGGTGCTGCTAGAGAGATTTGAAAACTCGAGCCTAGCGCCACCTATACATATAAATCAATAGGTTAGCATCTTTCTGCTGGGTTCCCTAGTAGCACTAGGTCGTAGCAGTTGGCAAGAGCGAAAACGGACGCGGAGCTGAGCGCCGTGCCGAACCTCCGCATAAACTTAAGCGACTGCAAGACGTGGGGAGATTCACGGGGAGCGCTGGCTGGCGGATGGGGCTTTCGCACAGCGGGATCAAGGCCTGGAGCGATTCCTGCACACGCAGGTGACGTTACAACCGGGTCAGGTTGCCAACGCTACCGCAGAGATTCCTTCGGAAATTATAAGTATTGCAGAGCGATAACTAGCGTAAAATTGCTGCGCTATCGCAGGTTTAATCTTGTTGCGCGAGTAAAAATTATGCGCATAATTCAAAGCCTCGTGCAACTAAGCGAATATTGGCTCATGCTACTGAGGCTTCCACATGAGAAAACAGAAATTTTACGTGACTTATGTTTACAAGTCTGGAAAGCCAAACTCGTCCATATCACTCACAGCGCTGGATTATTGGGAAGCTTGCCAGATAGGGCATGCAAACATGCCAAGAGGGGTCGACGATTTTATTGTGACCGATCCAAAGGACCCCGAAACCGGAGATATCCCCGTTAAGTACAGGCATCTTCATCCTGGGCGCAATAAGTGGTTGCCGACACAAACGAAAGACGAGCAAGGGCCTAGATCAGCCTTGTTCGCACAGCCCCCATTTCCCATGACATTTGGCTGTTACTGGGTCAGTGGCCGTAATGGTAGTATAGGATTGCAAGTAACAGATACCTATAGATCATACCTTGGTGAAACGCTTTCAGGTCTAATTTGCCGAGCGCTCGAAGACATTCCGCTGAATGATGGAGATTACCTATTGGGCTCAGATCCGTTAACTGGCAGAGAAGTAGTGAAGATCAATCTCAAAGAAATTGATTTGTGGTTCAGGACAAGTCGCTGAATTTGGGAGTGTGGGCGCTGTAGGTCGTTAGCGACAGGGTCGACAAAACGTGGGCCTGGATACGGAGATGCAAAGTCGTGCGGCCCGAAGTTCGTTCGCCTCCGACGAGCGACGTGGCCATTCAATCCGGCAGCAACCCGTGCTTTTGTCCAAGGTTTTCAGTATCCAGCCCGACGCGCACCCTCCATTCCCAATGTTCGACTAGCGTCTTGTTGTGCTTCTCCTTGTTGCATTGCGCATGGGCAAGCATGAGGTTCGATGATAGATCGCTGCCACCTTTTGCAAGCGGCACGACGTGATCTACTTCCCCATCTTGTGGTCGAGCGATGGATGTAAAACAGCACGGGCACACGCCGTCTTGCTTGTTGAACAGGTTCTGCTTTGTCGAAAGGTCGAATGATTTGCGAGTCCCGCCGCTAGCCGTTGCGCGCTTGATATCACGCTCTCGTCGGCGCTCCTTGTTGTTGGCTTCGTACGCACTTGACGCCGCATTCATGCAAGATCGGCAGTAGCCTCGTAGCCCACCAGAAGGCGTCGATCCAAAATAATCGCGAGTTCCGGGCTTCGTCTCGCCGCAGCGACTGCAGGTTTTGGTAATCATTTTCCGGGGCTCCAGATGCGCTCCAATTTCCCGGCTCCCTCAAAGCAGGTCGGTAGTTCAACGCGTTGTGTTCTTCACAAGTGCGACCGTTACTGACAAGATGTGCGAATGACTGTCCCGTATGCCTGTGACGTGCAGTCAAATGTTTTCGCCCTTCGGGCTGCATCCCTAGCTTCCATTTGGGCACCAGTTTCCGCAACGCTTGAAGCGACCGCACCTGCGAGTGCATTGCCGACAATACGATTCTTGGCCGCTTGAAGCTGAATATTCGCTTCCGCGTTAGTCAGCGCTCCCGACCGATACGCGCTTGCGATCATATCTCCCTGACTGACAATTCTAGGTCCGAGCGGTGAGCCATCAAGGATGCCCGGCCGCATGCAGTCCCACTTCTTGTCAAAAGAGTTGATCCGTCCACAAGCGGCATTCGCGGCTTCCCATGCATTGTTAGTCTGACATCCAGCCAACACGATCCCGGCGAAAGCCACCATAATGCTGATAGCAATTTTCAAAGTTAATTCCCTTGCAGTAACTTGCTGACGTGAAACATGTCTGGAGAGTTACACTAAAGCAATCGGCTTTCAACCTTAGATCGCTGCGCTGGTTTGAGATCGTCGCCAAGGCGCTCAAGCTGCGCCGCCCTTCTCGCTGACTGGAAGGACTCCTTGCTCTTGCAATTCCGAACTGGACACAGAGTTTCCTATTGCCGATCAAACGATAGATAGGAAGGTGACGATCGGGCCCAACAGTAGCCGCCTGTGTCGCGGACCGGCTGCTCAACTGGCCACTTCACGCTCCACGGCAGGTCGCCTCGCCACATACGAGATCGTTGTCAATTGCAAACACAAGGTTACTCGCGACGACATTCCGGTACACGGAGCTACATTTCTAACTGTTTGAGGACACCAAAGAGGCGATGCTGTTTTGGTTGCAGGGAAGCACGCCCTTGAACCGAGAGTTCATTGATATTCCGCGGGATGCAGGTATATCCGTTGCGCCAAATGTATCTCACACGGAGTTAGAAATGCTTAGAACATTCGCTCTCAGCGGCCGAGAGGTTGCTAGAGTTCAGATGATCGGAAACACTACAGATCCTGACTGGCTTGAGCATATCCATTATGATGGCATGTATCTAGAACCGAACTTGGACGGATCTATCTCTCTATACTACAAAGGCGATAATGACGATATAATTGATTTTGTAAGTGCTAATTCAGATGCAGTCAAAGCCACGTTGGACAAGCTTTTATCTGAATCGCCTGGTGAATTAGGTGTAACTGTTAACATATTCAAAGTTGGAACACTCTTTAGAAAACGATTTGGGTTTAGCGTGTCTATTGATGTTGCAATGTCAAAGCGTGTTGGTTTGGGATGCTTCGTGACGAGCAATTTTGACGAGCTTATTGTTGCTATTAAAAGGTTTTTTGAGCTGAAAGTTCAGCTTGCATCGTCCCTGGAGGAGGCATATCAGCGATCGAAATAAATCTAAACGGTAGCAGTTTAGAGGCTTGTCGGGGTCGCATCGTAGACACAGAACTGATTATCGCTTCGCCGTCCCGAAGCATGACTGCTCAGTCGCCCCCAAGGGCCGCGCCCCAGACGCAGGGGCCTCACTGTGTCCCCTGGCATGGTCGGTGCTATCCAGCCCCTCACTCGGGCTAACCGATTAATCCCGTCTTGCGCTCATGTCCCTTTTACCCCAGCGGCATTCGCCAACGCTGGGTGTTTTAGACCCAAAGGAGCGTGTAACGGAGCGGGTAGCTTTCATCCGCAAGGCGAACCACCTGCGGCGCCAAGTAGTTGACTGCTGCGTTCTCACTGAGGCGGTATAGGTGGAAAAATGTGGGGGCTGACACCGGCGCTGGACTGTTCGGCGACACGGTTTAGGCGCTTTATGCGTCCCTAAGTATCCTGAACACACTGGACCGGCTCACCCCGAGTTCCGCCACGATGGCGTCAGCGGTCTTACCTTCGGCCTTCATTCGTTTCACCTCTTCCGCTTTTGCTCGTGCGGTGGGGGCTCTGCCCTTGTACTTGCCCTCGGCCTTGGCCTTGGCGATGCCTTCTCGCTGACGTTCCAGCATGAGTTCCCGTTCGAACTGGGCGATGGAACCCAAGAGGTTCAGCATCAGCTCGCCCGTGGGGGTGCCGGTGTCGAGGTTGAGCGCCAAGACGCGCAGTTCCACACCCTTAGCCTTCAGCTTGCCGGTGATGTCCACGAGGTTCGCCATAGATCGGGCAAGGCGGTCGAGTTTTGTCACCACCAGCGTGTCGCCCTGCCGTACGTAATCGAGGGCGACTTCCAACTCCGGGCGCTTGGTGTCGACCGATGACACCTGTTCCTTGAAGATCTTCGCGCAACCGGCAGCGGTTAGATCGCGCAACTGTGCGTCCAACCCTGCGGACTGGTCGAGGGTGGATGTTCGGGCGTAACCGACGTATCGGAAATGACTTTTGCTGATGCACCATCTCGAGCAAGGCGGAAGGTGGAGAATGGAGATATTCTCGTCTCGACGGTTCGGACGTATCTCAGGGCAATCGCTCCAGTTGTCGATGCTCCCGCAAACCTTATAGCGTCAACGGGCTTTGCCGTCCTGCGTCCCCGCAAGGTTGACTCAGGTTTTCTGGGCTATGCGGTCCAAGCTGAGTTCTTTATTTCCGACGTCATCGCTCGCTCAGTGGGCGTTAGCTACCCCGCCATCAATGCAAGCGATCTTGTTCGGATTGCCCTGCCGCTTCCCCCGCTCCCCGAGCAAACCGCCATCGCCACCTTCCTCGACCGCGAGACGGGCAAGATCGATGCGCTGGTGGCCCCGGCTTCGCTTCCGTTCCGTAGGTACGTAGAACAATGGACCCGAGGGGCGAGAGCGGACGAAATCGAGCAAGCCCATGTCGATCAGATGTGGATGGACAGGAACCATACGAAATTGCCCGGTCTTCACTGATCCTGCTTCCGGCGTGATCCTCAGGCAATGTATACCGTACTCCTCGATGAAATCCTCCCGTCGCAACTGGGTGATTTCCCCGGCCCTTGCCCCGGTATAGGCGCAGATCCACGGGACCCAGCGGCAAGCAAGCTTGTTATGTTCCGCCATGTCACCCAAGGTCGATGGATCGCGTAACGCGCAGGTGAGGATCTGCTCGGCTTCTTCATCGGTGAACCCTTTGGGGCGCTCACGTATTGCCTTGGGTACGCGGATCTTCACGGGCTCGGTGGGATCTTCATCGATCTTAATCTTGGCCATGCCTGTCCGATATATAGTGCGGATTGCGGCGAGGTACTTCGCTTTGATGGTTTTAGCGGAAAGGCCTTTTTCGTGTCTAAGATATTCAATGTAATCCGCCACGTTCTTAGGGCTGACCTCTGTTGCCTCCGCGTGTCCAAGGTAGGCGATGAAGTCTTCAATCTTTTGCCGAAAGTCAGCCACGGTTCGGGTCGACTTTCCGTCTGCCAGGTGATCGCGCTCCCACAGTTCGAATAGTCCAAGCAGGGTGATGCCCGCTGCCTTCGGCGTTTCAGGGGACGGACCTTCCACCTGGGGCAGCTCTGGGGTGTCAACTATGTCGCCAGCGTTGCGCTTACGAATGTCTTCGGCTGCGCGGATGTGTGCCGCTTGGAGTTCCCGTACTACTTTCCGCCAGCTGGGAGAGCCCTCCCGAAGTCTGAGGTTCACATTGGACCACGTCAGTACTTCCCGGGCTTCATCGGTGAAGAACTCGTCTTGTTGCCCACGGGCATAGAGGCCCTTTGTCCGTTCACCCAACTCTTCAATGTCGTCCGCGTGGCCATCAAAGTCACGGCCTTCAAAGCCCTCCAGCCGGAGTTCCTCATCCTCATCCAGAAGATGATGATAGTAAACCGCGCCGATCGCCTTGACCTGAACGTCCGTGAGTTCCTCAAGAGGCGGCTCAGCAAGCCGCGCCTGTTCCTCCCGGTGGCTGTCAAAGATGGCTTCGTATTCAGCGCAGCCCCTACGCCACAGCTTTACCGCCTCCTTGAAATCCTTGGTCCGAAGAGATTTCCAGATTTCTCTTTTACCGAATGACTTTTGTATGTCCTCGGGAACCTGAGGACGCAGGTAAAAGGTGCCGTTGCGTATCGATAGCCAAGGGTATTCAGACAAGTCTTCCATGCCTCCGCCGTAGCAGTTGGTCGTAGCAGATGGAAGGCTAACCCATTGGACAACAGGTATCTTGTTGATTTCCAAGGAGGAAAAATGGTGCTGCTAGAGAGATTTGAACTCTCGGCCTCTCCCTTACCAAGGGAGTGCTCTACCCCTGAGCTATAGCAGCATCCGGTGGCGCTTTTGTTGTGCGCCGGTGAGGTGAGGGGGCTATTGCCATAGCTGGCGGCGGAGTGCAAGCGCCAAATGACAAGAACTTGCAAACAATCGCGGAAAAGAATTCGAAGCCTTTTGAAAACCCCGCATTTCCGGTAAAGAGACGGCATGGACGAAATCGAAAAAAAATCGGAACGGGTCGGCGCGGGCGGCCCCGGCGGGGCGGTTCGAAGCGAAGGCGGGGTCGAATCGACGGATCAGGACGCGACTCGATTCGCACGCGACGCGGCGGCATCGAAGAAGGCGCAGCAGCAACTGGCCGCCGAACAGCGCAAGGCCCGTTCCGCTGCGAAGCTTCGGGAAAACCTCATGAAGCGAAAGCAGCAGCTTCGCGCCCGCCGTTCCGGCAGCCCCGACGAGACAAACGGCCTTCCTGCCGCAAAATTGGACGAATCATCGTGACTAGACGGTTCCGAACGAATTGAAGGGCGCGGGGATATCGTCTAAAGACCCACATCTCTACCGCATCTCATCAGACACGGATATTGGACAGGAAGGACGGGCCCGGCGCCCGTGGGGACGCACATGGATCGCATCAGGATTGTCGGCGGCAATGAACTTCACGGGATCATTCCGATCTCCGGCGCCAAGAACGCGGCGCTGCCGTTGATGATCGCCTCGCTGTTGACCAGCGACACGCTGACGCTCGAAAACGTGCCGCATCTCGCCGATGTCGAGCTTCTGATGCGCATCCTCGGCAATCACGGTGTCGACGTGGCCGTCAACGGCCGCCGCGAGCGCCAGGAAGAAGGCTATTCGCGCACCATCCATTTCACCTGCCGGACGATCGTCGATACCACGGCTCCCTATGAACTGGTCTCGAAGATGCGCGCCAGCTTCTGGGTGCTCGGGCCGCTGCTTGCGCGCGAGGGCAAGGCGCGGGTTTCGCTTCCCGGCGGCTGCGCCATCGGCACCCGTCCGGTCGATCTGTTCCTTAAGGGGCTTGCCTCACTCGGCGCCGAGATCGAGATCGATGCCGGCTATGTCAATGCCAGGGCCCCGGCCGGCGGGCTGATCGGCGCCCGCTACGCGTTCCCGAAGGTTTCCGTTGGTGCCACGCACGTGATGATGATGGCGGCGACGCTTGCGCGCGGCACGACCGTGCTCGGCAATGCCGCCCGCGAGCCCGAGGTCGTCGACCTCGCCAACTGCCTCAACGCGATGGGCGCGAAGATCACCGGCGCCGGCACCGGCACGATCACCATCGAGGGCGTCCGTGAGCTTGCCGGGGCGCGCCACCGCGTGCTGCCCGACCGGATCGAGACCGGCACTTATGCGATGGCCGTGGCCATGACCGGCGGCGACGTGACGCTCGAAAATACCGACGGCGCGCTCCTCGAAACCGCGCTCGAAGCCATCCGTCGCACCGGCACCGAGATCATCGAAGTGCCGAACGGGCTGCGGGTCGTGCGCAATGGCGGCGGCATCAAGCCGGTCGATATCGTCACTGATCCGTTCCCGGGCTTTCCGACCGACCTCCAGGCGCAGTTCATGGGCCTGATGACCCGGTCGAGCGGCATTTCCCATATCACCGAGACGATTTTCGAGAACCGCTTCATGCATGTGCAGGAACTGGCCCGCCTCGGTGCCAAGATCTCGCTGTCGGGCCAGACCGCCAAGATCGAGGGCGTCGCCCGCCTGCGCGGCGCGCCGGTCATGGCGACCGACCTGCGGGCTTCGGTGTCGCTGGTGATCGCGGGCCTTGCTGCCGAGGGCGAGACCATGGTCTCGCGCGTCTACCATCTCGATCGCGGGTTCGAGCGTCTCGAGGAAAAGCTGACGCGATGCGGCGCTATCGTCGAGCGGGTCAGCGAATAACGCGTTTCAGCAGCTTTCGCGTGCGTGGACGGTTGCGGATTTCAGCCATGCGTCCTATGTCGGATTGCATGGCGAAGCCGGGCTCCGCTATCGTGGCCAACGGGAAAGTGTGGTGATGACGAGTCTCAAGCTTCTTGCGCTGGATGCCGAAGATCTTGCCGTGATTTCGGCCCATATTCAGGACAGTGTGTTCAAGGCTGGCGATATTTCCTATTCGCCGCGAGCGCGTCAGCTGTCGCTGGTGGTCAACCGGTTTGCCTGGGAATCGCTTGCGGAAAAGGGCCGGACCTACGAGCGCCATCGCGCGGCCCTCACGTTCAAGCGGGTCAGTGCCGTGCGCTCGCTCGGCTTCGATCGCAATGACAAGGATCAGGTCCTGTCGCTGCTCGCCGTTCGTTTCCAGCAGAAGGACGAGGGCCCGGAAGGCACGGTCGAACTGGTGCTGTCGGGGACAGGGACAATCGCCCTCGATGTTGAATGTATCGAAGTACAGCTGGCCGATGTCGGCGGGGCCTGGGAAACCGAACGCAAGCCGCGGCATCCGCTGGGCGAATGATTGGGTCCGGATCCTCTGAGGGTTCGGATCGCGTGAAAAGGGACGAGAATAAAGTGGCAATGTGGCTGGAACAGACGTCGGCGGATTTCGAGAAGCGCTTCGCCGCCTTCCTGACGACGAAACGCGAGGTTTCCGAAGACGTCAACGCCGTGGTGCGTGCGATCATCGATGACGTGCGCGAGCGCGGCGATGCCGCACTTGCAGAATATTCGGCACGTTTCGACGGCGTCGATTTTGCCAGGGTCGGCATGGCTGTCAGCGAAGCCGAGATCGACGAAGCCGTGGCCAGGGTAGATCCAGAGGTCCTCGAGGCGCTGGAGCTTGCAGCCGTCCGCATCGAGAAGCATCACAGCCGCCAGATGCCGAAGGACGACATCTACGAAGACGATATCGGCGTCGGGCTCGGCTCGCGCTGGACGGCGATCGATGCCGTCGGGCTCTATGTGCCGGGCGGCACCGCGAGCTATCCGAGTTCGGTGCTGATGAACGCGCTGCCGGCCCGCGTCGCCGGCGTGCCGCGCATCGTCATGGTGGTGCCGGCCAAGGACGGCGAGATCAATCCGGCTGTGCTCGCAGCCGCCCGCATCGCCGGCGTCAGGGAAATCTACCGCATCGGCGGCGCCCAGGCGGTTGCAGCCCTTGCCTACGGCACCGAGACGATCGCTCCGGTCGCCAAGATCGTCGGTCCGGGCAATGCCTATGTCGCCGCGGCCAAGCGCCAGGTTTTCGGCACCGTCGGCATCGACATGATTGCCGGTCCATCGGAAGTGCTGGTCATTGCCGACAAGAACAACAATGCCGATTGGCTGGCCGCCGATCTCTTGGCCCAGGCCGAGCATGATGTCGGGGCGCAATCGATCCTGATCACCGACGATGCCGAACTCGGTCATGCCGTCGAGGCAGCGGTCGAACGGCAGTTGAAGACGCTGTCGCGCTCCGAAACCGCTGCGGCGAGCTGGCGCGATTTCGGCGCCGTCATCCTCGTGCCCGATCTCAAGGCCGCGATCCCGCTGGCGAACCGCATTGCCGCCGAGCATCTGGAACTGGCCGTGGATAATCCCGATGCGCTGATGGACGGCATCCGCAATGCCGGCGCGATCTTCGTCGGCCGCCATACGCCGGAGGTCATCGGCGACTATGTCGGCGGCTCGAACCATGTCTTGCCGACCGCGCGCTCCGCACGCTTTTCCTCCGGTCTCGGCGTGCTCGACTATGTCAAGCGCACCTCGATCCTCAGGCTCGGCCCGGAGCAGTTGCGCGCACTCGGTCCGGCGGCGACCACGCTTGCCCATTCCGAAGGCCTCGACGCCCATGCGCGCTCGGTCGCCATCAGGCTCAATCTCGAAGGATGAGCTATGGCGGATAACCACCGGCTCTGTGATGTGGTCCTGGACGACACCATCGGACGCTCGACACCCGATGTCGAGCATGAGCGGGCGGTCGCCATCTTCGATCTCATCGAGGAGAATATCTTCGAGCCGCACGGCCACGACGGCGGACCATACCGGTTGAACCTGTCGCTGATCGATTCGAAACTGGTGCTCGGCATCCGGACGGAAGCCGGCGCCGAGGTTGCCACGCATATATTGTCGCTGACGCCCTTCCGCCGGATCATCAAGGACTACTTCATGATCTGCGAGAGCTATTACGAAGCAATCCGCTCGTCGTCGCCCAGCCAGATCGAGGCGATCGACATGGGACGGCGCGGTATCCACAACGAAGGTTCGCAGACGCTGATGGATCGCCTCGACGGCAAGATCAAGGTGGATTTCGATACCGCCCGGCGACTGTTCACCCTCGTTTGCGTTCTCTATTGGCGCGGATAGTGCCGATGGAACCCGGGGCGGCCATGGATCGACAGGAGAAGCAACCGGGCGCCATCCTGTTCATGTGCGGGATGAACGTGATCCGCTCCCCGATCGCCGAGGTGCTGGCACGCGGAATGATGCCGGCCGGAACCTATGTTGCATCGGCCGGAGTGCGGACCGGCGAGCGCGATCCCTTCGTCGACGTGGTTCTCGACGAGATCGGGTTGACACTTGGCCGCCGCCAGCCCCAGACACTGGATGAGCTTGAAGACGATTATTTCGATGTTATCATCACGTTGTCGCCGGAAGCCCACCATGTCGCACTGGAGCTGACCCGCTCCAAGGCGATCGACGTGGCTTATTGGCCGACGCTCGACCCGACCGTCGCAACCGGCACGCGCGACCAGATCGTCGAAGCCTATCGCGAGGTCCGCAACCAGCTTGCGAGCCTGATCGAGCAGAGACTTGTGAAGAAAAGCGATACCTAGCTTCTCCCTTCTGAAACATTTTGACAAAGCACCAGTCAACAAGGTTCACAAATCCGCGTCGATTGTGTAGTTTCCGCCCAAATTTCCGGACCCTCCCGTGTCCGGCCCTTAACCGACAGGAAGAAAAACCCTAGATGCCCAAAGAAGAAGTCCTCGAGTTTCCCGGTGTCGTCACCGAACTTCTGCCGAATGCCACTTTCCGCGTGAAGCTGGAAAATGAGCACGAGATCATCGCCCATACGGCAGGCCGCATGCGCAAGAACCGCATCCGTGTGCTCGCCGGCGACAAGGTCCTGGTGGAAATGACGCCATACGACCTGACCAAGGGCCGTATCACCTACCGGTTCAAGTAAGCGGCCGGAATGTTCAACGCCGGTCGTTTCGAGGATCTATGTCGCTGAAGCAGAAGCTGATACTGGCCTCCGGTTCGCCGCGCCGCCTTGATTTGCTCAATCAGGTGGGCGTCGATCCGGCGCGGCTGATGCCGATGGACCTCGACGAGACGCCGAAGAAGGCCGAGCATCCGCGCTCGCTTGCCCGCCGGCTCTCGGCGGAAAAGGCGGCTGCCGCGGTCGAGGCCATCAAGGCGGAACCGGCCTGGCAGGACAGCTACGTGCTGGCCGCCGATACGGTGGTTGCCGTCGGACGCCGGATCCTGCCCAAGGCCGAATATGCCGAGGAAGCTTCTGCGGCCCTGCATCTTCTCTCCGGACGTAGTCACTGGGTCTATACCGGGGTATGCTTGGTCACGCCGGATCGCAAGGTGCGCCAGAAGGTCGTCGAGACCAAGGTGCGCTTCAGGCGCTTGTCCGGCCTCGACATCGAAAGCTATCTCGGATCCGGCCAGTGGCGCGGCAAGGCTGGTGCCTATGGCATCCAGGGCATTGCCGGGGCCTTCGTCCAGAAACTGGTCGGCTCCTATACCAATGTCGTCGGCCTGCCGCTCTATGAAACCACGCTGCTGCTTGCCGGCGAGGGGTTCGATATCCAGGGGCGCTGGGTAGAAGGATAATTGCCATGACGGATGAACCGATCAAGCCTGGCGCAAAGGTGGAACCGCTGCGCAAGACCCGGCCGTGCGCGGAATGCGGCAAGCCGTCGGTGCGGGAGCATTACCCGTTCTGTTCCGATCGTTGCCGCAATCTCGACCTGTCGCGCTGGCTGAAAGGCTCCTACGCCATTCCTGTCGTCGACGACGAATCAAAGGCCGACGGCAGGGACGAGGACTGAGCGGCGCCTCGGCAGAGGGCCTGTTTCCATCCAGTCACGAAGCGTTCGGCGCCTTTGGCATTCTCCCGCAACGCGCCGGAGCGCGCCGTTTTTCTCCCGTCAATCAAGTTGCGACCCGCTGGCCCAATCCTCCTGGTCCCGCGCGTTTCGTCATGTGAAGTGCTTCTGTTTGTTGATGAATCGGCTTTTTTTCATTTCTTTCAAAAAAAGTGGCGTTGGCCGCTGGACATGTCCGAAAGAGATGTTATAACCCCGCTCACTCCCGGGGGGAACCAAACCCCGGCGGTTCTGGAAACAGAGCCGGACGGCCAAAAGCCGCGATGCCCGGATAGCTCAGTTGGTAGAGCAGCGGATTGAAAATCCGCGTGTCGGTGGTTCAAATCCGCCTCCGGGCACCATTTTTCCTCTGAGAATTATGGAATGAAGTTCCAGCAGGTTGTTGCTGCAAGTGCCAGCGCATCCGCACAATTGCTTCTTTCTTCAACGTCCGCTGCGCGTGGTCGCGACATCGCTAACCCGATGATGCGCTTTCACTCAGTCGCTACTGAGAAGAAGCCGCTGGCGTTTTCGGCCTCCGAGAAAAAAATCGGCTGTATCCGCATGAAAATATTGATAATCATGAGCGCCAGAAATGCGTTGGTATGTCACGCCATGGTCGCGGCTACACGTCGCGGCAGACAATGCTCTTAAAGACAATGCCATAGTCAAATACAACGCTTATTAGAGATTTCTATATGATGAATATTTTTCCCAATAGCATGGAAAAACTCCGGGACGATACAGCTGGCGACAAGGTCGATATCATAACCCGAACAAAGGACCGGCCGATCCTGTTGGCTCGAGGTCTGCAGAGCATCATTGCGCAGACCCACACCAACTGGCATCTCTATGTCGTCAATGATGGAGGGGACGCCGAACCTGTTAACAGAATGGTGGAGGACCAGCGAGCGGCTCTGGGAAACAGGGTAACTGTCATTCATCATCCCACGAGCCTCGGTGTAAGCGGCGCCGCGAATGCCGGATTTCGCATCGGGACCTCCGATTTCGTTGCAATACACGATGATGATGACACTTGGACGCCTGACTTTCTACGGATAGCCACGTCCTTTCTAACCTCGCCTCAGAACCGTAGATTTGGCGGCCTTTTGAGCAAGTGGAATGTTATCGACGAGACCTTGGAGGGCGATCGGATCACGACCCACGGGACATCCGTGGCAGGTTATGACGGCGACGTGGTCGATTTCCTGGATGTTATGCGAAAGCCTGAAGTTCCACCAATCGCGTCCTTGTGGCGGAGGAGTGTCTGTAAGAAGGCCGGCTATATGAATGAGGATCTGGCGGTCCTCGAAGACTGGGATCTTCACCTACGTATTCTGCAGATCGCAGACATCGCCAATATCGCGGAGCCATTGGTGAATTATCACATCCGGCGCCGTGCCACGGGCGAAAGCACCTACGGGAACACCATAACCCAGTCTGCGAATACGCATTTGCGGTACAACAAGCTGTACCGTAACAGTTTGATGAGGGAATACCTGAACCAAAATCCGGCACAAATTGGCCTGGTTGTAAACATGCTGAAAAACCTGGAGGTTGTCGAAAGACTACCTGGCGGCGGTTTCGGCGCATTTTCACCGGGAACTGAAGGGCGATGTAGCCAGGTTCGACGAACGGCTTAACAGAGTTGAGAAAGATCTGCAGGATATGAAGGATGTCCTGAACAAGATCTACTCGCTGCAGCTACGTTAAGTTGAGCGATAGGGTACAACAGGCATCAAAAATCGACCGGCGCGGGTCGGTCGATCCATGAGTGCGGGTACTGGTGGAAGCAGTTACGGCCAAACGAATGGCGCTGCGTAGTTGCTTGCTCACAATGATTCTGCAGCCACCGCCAGCCTTTGCCTTCCCGGAATTGTCTCGCGACCGCCCGGCTCAGTCGAATTCACATGGCCATGACGTCGGTGCGACCAGGCCGTCTGGAAGTCTGGTTTCGGCATTGCCGCAGGCAAGATCGATCTGCGCCTGATCCAGCCCCTCGGCGCGCGACAGGTCCAGCCCCTCGATGCGGGTGAGGAACATGAAGGCGCGATCGAACTGGACGGGCCCGTCGAAGTGCGCCTTGCTGAAGTCGGCGCGCGAGAGGTTCGCCAGCGAGAAACGGGTATTGGCAAGCGTGGCTTCGGTGAAAAGGGCGCGCCCCAGCTCAGCCTTCGCGAAGTTGGCGCCCCGGAGTTTCGCGCCGCTGAAGTCGGCGCGCTGCATTTCCGCATTGGAAAAATTGGCACCATTGGCGATCACGTCTCTAAAGCCGGTGCGATAGCCTTCCACCCGCGAAAAATTGGCGTTCTCGGCGGTGCCGCCGGTCAGCCATGCGCGTACAAGCGTCGCCTTTTCAAGATTTGCGCCATTGAGATTGACGCCGCTGAGATCGGTCATGCTGAAGTCGACATCGAAAAGATTGGCGCGTTCGAGGTTGCTGTCCGGCAGCATCAGGTTGTTCTTGCGGCAGTCCTGCCAGTCGATGCCAGGCTCCGGCGCGCTGCGACACTGGGCCGAGAAGGCGGGAAGGGCGGGCGTCAGGCCGGCGAGCATCGCGGCGAGGGCAACGATGGCCGGCGCCATCTTGCGGTGAGCGTTCCTGCAACAGGCCAGCCACCAGCCCATGCGCGCCGGCCGCGTGCCCGGCGGTGCGAGAAGGGGTCCGGTGGCGTGGCGATGCCGGTCCATGCCGCTCTCCGCTTGCTTCCTGCGAGACGGTGCCATTGGCGTCGTCTTGCGTCGAATGCGATCTGGTTACTGGAAGAAGTATAGGTCAGCAGCGGCGAAATGCGCGGGTGAATTGTCCGGCCACCCGGAAAAAGGTGGTCCCGCATGCATGGCGGAACACGGAAAGGCGGCCGGCAAGCGGGCAGGCGGCGGGTCGTCAAGCTCCGCAGAGGTTAACGCGATCGTTAACTGGAACCGGTTTCGGGAAAGGATGCCGGCTCAGAATACCCGGTCCGGTCGGGCGCCGGGGCGGAACAGACCTTGCAGGCAGACAAGAACCGCCACAGTCATGACGGTGATCACCGATACGCTTACGCCAAGAACAATCATTGCTCTTACCTCATTGGACGCTAATGCAGAACGTACTCGACCCTGCCAGTAAAAGGGCTGACTTGCCCGAAGCTTAAGCCGTTAAGATCCGGGGACACGGCGGCAACGGTTTTTGCTGGCGCCATGGATTTTCCTTTGCGCCGGGCATGAGCGCGCCGAAATTAACTTTCGGGCAAGGAATTAACCATAATGATTGGGGATGACGTCGGAATGGGACGAGTTCGCCCGTCCCCACCAGGCATGACGCCGCCCCGCCGTACCGGTCCCGATCCGGTATCCCACACATTGAAGCCGTTCCTGGAACAGACTTTGGTGGTTTGCGGCCGGCTGCCTGCAACCATTCGGCGGCGCCGTCCCCGAGTTTGTGACCCGGATATCGAGAAATTCCGGCCGGCTTGTCAAAGCCAGGTCATGCGCATGGGGGAAATTTTGACGCAGGAGATGCCAACAGATCAGGCTCGGCGGGCACAGGCAGGCAGCCTGCGCGATCGGCTGAGATTTGCTGGTCTCGATGGCGACCACTGCGAACTCGTGCGCCGTTACCGCCCGGCCCTCGACCAGCACGTCAAGGCCGGCCTGCGCGATCTCTTCCACCGCTATCAGTCGTTTCCCGATGCCGCCCGCAACTTCGCCAGCGAGCGTCAGGTCGAGCGGCTTCACGATCTCCAGACCTCCCATTGGGAAGTGCTGACCGACGCCCGCTTCGACAGCCTCTATGCGGAGCGGGTCAAGGTGCTCTCGGATACCGAGAGCAAGATGAACCTCGATCCGCGCTGGCATGTCGCCGGTCATGGCGTCGTTCTGGAGCATCTGGTCGGCGGTCTCGTCGAGGAACTCGGCGGCCGGTCGCTGATGCCGGGAAGCCGCAAGCGCGCCCAGGAAGTCAGTGATCTCATCAACGCGTTGATCCGCCTGGTCATGGTCGATGTCGAGATCGCCGTCTCGCTGCGCTTCAACGAACTGAGGGTCGCCCATCATCGCCAGTTGGCAGAGCAGCGCCAGGCCGATCAGGCCGAAGCGGTCGCCGTCTTCCGCGATGTCGTCCAGGCCCTCTCGGACCGCGATCTGACCGGCCGGGTGAGCGGTGAGGTGCCGGAAGCTTATGGCGAGGTCACGGGGTCGCTGAACGCGGCGCTCGAAGAGATCCAGGCGCTGCTGACCACCCATGCGACGCGAACGGCAAGCGCCGAGGTCGCAACCGGCCGCCTTGCCGCCGATGCACAGGCCTTTGCCCGCAGCGGCGATGAACACTCCCGGCAATTGCACGAGACCGCGCAGGCGCTGGCCGGCCTCGCGGATGGCGTCCGGCGCAATGCCGGCGCCACCAGGACAGCGCAGCAGGCGGCAGTCGCGACGCGCACCTCGGTCGAGGAAAGCGGGACTGTGGTCAGCCAGGCGATCAGCGCCATGACCGACATCGAGGCTTCGGCGGAAAAGATCGGCCAGATCATCGGGGCAATCGACGAGATCGCGTTCCAGACGAACCTTCTCGCGCTGAATGCCGGTATCGAGGCCGCACGCGCCGGCGACAGCGGCCGTGGCTTTGCCGTGGTGGCACAGGAAGTGCGTGCCCTTGCCGGCCGCTCGGCCGACGCCGCACGCGAGATCAAGACGCTGGTCAGCGGCACGAAATCCCAGGTCGCATCCGGGGTCCAGATGGTTGGCCGCACCCAGGACGCAATCGCCGGCATCGTGCGGCAGGTGACCGACATCAACGCGGCGATCAGCGAAATCGCCGACGAGACGGACACGCATGCGCGCGAATTGGGCGGTGTGAGCGGCGAGGTCGGCAATCTCGCCGAGGGCGTCGCCACCAATGCAAGGCTCGCCACCAGCGCGGGGGCCGAAGCTGCCGACCTGCAGACGATCATCTCCGAGCTTGGCGAGACCATCCGGGCGTTCCGCATCGAGCGCGAGAAGAACGTTGCCCAGCCGCGATCACCGCATCCGGCCGCGCCGCTGGTGCCGGTCCGTGCCCCGGTCGCAGCGAATGCAGTGCCTGTGCAGTTGCCGTCCGGCAGTGTGCATGAAGACGAAAATTCGGATTTTCCAATCTATCTTGCGGGGCTCGCGGGATGAGCGGATTGTTTACTTCCTTCCCCCATAAACGCTGCCTGCGCATGACGGCCTTGCAGGGCCGCCGCGCGATCTCGCGGTTCGCCGGACGGCGCGGGCCGCATGTCGAAACCTTACGCAACAGACGAGGAACGATCTGATGGCGAGCAAGGAACAGGGCAGCTTGAAGCTGTCACCCGTGCTGGATCTGAACGAAGCCACCGTATTGCATGGCAAATTGATGTCGCTGCGCGGAAACGCCCTCGTCGTGGATGCTTCCGCGGTCGAGCGGGCGGGCACCCAGTGCATCCAGATACTGCTTGCCGGTGCCAAGGCCTGGGAAGAGGACAAGAAGCCCTTCTCCCTGACGCAGGCATCCGACGCATTCGAAAAAACACTGCAACTGATCGGTCTGAATATCGATCACCTGCAGGCCCAGGAGATCCGGTAAATGAAGAAAAAAGTGCTTACCGTGGATGATTCACGAACCATCCGGAACATGCTTCTCGTGACCCTCAACAATGCCGGCTTCGAGACCATCCAGGCCGAAGACGGTATCGAGGGCCTCGAGGTTCTGGAGGAAGCAAACCCCGATGTGATCGTGACCGACATCAACATGCCGCGCCTTGACGGTTTCGGCTTCATCGAAGGCGTGCGCCGCAACGAGAAGTTCCGGGCGATCCCGATCCTCGTGCTGACCACCGAAAGCGATGCCGAGAAGAAGAACCGCGCGCGTCAGGCCGGTGCTACGGGCTGGATCGTCAAGCCCTTCGATCCGACAAAACTCATCGATGCCATCGAGCGTGTAACCGCCTAAACGGGACTTTCTCCTATGGATATGAACGAAATCAAAGAGATCTTCTTTCAGGAATGCGAAGAGCAGCTCGCGGAACTGGAATCCGGTCTTTTGAAACTGAACGACGGGGATCGCGATCCGGAGACAGTCAATGCTGTGTTCCGTGCGGTGCACTCGATCAAGGGCGGCGCTGGAGCCTTTGGTCTTGATGATCTGGTTTCCTTCGCTCACGTTTTCGAGACGACTCTCGATTGCGTTCGTTCCAACAAGCTCGAGCCCAACCAGGACGTGCTGAAGGTGATGCTCAAATCGGCCGACGTGCTGGCCGACCTCACCAATGCGGCGCGCGACGGCGGCTCCGTCGACGAGTCCCGCAGTCGCGCTCTCGTCAAGGAACTGGAGGCGCTGGCCAATGGCGAAATGCCGGCTCCATCCGCGGTTGTCGAGGCGCCGGTCGCCAAGGCGCCGCAGCCGAGCGACGAGAGCGGTTTTGCGCCGATCCCGTTCTCCTTCGACGATTTCGAGGATGCCGAGCCGGTCGTCGCCCCGACGACCTACGACGTGACGTTCAAGCCGCGCGCCGAGCTCTTCCAGAAGGGCAACGAAGCGACGTTGCTGCTGCGCGACCTGTCCCGCCTCGGCGAACTGAGCATTCATTGCGATACGGGCGCGTTGCCGCCTCTCGACCAGATGGAGCCGGAAGGCGCCTATTTCCATTGGAAGGCGACTATCAAGACAACCAAGGGCGAAGAAGCCGTCCGCGCAGTCTTTGAATTCGCCGAATGGGATTGCGAGCTCGAGGTCGCGGCGCAGCAGGCTGGTGCTGCTGCCGTTGTCTCCGACGAAGAACTGCCGATGATCCCGGTTCCCTTCGACCTGTCCATTCTCGACGACAGCGGCGACGAAGATGAGGATGAGCACGAGGCCGATGCCGCCGAACACGATCACGCCGGCAAGGACGTGGCAGCCGCCGGCTCGGTTGTCGACACTGTCGCAGCCGCGATTGCCGCGCGCGGCGAAAAGAAGGAAGCTGCAGTGGCTGCCACTGCAGCCGCTGGCGCTACGAACACCGCAGCAGCCGGGGCTGCGCCGACCATCCGCGTCGATCTCGATCGCGTCGACCGTCTGATCAACCTTGTCGGCGAGCTGGTCATTAACCAGGCCATGCTGTCGCAGAGCGTCATTGAAAACGACACCAACGGCACGTCGTCCATCAACATGGGTCTTGAGGAGCTTCAGCAGCTCACGCGCGAAATCCAGGACAGCGTTATGGCAATCCGCGCGCAGCCGGTGAAGCCCGTCTTCCAGCGCATGTCGCGTATCGTCCGCGAAGTTGCCGACATGACCGGCAAGTCGATCCGGCTGATCACCGAGGGTGAAAACACGGAAGTCGACAAGACGGTCATCGACAAGCTGGCCGAACCGCTGACCCACATGATCCGCAATGCCGTAGACCACGGCGTCGAGACGCCGGAAAAGCGCGTGGCTGCGGGCAAGAACCCGGAAGGCACGGTGCGACTGACTGCAAAGCACCGTTCCGGCCGTATCCTGATCGAGCTTGCCGACGATGGCGCCGGCATCAACCGCGAGCGCGTCCGGCAAAAGGCGATCGACAACGACCTGATCACGGCCGATGCGAACCTGACGGACGAGGAAATCGACAACCTGATCTTCCTGCCGGGCTTCTCGACCGCCGACAAGATCTCGGACATCTCAGGTCGCGGCGTCGGCATGGACGTGGTCAAGCGCTCGATCCAGGCGCTCGGCGGGCGCATCAGCATCAGCTCGCGCCCGGGCCACGGCTCGGTCTTCACCATGAGCCTGCCGCTGACGCTCGCCGTTCTCGACGGCATGGTCGTCACCGTTGCCGGCCAGACGCTGGTCGTGCCGCTGACCGCGATCGTCGAAACCCTGCAGCCGGAAGCCTCTGCCATCCATTCCTTCGGCGCCAACCATCGCCTCATCTCGATCCGCAACAGCTTCTGCCCGCTGGTGGATGTCGGACGGATCCTCAATTTCCGGGCGATGCAGGCAAACCCGGTGGAAGGTGTCGCGCTGCTGGTCGAATCGGAAGGCGGCGGACAGCGCGCGCTCATGGTCGATGCGATCCAGGGCCAGCGCCAGGTGGTCATCAAGAGCCTTGAGGCCAACTACACGCACGTGCCGGGTATCGCCGCGGCGACCATTCTCGGCGACGGCCGTGTCGCTCTCATCCTTGACGTCGATGCGGTTGTCGGTGCCTCGCGCGGCCAGTCGCTAAAGCCTGAAATGTCGCTTGCTGCCACAGGATAATGCCATGTCGTTTGCTCTGAAGAACATGACCCAGGGAAGCCGCGAACTGATTGCTTTCCGTATTGGCGATCAGGAATTCTGCGTCAACATCATGTCGGTGCGAGAGATCCGCGGCTGGACGCCGGCGACGGCGTTGCCGCACGCTCCGCCCTTCGTCATGGGGGTGATCAACCTGCGCGGCGTGGTCCTGCCGATCGTCGACCTGGCCGGCCGGCTGGGCATGAAGACGACCGAGCCAACCCCGCGCCACGTCATCATCGTCACCCAGGTGAAGTCGAGGGTCATCGGCCTGCTGGTCGATGCCGTCTCGGACATACTGACGGTCACCGACGACAACATCCAGCCGACGCCCGAGGTCTCCTCGGACCTCGAAAGACAATATGCGCGCGGCATCCTGGCCATGGAAGGCCGGATGATCTGCCTGCTGGAACTCGAAAGCGTGTTCCCCGATACCGAAAGTGAGGCGGCATGAGCGCGCTTGGCCTGAACGAGCTGAAGCACTCTGCAGACGAAGTACTGGCGAGCGGGGAATACCCGCTCACCCGCCGCGATCTCCAGGAAATCGCTGCGATGATCTACGCGGATGCCGGGATCTATCTGAACGACACGAAGGCGTCGCTGGTCTATTCGCGACTGTCGAAGCATATCCGCAGTCTCGGCCTCAAGGGGTTCCGCGACTATTGTGCGCTGGTGCAGTCGCCGGCCGGTGCCCAGGCGCGGCGCGAAATGCTGTCGCACCTGACGACCAACTTCACCCGGTTCTTCCGCGAGAACCACCATTTCGAGCATCTGAAGACCGAGGTGCTGCCGGGGCTGCTGGCCCGTGCCCGCAGTGGCGGCCGGGTGCGCATCTGGTCGGCCGCCTGTTCGGATGGGCAGGAGCCGTATTCGATCGCGCTGACCGTGCTGTCGCTGATGCCGAACGTAGCCGATTACGATTTCCGGATTCTGGCGACCGATATCGATCCGAAGATCCTGGCCCAGGCCCGGGCCGGTATCTATGACGAGACGGCGCTTGAAACCGTGTCGCCGGCGATGCGCAAGCAGTGGTTCCATGACGAGGACACCGGCGGCCGTCGCAAGTACCGGATCGACGACAAGGTCAAGAGGCTCATCACCTTCAACGAACTGAACCTGATGGCGCAGTGGCCGTTCCGCGGACCGTTCGACGTGATCTTCTGCCGCAACGTCGTGATCTATTTCGATGAACCGACGCAGATGAAGATCTGGTCACGGTTCTCAGGACTGCTGCCGGAAGGCGGACATCTCTACATCGGTCATTCCGAGCGGGTGTCGGGCGATTCCAAGCATCTCTTCGACAATATCGGGATCACCACCTACCGCTATATCGGTAACAATGCGGGGAGGGGACGATGAGCGCACCCACACGAGTCCTGGTCGTTGACGATTCCGCGACGATGCGCGGCCTGATTACGGCTATCCTCAGTTCCGATCCGGATATCGACGTCATCGGCCAGGCCGGCGATGCGATGGAAGCCCGTCAGGCGATCAAGCAGCTCAATCCCGATGTCGTTACCCTCGACATCGAAATGCCGAACATGAACGGGCTCGAGTTCCTCGAGAAGATCATGCGGCTGAGGCCGATGCCGGTCATCATGGTGTCGACCCTGACCCACCGCGGCGCGGAAGCGACGCTTGCGGCGCTGGAAATCGGCGCCTTCGACTGTGTCGGCAAGCCGGCGCCGGGCGATGTGCGGCCGTTCTACGACCTCGCCGAAAAGGTGAAGGCGGCGGCGCGCTCGCAGCGCAACTACGTGCGGCCCGCGGCCGTGACGGCGCAGGCGCCGGTCGCAAATGCCGCGACGGATTTCAGGGTCGGCCGCAAGATCGTTGCGATCGGTTCGTCAACGGGTGGCGTTGAGGCGCTGATCACCGTCTTGCAGAAGTTCCCGCGCAACTGCCCGCCGACGGTCATCACCCAGCACATGCCGTCGACCTTCACCAAAAGCTTCGCCGAGCGGTTGAACCGCATCTGCGCCCCTGTGGTGCAGGAGGCGACCGATGGCGCGCGCCTCGAAATCGGCAAGATCTACCTTGCGCCCGGCGGCGAACGGCACCTGCAGGTCACCAATCACTCGGCCCCCTGTTGCCGTCTGGTCGAGCGCGATCCGGTCAACGGCCACCGGCCGTCGGTTGACGTGCTTTTCGATTCCGTTGCGGAACTGGCCGGCCGCAATGCCGTCGGCGTCATCCTCACCGGCATGGGCCGGGACGGTGCTGCCGGCTTGCTGAAAATGCGCCATGCCGGCGCACGGACGATCGGCCAGAACGAGAAAACCTGCGTTGTCTATGGCATGCCGCGCGTCGCCTTTGAACTGGGCGGCGTCGAGCAGCAGCTTCCGCTTGGCTCCATAGGCGAAGAAATCCTGAAAATTACTGCCGCCCGAAAGGAAGGGACCGAATAATGTCTATCGCTGAAAAAATCAAAGTTCTGATCGTCGACGATCAGGTGACGAGCCGCCTGCTGCTCAGCGACGCCTTGACCCAGCTTGGCTTCAAGCAGATCACCGCTGCCGGTGATGGCGAGCAGGGCATGAAGATCATGGAGCAGCAGCCCCATCACCTCGTCATCTCCGACTTCAACATGCCGAAGATGGACGGTCTGGGCTTCCTGCAGGCGGTGCGCACCAATCCGACTACCAAGAAGGCAGCCTTCATCATCCTGACCGCGCAGGGCGACCGCGCTCTGGTGCAGAAGGCAGCACAGCTGGGCGCCAACAACGTCCTGGCCAAGCCCTTCACCATCGAAAAGATGAAGGCCGCCATCGAAGCGGTGTTCGGGGCCCTGAAATGACCACTGAGGCGACAGCCAAGCGCGTTCACATCATCCAGGGGGAATACAAGGTCGTCAGCGATCCCGACGTGGTCCTGTCGACGATCCTTGGCTCGTGCGTGGCTGCCTGTCTGCGTGATCCGGTGGCAGGTGTCGGCGGCATGAACCACTTCCTGCTTCCCGGGTCCGGCAATGCATCTCTGGGCGGGGGCGATGCCACCCGCTATGGCGTGCATCTGATGGAACTGCTGATCAATGGTCTGCTGAAGAAGGGTGCCCGCCGTGACCGGCTGGAGGCCAAGGTCTTCGGCGGCGCAAAGACGATCGCGACATTCTCGAATGTCGGCGAGCAGAACGTCGCCTTTGCCATGCAGTTCCTCAAGGACGAGGGAATTCCGGTCGTCAGCTCCAGCACCGGTGGCGAACACGGACGGAAACTCGAATACTGGCCGGTCAGCGGGCGCGCGCGCCAGTATCCGCTGACAGGCGCTGAAACACAAAAGGCGGTCGCCCTGGAGCAACGTCCGGTGCCGGCTGTCCGTCCGTCCGAGAATTCGATCGAATTCTTCTAATGCGAGGTTTGAAATGCCGATTGAGTGCCGGGCGGAATTGCCCACCGAAGCGACATTGCCGCAAGTCCTGATGCGTGTTGCAGTCCAGCTCCATGATGTGGCCGCACTCGTCGAACGGGCGGAAGCACAGATCCTCACTCAATCGGATGCCGATGTGACCCATTCCGTCGAAGCGATCGCTGCGCTGCAGGGTATCGATCTGGCCGTCCAGAAGACACGCGGCCTTGCCGAGTTCCTCGATACGGTTGCGGTGGGAGTGCCGGATACATGCACCGTCGACCTCACAACCGCACTCGGTCTCGTCAACCTCTCCGATCTCAAGGGGGCGTTGCAGCCCGGCAACCGGCAGAGTGAGACCGTGGCCCCGATGAAGGCTTCCGGGGACTTCGAATTCTTCTAGGAAATACAGTGCATTAACGTGTGAATGGCGGGACCGTGGCGCTTTTCTGGTGTGCCACCAATGGTTGCCGCCGATCCGGTCATCCTTAAGAGTTCTCGCAAAAACGCAATGCGCGAAACGTTCGCGCAAGTTTCGCTTTCTAGTGTCGTTTCGGAATAAACACACTCGTCTGTAATGACCTGCGATGCGAGAACAGAATGAATCTGTTAAATCAATTACTTCCGATCTTTAAGAACTTTGCGGCACTGGGGCGGACACGCCTGTATGCATTGATCGGGGTCGGCGTGCTTTCAATGGCGATTGTTCTCGCCGCAGCATTTTTCGTCAACAAACCGGCACATGAAACCCTCTACGTCGGGCTGGAGACGACGGACGTCAACCAGATCAGCATCGCTCTTGCCGAAGCCAATGTCGATTTCGAAGTCGGTAGCGACGGCGGAAGCATCACGGTCCCCGTCGGAATGACCGGCAAGGCTCGTCTTTTGCTGGCCGAACGCGGCCTGCCCAACAGCGCCAATGCCGGTTATGAGCTCTTCGACAAGGTCGGCTCTCTCGGCCTGACCTCGTTCATGCAGGAAGTGACCCGCGTCCGCGCCCTTGAAGGCGAGATCGCCCGCACCATTCAGTCGATCAGCGGCATCGCAGCCGCCCGCGTCCACATCGTCATGCCCGACGTCGGCAATTTCCGCCGCGGCGAGAGCAAGCCGACCGCCTCGGTCATGATCCGCGCCAGCAGTACGACCGGCAACAAGGCCGCAGCCTCGATCCGCCATCTCGTCGCTTCCTCGGTGCCCGGCCTCGACATCGATGGCGTGACGGTGCTTGATTCGACCGGCCAGCTCTTGGCATCCGGCGACGAAGGCGGCAATTCGGCCCTCGCCCGCAACCTCGGCATCGTGCAATCGGTACAGCAGGAAATCGAAACCAACATCGACAAGGCGCTGGCGCCGTTCCTCGGCATGGACAACTTCCGCTCCAGCGTATCGGCGCAGCTGAACACCGATAGCCAGCAGGTGCAGGAAACCGTCTTCGATCCCGAATCCCGCGTCGAGCGTTCGGTGCGCGTGACCAAGGAGAACCAGAAGTCGCTGCAGCGCGCCCCGGACACCGCGACGACGGTCGAGCAGAACATCCCGCAGGCAGCCCCGGAAAGCGCCGGTGTTGGCCCCGAATCGTCCGACGAGGCGGCCAAGCGCGAAGAACAGACCAACTACGAGATCAACAGCAAGACGATCGCGACGGTCCGCAACAGCTACAAGCTGGAGAAGCTCTCGGTCGCGGTCGTGGTCAACAAGGGCCGTATCGCCCAGATGGTTGGCGAACCGGCCGACCAGGCCAAGATCGACGCCTATCTTGCCGACATGCAGAAGATCGTCAGCTCGGCTGCCGGCCTCGACGCCGACCGCGGCGACGTGGTGACCCTGACGGCCATGGACTTCATGGAAAACCAGTTGCTCAGCGAAGCTGCGTCGTCCTACAGCTTCATGGAAACGCTGAACCGCAACCTCGCCGGCATCATCAACTCGCTTGCCTTCGTCGTGGTTGCCGCACTGGTCATCTGGCTGGGTGTACGCCCGATCCTCAGGGCTGTTGGCGGTAACGCAAATGGCGCCGCTGCACTGGGCCAGGCCGACAGCGGGCTGGAACTCCCGGACTTCGCCCCGGCGATCGGCGGCCCGGGTGCCACGCTGATGGACGGCTTCGGCGCAGATTTCGGCTTCGACAGCACCGACGATCTGCTGACCATGGGCGGCGACGGCGACTTCAACCGCCGCGTCAAGGAAGGTCCGGAACGCCGCCTGGCAAAGATGGTGGAGATCAGCGAAGAGCGTGCCGCCAAGATTCTCCGCAAGTGGGCGGTCGAAAAAGCAGCCTGATCGCAGAATCGATCATTGGAAACCGGTGGGGCAACCTGCCGGTTTCTTTGTTGGAGCCATCTCGCCAATTCGGCCGGTTCCATATAAGATCGCGCCGCATCCATGCCGCATCGCAAAAATCACGGGGATACTGATCGCGGCTGGTGGATTTTTGCATACAGCAAAATACTGTCATGACGGTTTCGGGCGTCTGTCCGGCAAAATGAAATACCGATCGGCCAAGGTCCTGCGCCTGCAATGCCGGGGGAATTCAGTAAATTCGAGGTGGCGTATGGATTTGGTGTTGGCCGGAATCAAGCCCCTGTCGCTCTTTTCCGGCAGACAGAAGAATGCAGTGTGCGATCTGCTCCATGCATGCAGACGGGAGATCGGCTGCCGGCATGTCGCACATGTCTATTCCGAACGGAAGGGCGCTCGTCCGGAGACCTACATCTCCGTCACCTATCCCGGCCGGTGGTTGCTCAATTATGCGCTGCGCAACTATTTCACGGTCGATCCCGTGGTCAATTATGGCCAGGAGCGCGAGATGGTGGTGCTGCTGAACGAGGCCGCCAAGGAGAATGCACCGCTGAAGGCGATGATCAGCGATGCGCAGTCGTTCAAGATCGGAAGAAGCTTCCTTTCGGTTTCGGTGATGCCGCACTCGGAATATCGCGGCGCGGTGCTGTTCACCTTCGATGTCGAGCCGGAAGAAATGGCGCCGTTTCTGGCGGAGCATCAGGAGAAGCTCGTCGCCGCGGCGCGGCATCTTCATATCGAGGCCCTGAAGGCGCGGGGTCTGCTGCGGTCCGATCTGCGTGAGTTCAATCTCAACCGTCGCGAATTGCGCTGTTTGTCACTGATGGCACATGGGGTCTGCATCGATGATATCGGTCATGCGCTTGACCTGGCGCCGGAGCACGTTGCTGTGCTGGTAAGTGAGCTTTGCCAGCGGTTCGAATGCAACAACTCGATGCAGTTGATCAGCCGAGCGATGTCGCTCGGCCTTCTCAGCATGTTCGACGATGTCATGATGCCGCCGCATAGTGACTCTTCACCCAGGCAAGCTTCTCCAGCGAGGCCGAACTGACTTCCCAGGCGACGCAAAGGATGTCGTCGCCTTGTTCGGTGCTGCGCCGCCCCAGCGTCTGGCATTCGACGCCGAAAAGCTTGGTCAGCTTCACGACCCGTTCCTCGCAAATGGCCACGTGCCGCATGATTCCCTTTGAAGCGCCGAATTCGAGGGAGGCGTTGCAAAGCTCTATGGCGGTACGGTTGACGCCGCTCGATACGCGGACGTCCTTCTCCTGCGGTCGGATGACGAACCGCGTCGTTTCCGTGACCCTGGGTGAAAAGATCAGTGTCGGATCGTCGATCATGTCGGAAAACTTTTCCCACGTCAGCGTCGGCCCGGTCATTTGCATCTGACGCAATCCCCCCGAGACCTCGCCTGCTTCCGTCAGCGAAAGAATGTAGGTGCAGGGCATGCTATCGTACCGATCGAATTCCATGTCGCCGGAAACTCGAACGTCCCACTTCAAGGTGTCGTGAAATATAGTTTTCCGGATCCGGAAATATTCATCGACCTGCTTGCGATATAGATGGCGCGTTTCTTCTGTAACATAAATGATCATACTTCGCCCCCTTGTTTGGATTTGAGGAGAAGGTACAATCCGGTTCAGAAGAATAAGTTAAAGCCGGAAACGTATATATGTTTATTAAAAGTGTACAATATCGCGTATAGGCAAGTAGAAATTGAGCAAATATGCGAAGTAATATTGAAAGTATATTGATATATACAGTCGTAATATCGTTGTCCGTGCAAATCCTCTCTGGTCAACACTGTGTCTTTTTGGGTCGCTTCGCGCCTTTGATCGACCCTATTAATTTATTTTGGAGTTATCCCAAAATTGCATCGCGACAGTGGTTGCGTCGCAGGTGCAAAGTCGTGAATACCGTCCTTGGTCTGCTCTAGGCGAATCACTTCATGGAAATTGCTTTTGGTAAATTCCCAAAAGCGGGAGTGGTGATTTGTTTTCGGTTGCTTAGACTGAAGTCGGATCTGATGATTCGTCGGCTGCTAGATTGGCCGGCAATCGCCCTGGTTTTGTTGCGTGGGCATGTCCTCTGTTGGGCTGCCGTTTCGTCCGTTGAAGGGATCGATATGGAAATTGAAACGTGGCAGGCTGGCCGTGGGAGGTCGGGCCTCAACTTTTCGGGGGGTAGCGCGACACCGGTCGCGGTGTCGCGCGGAAAACTGATCGAGGTGCTGGTCAAGATTGCCGACGGCGCCCACCTGCCAGCTGCGATGCGTGCGCTGACCGATTATGTCGGCGCTGCCAATTTCCTCCTGACCCGCTATGATCTCGTGCAGGAGCAGGGACTTGACTTTGTCGTGACCTCCGATTGGCCGTTCGATCTGGTTCGCCGGCTGAGCGCGGAACTCGCCAATGTCTATGCGCGGACCACCGAATACGAAAAATGCATGCTGCTGCTGCAGCCGAAGTTCCTGATGCTGCCGGATGAAGCCGAACTGCCTGCCGGCATTGGCAGACAGTACTGCGCGTTGACGTTCAACGTCGGGCGCGCCCGTTTCGCCGTGATGCTGCTTTTTGCAGAAGGGGCGATCCTCTCGCATGAGCGGTTGCGGGAAATCGGTCTTCTTGCCGGCTACTATTCGAGTTTCTCTCGCGAACGCGACGTCAGGTCCGATCGCGATTTCGAGCTGACCGACCGGGAGCTGGAGTGCCTCTACTGGATTGCCGAAGGCAAGACCAGCGACGAAATCGCCGTTATCCTCGGCATCTCGCGCAATACGATCAATAACTACATTACCAGCGTGATGAGAAAGACCGCGACGAAGACGCGCTCGGAAGCCATCGCCTACGCTGTTCGAAACAACCTGGTGTAAGGAAGGAAGTTCATGGGTCGCCTGCACGACAGGGGCAACGACGGGGCTGATGGGGCCAAGACCATCCGCGTTCAGCGTTTCGCCGGCCGGTCCGATCTGTTCCCGCGCCTCGTCGCGATGCAGAAGGCCCTCAACGCCAAGAATTTCGCCGTATTCCGTATCGGTGGCGGCGGCATGAGCACCAAGCGCCGTTTCGCCTGCGAGATGGAGAACTGGGGCGCCAACAACAGCGCCTATTCCAAGGCCTTCCTCGACGCCTATGGCGACGAGATGCTGGAGCATATCGACGGTTCGCTGCTGCCGCTGGTGTGGAATGGCCGGGACGATGACAGTGTCGCCGACGTCATAGATTTCGCGCCCTTCACGATGCGCATCAAAGGTCGTCCGCTGCCGTTTTCGGGCATCGCCTTTCCGGTCCGCCTCGGCGCCATCGGCAATGGCTTCGTCGTTTTCACGGCGGATTACCTCGACATCACCAGCGACATGATCATCGATCTCCATTCGAAGAGCTGTCAGGTTCTGATGGATCTTCTGTCGCTCGACGAGCGGCGGGCAATTCCGGCAGAAGGCCTGAGCGAACGCGAGATCGCATGCCTGCAGCTGGCCGGCGACGGTCGTATCAGCGAAGAGATCGCGGAGAAGCTCGGACTTTCCGTGCACACGGTCAACGCCTATCTCGGATCGGCGACAATCAAGCTGGATTCGGTGAACCGCATCCAGGCGATCGCCAAGGCGATCCGCCTTGGCTACATCAGCTGACGGGTGAAATGCCTGCGGGGATCTAAGCGGCGTTCGAGAGCTCGGGCCGCGATGATTTCGTGAACTTGGCCTCTTCCAGGCTGCGGGCGAGGAAGGCGGTGTTCTCGTTCGGATCGGCTGCCGGCTCGGAAAACGCGATGTGGTTGATTTCCAGCGATGCGTGGTCGGCGGCCAGGGTCAGGCGCGCATAGACCGTGACCCCCTTGGGCTTGATCTCGAGGTCGAGGGTGACCTCGGGAACGCTGTTCCATTCGAGTTTGTAGTCGCCGCCGGCGCCGTAATTGACCGTTCCGGGATGGAAATAGAGTTCCGCCGCCGAGGCGACGAGATCGGCCAGGTTGCCGTTGCACTCGAACCGCAGCAACGAGATCAGATCGGACGCGTCCAGGAGACGCAGCTCGCTGGCGACAGGGGAAATGGCTTTGGCGACAATCTGTTCACGCTCGGTCGAGTAAGGGCATGTTCTCATTGTTTTATCGTCCCTGCCTGTTTTGCGCTTTCAAGGAGTACACGCGGTGAATGAGTTCCGCGACTGCCTTGTAAAATACTGACGGAATCACATTATCCACCGAGACTTGCGCAAACATGGAGCGTGCGAGGGGCGGGTCCTCGAAAACGGGAATATTGTTCTTTTCGGCGATTTCGCGGATTTTCAGGGCGATAAGGTCCTGGCCCTTGGCAACCACGATCGGAGCGTCGCTTTCCTCGCGCACGTAGCGAAGGGCAACGGCGTAGTGGGTAGGGTTGGCGATCACCAGAGTGGCGCGGGGAACGCTGTCCATCATGCGGCGGCGGGCGCGATCGCGGGCGATCGAGCGCTGGCGGGCCTTGATGATCGGATCGCCCTGCGCCTGCTTCATCTCCTCCTTGACTTCCTGCTTGGTCATGCGGAGCTGTTCGAACCAGTGGTGGCGCGTCCAGAAAAAGTCGACGACCGCAATCGTCGCGGTGGCGAAAAGCACCACGATCAAGATTCGCCCCATGATCGCCGCCAGCTTCACGAAGATCACTTCCGGATCCGAGAACATGGCGTCGAGCGCACCGAAATAGTGGTTGCGCAGGGCGAAGAACATGATGATCGCGACGACCATTATCTTGAACAGCGACTTGCCGAATTCGACGAAGCCCGGCGCGCTGAACATGCGGTTCCATCCCTTGAACAGCGAGACGCGCGACATCTGCGGGCGGATGCGTTCGAGAATCGGTGTCGGCAGGTTCTGGAAAATCGAGGCGCTGAGGCCAAAGATGATGAACATGATGAACGCCGGCGCCACAAATCCCGCGACCGCCCAACCAAGATGGGTGAAGAGCGAGATGACGTCGGCAGCGGTGTCGATCTTCCACTGGTCGGGTTGATCGAACAGGTCCCGCAGCGTGACGCTGAGCCGCCTGATCCCGTCGGGCAGAAAGAAGACCAGATAGATGTAGATCGCCAGCGCGGAGCCGAAGAGCGCAACTTCCTTGGAGAAGGGAACATTGCCCTTCTCGGCCGCGTCGCGAATCTTTTTCTCGGACGGGGCTTCTGTTTTACTGTCCTTGTCTTCTTCGTCAGACAAATTGCAGCCTTTCGAGAAACGGAAACGCCCGCGGGATGACGCGGGCGTTCATTCGTAAAAAGCCTATCTGCCTGCGATGGCCGAATCAATCGAACGGCAAGGCATCGCCGGTGTTTTCAACAGCCCGGACTTAGGCCGCCTGCTGGTCGGCTTCGGGTTCCTTCAGCTGGATCTGCCCGGAATTCGCCAGGCGGATGGCTTCCTGCGCCACGGCGCGGCGGGCGATCGCCACCTCGCGTGGATTGACGCCTGCCATGCCAGCCGCCAGGTCGGATTCGATCATGCGGCGCTGGCGCGGGCTGATGGAGGACAGCACACATTCGCGGATCTCTGCCGAGGCGCTGCGCAGCGCCATGGTGATGACGTCGGCGGAGATGTCGTTGAACAGCATGACGCGGCTGCGATGCGGCATGATGGCGAGATCGTCGAAGAGGAAGATCTTCGGACGTACCTTGCTGGCGGCCTCGCGGCTGATCGAGGCGAGCGAATCGAGGAGGGTCTCGACCTGCGGCTTCTCGAGTTCGTTCATGAGTTCGGCGACCTTCGTCGAGCCGGCCGAATTGCGCTCGGCGTCGATTTCGGCGATCAGGTCCATGACCTGCTTTTCGACGATCTGGGCGACCTTCGGGCTGACGTTCTTCAGGTTGACCGTGCGGTTCATGACGTCGGCGCGACGGTTGTCCGGCAGTTCGAGCAGCACCTTGGCGCCGAAGGCGGAGGGCAGCATCGAAAGGATGTAGGCGACGGTCTGCGGATGCTCGCGCATCAGGAACTTGCCGATGAATGCCGGCTCGGCATCCTGGAGGCGATCCCAGATGGAGGCCTCGTAGCCCTGGAAGGCAGTGCGCCGGCCAAGCAGGCTGTCGACTTCATCGGGCGTCAGGCCTTCCTCGAGGATGCCCTCGATTGCCTTGGCGTTGTCCATGAGGCCGGTTCCCTCGGTGAAGAGGTCCTCGAACTCGTTGACGAGCACGATCAGTTCGTCCGGGGGAATGGAACGGAGCGACTGGGCGGCGGCGATGATTACCTGCAGCTCATGCTGGGTAAAATACTTGAGCAGACGTCCTGCAACCGGCTTGCCCATTGCCAGGAGCACGGCGGCGGCCTTCTCGCCCTTGGACAGCGGCTTGCCCGGAAGATTGCCGCTGAATTCGTCAAAGTCCATCATGGTCTTTTCCTCTCAGCCCCGCAGGGATCAGTCCTTGCGCGTACCCACGACTTCGATCAGCTTGACGCCGAAGCGGGTGTCGTCATTTTCCAGCACGGTGATTTCCCCACGTGCGATGCGGCGGCCATTGACCATGATTTCGACCGGTTCGCCGATCTTCTTGTCGAGCCCGATGATCGCGCCTTCGGCAAGGTTCATGAGGCCGGAAACCTGCATGCGGCTGGTGCCGAGAACGATCTGGACATCGATCGGAATGTCCATGATGAGATCCATGTTCGCCGAAAGAGCGCTGCCCGGGGCCTGCATTGCGGGCGCGTCGTCCACGCCGAACGAGCTTCCGGCAAAGTCCATGCCGCCGAAGTCGGATGCGGCCTCGGGGGCGCCGAAGTCGCCGCCAAAGCCGGAGAGGTCAGTGTCGTCAGCGGCGAGATCGCCACCAAGTTCGGGCAGAGCGCCGGTTGCGTCGGTTTTCAGGACGCCGCGCAGATCATCAATTGCCTGTTCGAGGTCGGCGTCGTTTCCGGTGCCGCCGATCATTTCGTCGAGGTCGATAGGGGTTTTCTTCGTAGCCATGAAATCATTATTCCAGTTGAAACTTGCCTCAGCCTGCCGTGGTGCACCCGGAGGCAGCAAAATGCATCAGCCGATCAATTGCCGGAGGAGATCGCCATCGGCGGCGACGTTGTCCTTGACCCGCACGGTGTAGTGAGCGCCGGAGCGGCCGAACTCACAGGTGTATAGATCCTTGCCATTGGCGCTGACATCGACCATCACGTCGCCCCTGTCGAGGAAGGGAATGACGTCGCCGGGCGCCAGGCGTGCGATCGTATCGAGGCTGAGCGGCTCGAGCTGAATGCGGGCCTCCAGGGTGATCTGGGAGCGCCGGACCTGCTCGGTAATCTGCTCCGTCCACTTTTCCTGGGTCTTCGACTGCTGCCCGCGGGCCTTCGGCACCACAACCTGCGTTTTCAGAAGCGTCTTTTGCGGTATGACCAGTGCGAATTCGGACGTGACGTTGCCGAGCTGGATGGCCATCCTGATCGCCGCCGCATACTGATCGGCATGATCGGCGGCCGGGCGCGGTCGGTCATCGGCATTGTGAGGAGCTTCAAGCACCGGTTCGAAGCCGCCTGCGGCATTGACGCCCGAATGCAGGACCGAGGCGATCCGCTCGAACACCATCGTCGACAGTTCAAGTTCGATCTTCGAGAGCGGGCGCTCGATCGGCTCCTCGATCATATCCGGATCGGAACCGAGCATGCACTCCATCAGCCCGATGACGAAGCTGTTGCTGCAGGCAAGCGTGAAATTCGCAGACCAGTTGCGAAGCGAAGCGTCGACAAGGGCGACGTTGTCGCCGAGGTCGGCGATCAACTGGTTCATCAGGCCGGTTTCCGTGCCCTCGTAGCGGATCTGGATCTCGAATCCGGTTTCGCTGTTGAACACGTCGGGCAGGAAGGCGCTGTAGAGCTCGCCGAACTGGCTGCCAATCTTGGCGATCGTTGCCTGGTCGCCGAGACTGCCGGTCAAAAGGGCATGAAGCTTGCGATCCATGCCGGGGGTCGGGCGGTTTTGCGGTTCTGTCATCACGTTCAGGCTGCCTTCTCGCCGCCGGGGCTCATCATTTCCTGCTCGACCGCGTCGATCGACGGACGCTCATAGGATGAGATCGTCTTGCGTCCGTATTCGAGTGCCACCTGGGGAACGGAGCCGTTCATGTAGGCGAGCAGCGTCTGCTTGACGATGATGTAGAGACGATGTTGCTTGGTGCGGACGATCTTGATCTGGGATGCCATCGGGCCGCAGACCGAGTAGCACAGCAGGATGCCGACGAAGGTGCCGACAAGGGCGGCGCCGATCAGGCCGCCGAGCACTTCCGGCGATTCGTTGATTGCCGCCATTGCCTTGATGACCCCGAGAACCGCGGCAATGATGCCGATCGCCGGGAAGGCGTCGCCCATCGCGGTGATCGCGTGGTAGGGCTTCATCTTGTCCTGCAGGATGGTGTTGATTTCTTCGTCCATCAGCGCTTCGATCTCATGGGACCGGGCGTTCCCGATGATGATCAGACGAACATAGTCGCAGATGAACGCAGTCAGTTCCCGGTTCTTCAGCAGGCCCGGGGCGGCTTGGAAAATCGACGATTCGTCGGGATTGTCGATATGCGCTTCGATCTCGTTGCGCGACTTGGTCCTGAGATCGCGCATCAGCGAATAGAGCACGCCGAGCGTGTCGAGATAGTCGCGCTCGCTCGGGACCTTGTTGCGGAACGCTTCAGACAGGGCCTTTCCGGAATCCTTCACGATCTTCATGGGGTTGGCCATGATGAAGCCGCCGAGGCCGGCTCCGCCGATGATGAGGAATTCATAAGGCTGAAAGAGGACGTCGACATGGCCGCCCATGGCCATGTAGCCGCCGATGATGCAACCAAACGTCACCACCAATCCAATGATAATATTCATTTTGAGCCCGTATCTGAACGTTGTTTTCCAGTGCAACGGAATAGGATAGCTGGCTTGCGTGAGGCTGTTCCGCCCGGCCGCCCTTCGCAGTGCAAATCGGGACAGTTTCGCGCAAGCCATTGCCGCCACACTCGCCGCCAACGGGCAGACTGCGCCCGATGCGATTCTCTTGACGGCGGTTTCATCGTGACGACAACCTATACTAGCTACAGACTGATCAGCCAGGATCTTTCGCAGTCGCTCGGACGGGTGGCGCAGAAGGCCGATGTGGCGCGCGAAACGGAATACTACCTGTCGAGAATCGGCTCGATCAAATCGATCGACGATTTCATGGCCGACAGCCGCATCTACAACTATGCGCTGAAGGCGCACGGGCTGGAGGACATGGCCTATGCCAAGGCGTTCATCCGCAAGGTGCTGGCCGAAGGCGTGGACAGCGACGACGCCTTTGCCAACAAGCTGTCCGACAGCCGCTACGCCGATCTTGCCAAGACCTTCAACTTCGTCGCTCATGGTGAGGCGACCACCGCGTTCGATAAGGCCCAGAAGGGGGTCGCCGACGCCTACCTCAGGCAGACGCTCGAGCAGGATGCGGGCGACGACAACGCAGGCGTCCGCCTGGCGCTCTATTTCGAGCGCAAGGCATCGACCATCACCTCGGGCATGTCGATCCTCGCGGACGACGCGCTGGCGGAAGTGGTTCGTATCGCACTGGGCATCCCCAATGAGGTCGCGGCTTCCGATGTCGACAAGCAGGCGGCCTATCTCGAAAAGAGCCTGAATATCGAGGACTTCCAGGATCCGGAAAAGGTCGGTCGCTTCCTCGAACGCTTCACCGCCATGTGGGAATTGCAGAATCCCTCCGAAACCTACGATCCGCTTGCCGTCTTCGGCAATTCGGCCGGTCACGGCATTTCGCCCGACCTGCTGCTTTCCATCAATTCGCTTAAACTTGGAGGCCGCTGAGATATGCAGTCTGGTATTTACGTCTCTATCTCGTCGCAGATGGCTCTCGAGCGGCGCCTGACGACCATCGCCGACAACATGGCCAACGTGAACACGGTCGGTTTTCGCTCCTCCGAGGTCAAGTTCGACGAGGTCATGAGCAAGACCGGGAACAACATGAATGCCAAGATCGCATTCGTCTCCCAGGGCAACGACTATCTCTCGACCCGGACAGGCCAGCTCGACCAGACGGGCAACAACCTCGACTTCGCGATCAAGGGTGATGCCTGGTTCGCCATCGACACGCCGAACGGCATGGTACTGACGCGCGATGGCCGCTTTACCATTACCGAAACCGGTGAACTCGTATCCTCGCAGGGCTTCCCGGTCCTCGATGCGGGCGGGGCGCCGATCGAGCTCCAGCGCGATGGCGGTCCGCCGGTAGTCGGCGCGGGTGGCACGATCGTCCAGGACGGTGTGCAGGTCGGCACCCTGGGTCTCTTTGAGGCGGATCTTACCAAAGGTTTCGTGCGCTACGAAAACAGCGGTGTGAAGGTATCTGACACGCCGCAGCCGCTGCTTGACACCTTCGGCGTATCGATCGTGCAGGGCTATGTCGAGCAGTCGAACGTCAACGCGATGAGCGAGATGACGCAGCTCATTCAGGTCAACCGGGCATTCGAGAGCATCACGTCGCTGATGCGCGACAGCGATAATTCGCTTCAGGAAGCGATCAAGACGCTCGGCGGCAGCCGCTAACGACGGGACTGTTGCAGCATGGTTGATGTAGCGCTCCCGGCTAATGCCATATCGCGGAAGCTCACCCAGCTTCCGGGGCTGGTGGCGCGGTATGCCGATCCGGAATACTCCGTGGCCCATGGCGGCCGCGTGCAGACGATCGCCGCCGGCCACTACACGGTCAGCGGCCTGTCGCGGCATGTCCGTCTTGGCGAATTCGTGGCGCATCGCAGTTCCACCGGCATCCATCTTGGCGAGGTCGTGCGGGTGGAGCCGGATCTCGTCTATGTCTGTCCGATCGAACCCGGCGAACCGATCGGCATCCACGATACGGTGATCCGCAAGGGCGAGTTCCGCGTCGCGCCGGATGACAGTTGGTGCGGTCGCACGATCAATGCGCTGGGCGAGCCGATCGACGGGCTCGGCCCGCTGTCCACGGGCCCGGTGCGCCGGTCGATTTCGAATACGGCGCCGCCGTCGATGACGCGCAGCCGCGTCGAAACCGGGTTCAAGACCGGCGTGAAGGCGATCGATCTGTTCTCGCCGCTGTGCCTGGGTCAGCGCCTCGGCATCTTCGCCGGCTCCGGCGTCGGCAAGTCGACGCTGTTGTCGATGCTGGCGCGTGCCGATGCCTTCGACAAGGTCGTGATCGCCCTGGTCGGCGAGCGCGGCCGCGAGGTACGTGAATTCATCGAGGATACGCTTGGCGCCAACATGGCCAAGTCGATCGCGGTGGTGGCCACCAGCGACGAAAGCCCGATGCTGCGCAAGATGGCGCCGCTCAGCGCCGTCACTATTGCCGAGCATTTCCGCGATGCCGGCGACAACGTGCTGCTGATCGTCGATAGTGTCACCCGCTTTGCCCATGCGATCCGCGAGGTCGCGGTTGCTTCCGGCGAGCCGCCGGTTGCACGCGGCTATCCGGCATCGGTGTTTACCGAGCTGCCACGCCTGCTCGAGCGCGCCGGCCCCGGCGCCGAGGGCACGGGAACGGTGACCGCGATCATCTCGATCCTGGTCGATGGCGACAACCACAACGACCCGATCGCCGATTCGACCCGCGGCATTCTCGACGGCCATATCGTCCTCGAGCGAAGCCTTGCGGAAGAGGGACGCTACCCGCCGATCAATCCGCTGGCGTCAATCTCGCGTCTCGCGCGCAAGGCCTGGACGCCGGATCAGGAAAAGCTGGTCTCGCGCCTCAAGACGCTCATTCACCGGTTTGAAGAAACGCGCGATCTGCGCCTGATCGGCGGCTATCGCCCCGGCAGCGATCCTGATCTCGACATGGCGATCAAGCAGGTGCCCGTCATCTATGAAGTACTCAAACAGACGCCCGACGGCCGACCGTCCGCTGATGCCTTCGCCGATCTCGCTTCGGCGCTGAAGGCTGCAGCCGGCATGGTCACGCCACCGGTGCAGCGTCCGCGATAACCAGGGGGATCCAAAGTGAACGATCATGATGCAGACGAAAAGGTCGCGCCGGCAAAACGGGCGGCGACCGGCGATGCTTCGGACCGGGCGCTGACGGCGGCGGGAATCGCGCTTGCTGCCGGCGCGGCGCTGTTCCCGTGGTATGTGTTCTTGCATGGCGACCAGTTCGGCATCCGTCCCGATTCGCTCGGTGAAACCCGCGACCTGCCGGCAGGTCAGGCACGCGAGGTCTTCAGCATCTCGCCGCTGGCGATGACGGACAGCACCAAGGACGAAGCCACGACGGTGGATCCGCTGGTGACGGCGACGATCTCGAAGATCGGCAGCGAGAAGGCCAAGGGCGCCGAACTCAAGGAAGACCAGCCCTTCCCCGGCAAGGGCGCTTTCCGATTGCTGCATGTCGCCAATGGCCGCGCCATGATCGAGGACAATACCGGCATGTACATGGTCCAGATCGGCTCGATCCTGCCCGACAACAGCCGTGTCGCGACGCTGGAACAGCGCGATGGCAAGTGGGTGATCATCACGTCGAACGGCGAGATCTACTGACACCCGTTCCGACCTGCGAGACCCGGGACGAACCGGCTGCGATGGGCGGGCGCCTCAGCCGTTCTCCGATCCCGCCTGACCGGGCCGGCTGCCCGCGGCGTCGAGCAGGGCGATGACCTCGTTGTCGGTTAGTTGCGGAAAGTGGCGGTAGCTGATGCTGATGGCACCGAACGGGCTGAGCGGCTCCAGGCACACCAGTTCGTCGACCTCGGGTTTCAGCATGTCCAGCGTATCGTCTGCCGCGACCGGCACCGCCAGCACCAGCTTGCGCGGATTGCGGCGCCACAGACCGGCGATTGCGGCGCGCACCGTCGCGCCCGTCGCGATGCCGTCATCGACGATGACGGCAATTCGCCCGGCAATCGGCACCTCCGGCCGTCCTCCAAGATAAAGCGCGTGGCGCCGCTCCAGCTCTTCAAGCTCGCGCTTGGCAGTTGCATCGAAAACGCTCGCCGGTATGCGCCCGTGTCGGATAACGTCGTCATTGCGCACGACGATCGGCTTCTCGCCGTCGACGATTGCCCCCATGGCGAGTTCCGGCTGGGAAGGCACCCCGATCTTGCGGATCAGCATCAGTGTGAGCGGCGCCTGCAGAGACTGCGCGACCGGAAAAGCCACCTCGACGCCGCCGCGGGGCAGCGCGACAACGACACAATCCTCCCCGCGAAGGTGATCGAGCGCGATTGCCAGCCGCCGGCCTGCTTCTGCCCTGTCTGCAAATGTCATCACCGACACTCCTCCATTGTCGAGCGAGGTGCTGGCGGGTGGCACGGCGTCCTGGTTCGGCCGAAATCGAGGCTGACGCCGGCGTTTTCCGAATGGTTTCTCTCCGTAAGTCCCACGCAAGATTGCCAATCTAGGTTCGTCGCAGAAAATGGCGGAGAAAAGTCCATGCAACCCATCCAGCTTTTCGAGTTGGCGTCCAGGCAGGCCGAGTGGCTTTCTGCGCGCCAGGAAATCGTGGCCGGCAACATCGCAAATGCGGATACGCCGAAATATCGGGCCAAGGACGTCACGCCGTTCAACGCGGTTCTCGATCAGACGCATATCGGAATGGCGCGTACCCACGCTGCGCATATCCGTGACATGTCGAGCCGCCAGAACGTTGATGTTGTCGATGCCAAGCTGGATCAGGAAATCGGCATCCAGGAATCGGGCAACACCGTTGGGCTGGCCGAGGAACTCTCCAAGAGCGGCGAGATCAAGCGTCAGTATGAACTGAACACGCAGCTGATCAAGTCCTTCCACCGCATGATGCTGATGACTGTGAAGAAGTAAGAGCCATGGATCCCCTTTCAGCCTCCCTGAAAATCGCCGGCAGCGGACTGGAAGTCCAGTCGACCCGCCTGCGCATCGTTTCCGAAAACATCGCCAACGCCCGTTCGACCGGGGATACGCCCGGCGCCGATCCCTATCGTCGCAAGACGATCACCTTCGGAACCGAGCTCGATCGCGCCTCCGGCGTGGCGACGGTCGGGGTCAAGCGTCTCGGCGTCGACCGCTCGAAATTCACCGAGGAATTCGACCCCCACAATCCGGCGGCTGACGAGAAGGGTGTCGTGAAGTTGCCGAACGTCAACATCCTCATCGAAATGGCGGACATGCGCGAAGCCAACCGCTCCTACGACGCCAACCTGCAGACCATCAAACAGACGCGTGACCTGATTTCCGCGACCATCGACCTTCTGAAAGCCTCGCAATGATCGAATCCATCCAAAGCGTCTCCTCCCTTTCCGCCACGCGTGGTCTCGAAGAGGTCTTCTCCAGCAAGAGCGCTACGTCGACGACACCATCGTCGGACGTCACCCCGGGCCAGAACACCGGGCTGGACTTCCTCTCCGTCCTTGGCGGCATGGCGCAGGATGCTGTCTCCAACCTCCACCAGGCCGAAGTCGCGTCCTTCCAGGGGATGAAGGGCGAAGCCACCACGCGCGAGGTCGTCGATGCGGTGCTGAGCGCCGAGCAATCGCTGCAAACCGCCCTGGCGTTCCGTGACAAGATCGTGAACGCCTACCTCGAAATCACGAAGATGCAGATTTAGTTTTAAAGGACGTTTCCATGAGAGCGCTTTCCATCGCAGCTACGGGTATGGACGCCCAGCAGACCAATCTCGAAGTGATCGCGAACAACATCGCGAACATCAACACCACCGGTTACAAGCGTGCCCGCGCCGAGTTTTCCGATCTGCTCTATCAGGCCGAGCGGACCAAGGGCGTTCCGAACCGTGCCAACCAGGCGATTGTGCCGGAAGGCGCAAACATCGGTCTCGGTGTGCAGACCTCGGCGGTGCGCAATCTCCACCTCCAGGGCTCGCTGGCGCAGACCGGAAACCAGCTCGACATGGCGCTGGTCGGTCGCGGCTGGTTCCAGATCGAATCCCCGGATGGCAACACGTTCTACTCCCGCGCCGGCGCCTTCAACACCAATGCCGAAGGGCAACTGGTCACCATCGACGGCTACGTGGTCGTCCCGGGTATCACCGTGCCGGCCGATGCCAGCGAAGTGATCGTCAGCCGTACCGGCATGATCAGCGTACGTATCGGCAACGAAACCGATTTCACCGAGATCGGCCAGCTGACGATTGCCAACTTCGTCAACGAAGCAGGGCTGCAGCCACTCGGCGACAACCTGTTCGCGCAGACCCCGGCTTCGGGCGATGCGATCGTGGCGGCACCTGATGATCCGGGCTTCGCCTACATCAAGCAGGCCTACCTGGAATCGTCCAACGTCGATTCGGTCAAGGAAATCACCGACCTGATCTCGGCGCAGCGTGCCTACGAGATGAACTCCAAGGTCATCCAGACCGCGGATGAGATGGCGGCCCTCGTCAGTAAGAACCTGAAGTAAGGGGAGACGGGCAAACATGATGTTTCGCCGGAAATGGGAAAAGACTGGGCTCGCCCTCGTGTTCGCGGCACTTATCGCGCCGCTGTGGGGAGCTCAAGCGTCGGCCACGAGCGAGGGCGGCTTCGCTGTCGTACCGACGGCGATCATCTATCCCGGCGAAACCGTGAACGCCGCGCGCCTCCAGGAGGTGGCGGTGACCAACCCCAACCTCCGCGGCGACTATGCCCGCCAGATCGGCGAGGTTGTCGGCCTGATAAGCACGCGCACGCTGCTTCCCGGGCGGACGATCTCGGTATCGTCGCTGCGCGAACCCTATGCGGTGACCCGCGGCTCGAATGTCCGGCTGACCTTCTCGATCGGCAATCTGACGATCTCCGCGGCAGGAACTCCTATGGTGGACGCGTCGGTTGGTGATGTGATCCGCGTCAGAAATCTCGATTCCGGAACCATCGTCAGCGGCACGGTGATGGCGGACGGAACAATCCAAGTGGTAGCCAAATGAAATACCTGCGTTTCGTTTCCGCAGCAGTTCTTGCGCTCGCCGTCAGCTTCGGGGCCGTTTCCTCCGCTGCTGCGGCGATGTCGCGGATCAAGGACATCGCCTCGCTGCAGTCCGGGCGCGACAACCAGTTGATCGGCTACGGTCTGGTGGTGGGTCTGCAGGGAACCGGCGATGGCCTGCGTGCCTCGCCGTTCACCGACCAGTCGCTGCGCGCCATGCTGCAGAACCTCGGGATTTCCACCGAAGGCGGCCGGTCGAACGCGAAGAACATCGCCGCCGTCATGGTCACCGCCAATCTGCCGCCCTTCGCCAGCCCGGGGAGCCGCATCGACGTGTCGATCAGCTCGCTCGGCGATGCCACGTCGCTGCGCGGCGGTACCCTGGTCATGACGTCGCTCACCGGCGCCGACGGCCAGATCTACGCAGTCGCCCAGGGGTCGGTGATCGTCACCGGCTTTGCCGCCCAGGGTGAAGCCGCAACCCTGACCCAGGGCGTGACGACGTCGGGCCGCGTCCCGAACGGCGCGATCATCGAGCGTGAGTTGCCGTCGAAGTTCAAGGACAGCGTCAATCTCGTGCTGCAATTGCGCAACCCCGACTTCACCACAGCCGCTGGTATCGCCGATGCGGTCAACCGCTACGCGACCTCGAAATTCGGCGGTCCGATCGCCGAAGCCCGCGATTCCCAGGAAGTCGTCGTCCAGAAGCCGAAGACCGCCGATCTCACCCGCCTGATGGCGGAGATCGAAAACCTCGTCGTGGCGACCGATACGCCTGCGAAGGTCGTAATCAACGAACGGACCGGCACGATCGTCATTGGCGCCGACGTGCGCGTTTCCAGGGTCGCAGTCAGCTATGGTACGTTGACCGTGCAGGTCACGGAAATGCCTCAGGTCGTCCAGCCGGCTCCCTTCTCGGAGGGCCAGACCGAGGTCGTCCCGCAGACTGACATCCTGGCGCAGAACGAGGACGTCGCGATCGCTATCGTCGATGGCCCGGATCTCAGGACCCTCGTTACCGGCCTGAACAACATCGGCGTGAAGCCCGACGGTATCATTTCCATTCTTCAGGGCATCAAGTCGGCAGGCGCCCTGCAAGCGGAGCTCGTGCTGCAATGACCAGATCTGCGATCGATACCGTCGGCAAGCTCCTCGGCCTGAAACCGCTGTTGCCGGCCACGATGCTGGCGCTGCTGATCATTCCCGGTGCCTTCGCGCAGGAGCAGCGCGGCTCCATGGCCGGCCTGACCTCGGAAGAGGAGATCCGCCAGTTCTGTACCAATATCGCGGAGCCGGCGCGTGATCGCCGCTACCTCTTGCAGAAGCAGGAGCTGGAAAAACTGCAGGCCGATGTTGACGCCCGCATCGCCGTCCTCGAGAACCGCCGGGCGGAGTACGAGGACTGGCTGAAGCGCCGCAACGATTTCCTCAAGCGGGCCGAAAACGGACTGGTCGAAATCTACAGAACCATGAAGCCGGATGCGGCCGCGCCCCAACTTGAGGAAATCAAGGTGGACGTTGCCGCGGCGATCATCATGAAGCTTCCGCCCCGGCAATCGGGTCTCATCCTCAGCGAAATGAGCCCTGATCGGGCGGCGAAGGTGGCTGCGATCATCACCAGCGCCAGCGATGCAAATACCTCGAAGGATCCATCATGACCAAGCGCCTCACCGCCATTTTGGCTGTCGCATTCCTGGCCGGTTGCCAGAGCCAGGCCGTCCAGGAACTCGGCAAGGCGCCGGCCATGAGTCCGATCGGCAGCGGTCTGCAGTATGCCCAGACCCCGCAGATGGGCCATTATCCCAAGCAGCCGCACCAGTCGGCTGCCGGCTACTCGCTTTGGAGCGACCAGAAGGCAGCGCTGTTCAAGGATTATCGCGCCATCAACATCGGCGACATCCTGACAGTGGACATTCAGATCAACGACCGGGCGGATTTCGACAACGAGACCGAGCGCAGCCGCAAGAACACCGGCAACCTCCGCTGGATGGCGGACGCACAGATCTTCGGCTGGCACCCGCAGACCGATTCGAGCCTGGGTTTCGGCTCGGACAGCGATTCCGAGGGCAAGGGCAAGACCAAGCGCTCGGAAAAGCTCAATCTGCGCGTGGCTGCCGTGGTCACCGGCGTGCTCGAAAACGGGAACCTGATCATCAGCGGTTCGCAGGAAGTCCGCGTCAACCACGAGATCCGCATCCTCAATGTCGCCGGCATCGTCTGGCCGAAGGACATCGATGCCAACAACATCGTGTCCTATGAAAAGATCGCCGAGGCGCGCATTTCCTATGGTGGCCGTGGCCGCCTGACCGAAGTGCAGCAGCCGCCGATTGGTCAGCAGGCGGTAGATCTGTTCTCGCCGCTCTGATCGGCGGGACGGACGGCATTGGCATAGGCGGAAATACGGATGGCAGCGATGGATAGCGGCGAAAGCCCGGCAAAAAAGAACGGCATGCTCGTGACGATCGCGAGCCTTGCAGTGCTTACGCTCGTCGGCGGGGGAGGGGGCTGGCTGCTCGGCCAGATGATGGCCTCCCGGCTCATGCCGCCGGAAGCGGTCGCCGAAGCGGGCAAGCCGGCCGAAAAGGAACATGCTGCGAACGCTGAGGAGATCCCGCGCATCTCCAGCGAACAGAGCGGCATGGTCCTGCTCGATCCCGTCACCGTTAACCTGGCTTACCCCTCGGACAACTGGGTCCGGGTCGAGGTGGCGCTGCTGTTCAGGGAGAAGCCCGATCCGGTGCTTGCCGAAGAAATCCACCAGGACCTCCTTGCCTACATGCGTACCGTGTCGCTGCAGCAGATCCAGGGACCGCGCGGTTTCCAATTTCTCAAGGATGACGTTCAGGAACGTGTTGACCTGCGTTCGCAAGGGCGCGTAACGAAGGTCCTGTTCAGGACGTTTGTGGTCGAATGATTCGATTCTTAATAATTCTCGGCGCCATGATGGCGTTGCCGGAACTTGCAGTTGCACAGCAGTTTCCGACCGATCTTTTGAATGCCCCGATCGATGGATCGGCGGCGGCGTGGATCATCCGTACCTTCGGGCTGTTGACGGTGCTCTCGATCGCCCCGGGCATCCTCATCATGGTGACGAGCTTTCCGCGCTTCGTCATCTCGTTCTCGATCCTGCGCTCCGGCATGGGTCTGGCGACGACGCCGTCGAACATGATCCTCCTCAGTCTGGCGATGTTCATGACCTTCTACGTCATGGCGCCGACCTTCGAGCGCGCCTGGAAGGATGGCGTCGATCCGCTGTTGCAGAACCAGATCACCGAAAGCGTGGCCGTCGAGCGTATCGCCGAGCCGTTCCGCACCTTCATGATGGCGAATACGCGCGACAAGGACATCAAGCTGTTCGTCGACATCGCCGAGGAACGCGGCCAGGCGGTCTTCACCGGCGACAAGCTCGACTACCGGGTCCTCGTGCCGGCCTTCATGATCTCGGAAATCCGCCGCGGCTTCGAAATCGGGTTCCTGATCATCCTGCCATTCCTGGTCATCGACATGATCGTCGCTACCATCACCATGGCCATGGGCATGATGATGTTGCCGCCGACCTCGATATCGTTGCCCTTCAAGATCCTGTTCTTCGTACTCATTGACGGCTGGAATCTGCTGGTCGGCAGTCTGGTCAGGTCGTTCTCCTGAACCATCGGAACCCTTTGGTTAACGCCCGCCAGCCTCGCCGCTGGCGGGCGTTTTTCGTTCCGGGGAAAAGCGCTTTGGAATCAAAGCCTCAAAGTATTCGTGGTTAATGCGCAAGGTTTATATTTGCGTAACCGGTTTCAATTGTTAACCACAACTCTCGCTGCCCGGTTCCAAGGCTGCTAAATTAAGACACTGGCAATAATTGGCGCCTAAATCTGTCCTCACACGACAGGTTTGGTTTTCGCCTACTAAGTAAAGAAGCCAAGTGGCATGATGCCTATCTGTAGTAGCCGGTAGTAATAAGTAAGTCCGGTATGTCCCCCTCCATTGTATTTCGTAAAAAGGGACAAATCCTATGTCTAGCATCATCACCAACCCGTCCGCCATGTCCGCTCTGCAGACCCTCCGTTCGATCGGCAATGACCTGGCTGACACGCAGGATCGCATTTCGAGCGGTCTCCGCGTCGGCGGCGCCAAGGACAATGCGGCATACTGGTCGATCGCAACGACCATGCGTTCGGACAACGCTGCACTTTCGGCTGTTAGCGATGCACTCGGCATGGGCGCTGCCAAGGTTGACGTTGCCACCGCCGGCATGGAATCCGCGATCGACGTCGTCAAGGCAATCAAGGCGAAGTACGTTGCTGCCACGGAGCAGGGCGTCGACAAGACCAAGGTTCAGGAAGAAATCAACCAGCTGAAGGAACAGCTCGTTTCGATCGCCAAGGGCGCATCGTTCAACGGCGAAAACTGGATGCTGAACGACCTGAGCGAAGCCGACAAGACCGTTGTTTCCGGCTTCGTCCGCAACACCGACGGCACCGTCAAGGTCGAATCCACCGCCTACACGCTGACGGCCGACAACGTCCTGTTCGAAGCCGAAGCCGGCACCGGCGGTATCCTGGGCGATGTCTATGCCATCGCTGACCTTGACTCCACCACCGATGCCACCGCTCTCGCGGCCGCGCTCGACACCGTCGAGATTGCGATCGGCAAGATGACCAGCGCCGGCTCGGCTCTGGGTTCGCTGTCCTCGCGCATCGAGATGCAGGAAGACTTCGCTTCCAAGCTCAGCGATGCTCTGGAGCGCGGCGTCATGCGCCTCGTCGAAGCCGACATGAACGAAGAGTCCACCAAGCTCAAGGCTCTGCAGACCCAGCAGCAGCTCGGCATCCAGGCTCTCTCGATCGCCAACTCCAACTCGCAGAACATCCTCTCGCTGTTCCGCTAAGTCGGTAAGTCATAGGTGGAATGACGGGAGGCTGACCCCGGCATTCCGCTTCTTCGGACCGCGCCTCCTCACGGGGGCGCGGTTCTTTGCATTTGGGAATGGGCCAGCCGTTCTTCCAGGCATTCGCGGCCGCAGCGCAGGGCGTGCCGTTAATGCTCTTGTCCCGGTTTTCCGGCCCGGGACCATGGTTTCCTTTTCACCGATTGTTAAGCATGTTGTGGCACGCGCGCGCACACGCAAAAGGCGAAAAATAATTACGATGGCTGCAACCAATTTCTCCCCTGCCTTAGTTCTTCATTAACTATCCGGGTCTTATCTAGAGCCATCGAAACGACGGGTTAACGATGAAAATTAACCAGTTAGCAAGCATGACGCTGACCGTCGTTCGCCGGTAGAACCGGAATGTCCCTTCCTAGTCAGCCATTAAGGGGCAACAATTATGACGAGCATTCTGACCAACATCGCAGCCATGTCCGCACTCCAGACGCTGCGTTCGATCAATTCCGGCATGGAAGAAACCCAGGGTCGCGTTTCCTCCGGCCTGCGCGTCGGCGAAGCTGCGGACAATGCTGCCTATTGGTCGATCGCAACCACCATGCGTTCGGACAACATGGCGATCTCCGCCGTCCAGGACGCTCTTGGTCTCGGCGCCGCAAAGATTGACACCGCTTACGCCGGTATGGAAAGCGCCATCGACGTCGTCAAGGAAATCAAGGCGAAGGTCGTAGCTGCAACCGAGCAGGGCGTTGACAAGGGCAAGGTCCAGGAAGAAATCAAGCAGCTCCAGGCGCAGCTCGTTTCGATCGCTTCGGGCGCTTCCTTCAACGGCCAGAACTGGCTGGTATTCGATAGCACCGCTGCCGACGCCGTTGCCGACAAGACGGTTGTTTCGGGCTTTGTCCGCAATGCCGATGGCACCGTTCTGACGACCTCGACGATCTACACCCTGAACGAAGATTCCGCCGCTGGCGAAATGAACGTTCTGTTCGGTGACTCCACTGCCAAGACCGGCGGTATCCTCGGTTCGGACGAGACCGCTCTTGACGTCACGCTGATCGGTGCCAACCTTGCCGGCAAGACCATTGCCGACTTCGACATCACCGAATTCACCGAAGACGACATGGCTGATGCCCTCGCGCTGGTTGAAGCTGGTCTGCAGCTGATGACCAAGGCTGCTTCGCAGCTCGGCTCGATCTCCATGCGCATCGACCTGCAGGAAGAGTTTGCCAACAGCCTCAGCGACGCGATCGATAGCGGTATCGGCCGCCTCGTCGACGCCGACATGAACGAAGAGTCCACCCGCCTCAAGGCTCTGCAGACGCAGCAGCAGCTCGGCATCCAGGCTCTCTCGATCGCCAACTCCAACTCGGAAAACATCCTGTCGCTCTTCCGTTAATCCGGAACAGCCTCATCCGCATCATCGAAGTCGCGTCCCGGAAGGGGCGCGGCTTTTTGTGCTTTTTTTTCGGCAGGCGGTCAGTCGTTTAAGATTTGTTAACCATATCCCCATTATCTGGGATCATCGAAACGATGGGTTAACCAAGACGAAAAATGGGTTAACGGGCATCAGGCCGCTCCACCGTTCCCGGCGATACCGGGATGTCCCTTTTTGAAGTTAGCCACCGAAGGGGCCCTTTCCAATGACCAGCATTTTGACCAACAACGCCGCAATGGCGGCCCTGCAAACCCTCCGTTCGCTGAATGACAGCATGGAAGAATCGCAGGCGCGCGTATCTTCGGGCCTTCGTGTCGGCTCTGCTTCCGACAACGCCGCATACTGGTCGATCGCCACCACCATGCGTTCCGACAATATGGCGCTCTCGGCCGTCGAAGATGCGCTTGGCCTCGGTGCCGCAAAGGTCGACACCGCCTATTCGGCCATGGAAAGCGCCATTGAAGTGGTCAAGGAAATCAAGGCAAAGGTTGTCGCTGCGACCGAAGAAGGCGTCGACAAGTCGAAAATTCACGAAGAGATCCTGCAGCTGCAGAAGCAGTTGATGTCGATTGCCGAATCGGCGTCGTTCAGCGGCGAGAACTGGATTGCTGGCGACGCAGGCATGAAGAACGTCGTTTCCGGCTTCATCCGCAACGCTGCCGGCACGGTCGCGGTAACGACCACAGAATATGAACTCAAGGATGATCCGGACGGTAACCTGCTGTTCGGCGGTGACGGCTCGGGCGGCATCGACGATACCACGGGTATCATCGGCACCGAGACTACGTTCACCAACGGCGGCATGTTCTCGATCTACACCCTGGACATCACAACCTTCTCCGGCACCGACATGGCTGTCGACATGGCAGATGCGCTCGCGCTCGTCGAAAGCGGACTTCAGGCCATGACCAGCGCTGCAGCCGAACTCGGTTCGATCGCCATGCGCGTCGGTCTCCAGGAAGATTTCGTTTCCAAGCTCACCGACTCGATCGATTCGGGTATCGGCCGTCTGGTCGATGCCGACATGAACGAGGAATCCACCCGTCTGAAGGCACTTCAGACCCAGCAGCAACTCGGCATCCAGTCCCTGTCGATTGCCAACAGCACTTCGGAGAATATCCTCCAGCTCTTCCGTCAGTAAGCGGCGCCCTAGGCTAGGGGCGATTTCGTCCCGCCCTGAAGGAAAAAAGCCCGCAGCGCCGAAAGGTGCTGCGGGTTTTACGTGCTGTATGCTCTCCTGCCGCGCCAGGGTTTGCGTTTCGCCCTTTTTCAAGCTGAAGGCAGTGTGTGCAACGTCGCGAAGTAATATTAATGTATTGATGTTGAGTTGTTGCTGATAAAGTAGATTATTAAACTGCTTAAATTCGTTCTTGTTGTTGGCGTTAATTCAAAATTAAAGGTTCAAAAGTAAATAATTGACCAGCCGAAGACGTATTCGCAGCTCAAAAATTACGCATATTCAATGTGCGTCCAGTAGAGAATGCGAAGATGTTGAATGTCCGGCTATTGGCGTAGGGAACGGAACTCTCCAATGAGTTCCGGAAGCATGATGCCTCCGATGCGCTGGCTCGTTCGAGCAATGTTCCTTTAAGAGCAGTCCTTCACGCTTGGCCTGTTGTTGTCGTTGATAACGGCGGCTACTGGCGAGAAGGGCGCGTTATGAGCTAGCACCGAGGTAGCACACCCATGTCTATTATTTCTGGATTAAAGCCGGCGCAGATTGCCTCCCTTTCCAAGGAAGTACTTGGCGGCCTGACCGCCAACGACGTCAAGTCCATGTCCGCCGCGCAGATCAAGGCGCTGGATGCCGAGCAGCTTGGCGCCCTCAACAAGGAGGGCGTCAAGAACTTCACGGCGCAGCAGTTCAAGGCGATTTCGGCCGCTGCCGTCGTCGGCCTCTCTCAGGACCAGATCGACGCTATCGGCACCAAGGTGTCGATGTTCTCGGCTGCCCAGGTCAACGCGATCTACGCTGATGAGGATGTGACGTTTGGCGACGACCAGATCACGGCGCTGACGAAGGATCAGATCAAGGCCATGGATGCGGCAGCTCTAGGCAAGATCCTCGCCGATGGCAAGATTTCGCAGTTCGCGAACGACGAGATTGCCGTCATCAGCACCAAGGCGATCGCCTCGCTCGGCGACGACAACATGAAGTTGCTGGTCGAAACCGGCAAGCTCGGCACGAAACAGATCGCGGCGCTCACCCCGGCCCAGGTGGAAGCGCTGGGCGAGGACCAGTTCGCCAAGCTCGATGGCACGCAGATCAAGGCGTTCACCGCTACCCAGGTCAAGAAACTGAATGTCGAGGCTCTGGGAGACAAGGCGGCGGAACTTAGCGCGAAGCAGATCGCAGCGCTGGACACCGCGCAGATTGAAGCGCTGTCTGACACCCAGCTTCAGGGTCTGAATCCGACGCAGGTCAAGGCGTTTACCGCACTGCAGGTAAAGGCCCTGAATATCGCCGATCTGGGCGCCGCGAATCTCAAGGAGATGACGGCGAAGCAGATTGCCGCCCTTACGACGGAACAGATTGAAACCCTGGGCACTGAGGATCTCGTCAAGGAACTGAACCCGACCCAGTTGAAGGCGCTCACGACCACGCAGCTCAAGTCGCTGGATGTTGCGACACTGACCGGTACAGGCCAGATCGCAGCGTTGACGCCAAAGCAGTTCGCGGCGTTCACCCCCGAGCAGATCGGGGCGCTGGTTGATACCCAGGTCCAGGAGATGACGAAGGAGCAGGTCGCCGGCCTGGGTGCGGCCGCCATCACTGCCTTGGGGGACGCCGATCTTCTCAAGGAACTCACCGGGGAAAAGCTCAAGGCAATCAGCACCAAGGCCATGTCCGGCCTGACGGCAGCTCATATCACCGGCCTCGGTGCGGAACTCATTGACGATCTGACGGCCAAGCAGATCGGGACCTTGACGGCGGCCCAGGCCGAAGGCCTGACCGGCGATGTCGCCACGGCCCTGACCGAAGAGCAGGTCGGGTCCCTGACTGCCGCCGCCCTCGGGGCGATTTCGGCGGAGGACTTCGCCACCTTTACTGCAGCCGAAATCAAGCTCATCACCCCTAAGGCGCTGTCGGGCCTGAGCGATGCGCACCTCGCGGGCCTCGATACAGCGCAGGTAAAGGCCTTGACGGAGAAGCAGATCGCGGCGCTGAACAGCACCCAGCTCAACGGCCTGGATCCCGACACGCACATCAAGGAACTGTTGCAGGAGCAGGTCACTGCCCTGACGAAGAGCCAGCTCGCCGGGCTCGACGCCGACGCAGTCAAGGCTCTCGATGTCACCAAGCTGTCGCCTGCACAGGTCTCGGCGTTGACCGACACCCAGGTCGGCGCTCTGGATCCTGAGGAGCAGATCGCAAAATTGAGCACTGACCAGATCAAGATGCTCGGCACCAAGCAGATCCAGGCGCTCGGTGACGAGCAGATTGCGGCCCTGAAGGCGGAGCAGATCACCGCGATGACGGCGAAGCAGATCTCGTCGTTTACCGCAGCGCAGATTGGGCTGTTCGACGAAGAACAGTCGCGAGCGCTGACGGTGGATCAGATCAAGCTCCTTTCGGCTGAAGCGATCGGCAGCTTTACGGCCACCGAACTGGCCACTTTCGAAGCTGCGGAGATCAGCGCCATCAACGTCAAGGCGATTGCCGGCCTCAAGGTGGAACAGATCAGCGACGAACTGTCGAAGGAACAGATCGGTGCGTTCACGTCGCAGCAGACTGCGGCGATGGTCAGCGACGTTCTCACGGCAGTTCTTACCGCCTATGGTGAGTACAACGCCGGCGGAGACGATTCTTCGGGAGATCCTCCGCAAGATCCTCCGCTTGGCCCCTGATATCGAATGGATTGCGGCGCGGCTTTGGTCGCGCCGTATTCCTGCCGGAACCGGACAAGATCCGCAGCGCCGCAAGGTGCTGCGGATTTTTCGTTCTGGTGCGCCGGCGGCAGCCTTGCGTCAGGCTTGCAGGTTTGTTGATTGTTTACGAATCCTTCATCGAAATTAACGGCTTGGTGGCGACGTTAACCATTTGTTAACCTTTTGACCGTTAACTAATCGTTAAGAATGACGGACTCGCCACCGACGCGCTCGTGGGGCAGCAGCATGATGCTCCCGTCATTACCGGTATAGCCGCACTCCGGAATGTCCCGTTTGATCCTTGGGGCACCAGTTTATGACCAGTATTTTGACCAACGCTGCCGCTATGGCCGCGCTCCAGACGCTTCGCTCGATCAACTCCAGCCTTGAGACGACCCAGGCCCGTGTTTCCTCCGGCATGCGCGTCGAGCAGGCATCGGACAACGCCGCCTACTGGTCGATCGCGACCACGATGCGTTCCGACAACCGTGCGCTCTCTACCGTGGAGGACGCGCTTGGCCTCGGCGCAGCAAAGGTCGATACCGCCTATGCGGCCATGGAAAGCGCCATCGAGGTTGTCGGCGAGATGAAGGCCAAGCTGGTTGCCGCCTATGGCGTCGGCGCCGACCGTGGCAAAATTCAAGAAGAGATCGCACAGCTGCAGCAGCAGCTGAAGAGCATTGCCGAATCGGCATCCTTCTCCGGCGAAAACTGGATCCAGGCAAAGATTAGCGACGGGACCTCGGAGATTCCGACGACCAAGGACGTTGTGGCTTCGTTCGTGCGCAATGCATCCGGCCAGGTTTCGGTCAAGACGGTTGCCTACCCTCTCGATTCCAAGACGGTTCTGTTCGACCTCGACGACAGCGGCAACGACAAATTCGGTATCCTCGATAGCGAAGCGGCCCTGGAGGATGGCACCCTGTTGGGCTTCTCCGTGTCGACGCTCGACATTACCGACCTTGACGACGTCAAGTGGGCCATCGGCCCCGACACGACGGATGAACAAGCCCTCGAGGCCATGACGCAGTTTCTGGACAAGCAGCTGGGCGCGATGACCAGCGCTGCATCGACCCTTGGTTCGATGCAGAGCCGTATCAACATGCAGGAAGACTTCGTCGCCAATCTGATGGACGTGATCGACAAGGGCGTCGGTCGTCTGGTGGACGCCGACATGAACGAGGAATCGACCCGTCTCAAGGCGCTGCAGACCCAGCAGCAGCTCGGCATCCAGTCGCTCTCGATCGCCAACACCAGCGCCGAGAACATCCTGCAGCTGTTCAAGTAAGAAAGTTGTCGTTGACGGCGGGGCGCTTGGTCTCCGCCGTCGGCATCGCTCGCGTCAGTTCCCGACGCCATTCATTTTCGCACAAGTTTGAACTTTTAGGTTCGCTACAGGCAGAGTTGCGTTTCCCGCCGGCAAGTTGCTGGTCCCTGGCGGCCGGACCTCGAGTGATGAAGAACAGTATCGGGCACGATGAACAAGCATTTGAAAGCATTTGAAGTTTCGCCGCATCGAGGCGCCGTGTGCCAAGCCCCTGCATCTGCTCGGGGACGGTACGGCAAATGAGCGCGAGCCTTGCACGATATCTGAAGGACTTCAGCGCGCCGCGGCCAATGGCATCTGAGCCGGTCGAGATCGACTTCGGCGTCCCGCTGATCGATGCCGCGCCTGCCTTTCCGCTGCTTACGGAGACGGAAACGGTCGATGTCGAGGCGGAACGACAGGATGCGCAGGCACAGGGCTATGCACTCGCGAGCGAAGAGCTGACGCGAAAGCACGCCGAGGAACTGGAAGCGCTCGCAGCCAGGCATCAGCAGGAAATCGCCGATCTTGCCGAAGTTTACGGCGGCCAAACGGCGGACGCCGTGACCGCCGGGCTGCAACGCATTGCCGGCTTGATCGCGACAGAAGTGAGCGAACAGGCTGCCGCCGTCCTGGCGCCGATCCTGACCGAGGAACTGACCCGCAAGGCAATTGCAGATCTCGCGGACATGATCCAGGCAGCCGTCCTCGAGGGGGTTGCCGGCACCATCGTCGTCAGGGGCCCGGCCGAGCTCTTTGGTGCGCTTAAGGAGAAAATGGGCGAGAACGCATCCGCGCTACGCCATGTCGAAGCCGCCGATGTCGACCTTACCGTTGAAATCGATGGCAGTGTACTCGTGACGCGGATGTCCGCCTGGGCTGCCAGTTTGAAGAAAGTCCTCGAATGAGCGAGAACGAGAACCACCACAACGGCAAGAACGAGATCATCATCGTCAAGCGCTACAGCGGCGGCGAAGAAGGTCACCATGGTGGCGTCTGGAAAATCGCCTATGCGGACTTCATGACCGCGATGATGGCCTTCTTTCTCGTGATGTGGCTGGTGAATGCCGCCAACGAGGAGACCAAGGCTTCGATCGCGAGCTACTTCAACCCGATCAAGCTGTCGGACGAAAAGCCGACCGAGAAGGGGCTGAAGAAGCCGGTCGATACCGCCGAAGGCGAAAAGACCCAGGAAAAATCGCAGGAAGAGGACAAGTCGGTAACGATCGGTTCGTCGGCTGCGAGCGGCGACGACCAGACATCGACGTCAGGCGACGAGACGAACTACTCCGAAGCCGACTTCTTCGAGAACCCCTATGCGGTTCTTTCCGAGATCGCGCAGGAAGTCGGCCAGCAGGCAAATGTCAGCGCCAAGGGCGAGGGTGGCGCCGGCGATTCCGGTCCAGCCACGGGTGCGGATGGCGGCGAAGCTTATCGCGATCCTTTCGATCCGGATTTCTGGACCCAGCAGGTTGAAGTGAGCCGCACGGACGTCGGCGAAACCGCCGACCAGAAGGCGGCGACCGAGAAGCCGGAAGCGGCGGGCACGACGATTGCGGTGGTGCAGCCTGGAACCCAGGCTGGTTCCAATGGTGAGGCAGCCGTCGCAGGGCAGGCGGGCAAGTCTGAGGCAAAGACCGAGACAAAGCCCGAGGCGGAGACTGAGGCTGAGAAGGCCGCGGCCGGGGCTGAGACCAGATCCGAGGCTGAGACTGCCGAGGCGAAGGCCGCAGCCGAACAGGCGCGGCAGGCCGAAGCACTGAAGCAGGAGATCCAGGCAGCGGTCGGCCAGGCCGCCGGCAAGCTGGTCGAGGGCCTGGTCGTTACCCCGGCAGAGGGCGGCCTGCTCGTCACCATATCCGACCAGCTCGAGGATCCGATGTTCAATGTCGGTTCCGCAGTACCGCGCAAGGAACTCATCGCGGCGATGGAAAAGGTCGGGAAGATCCTGGCCGGACGCAAGGGCGCAGTCGCCATTCGCGGCCATACCGACGGTCGTCCGTTCAAGAGTGGCCAGAACGATAACTGGCGCCTGTCGACCCAGCGTGCGCACAGCGCCTACTACATGCTGGTGCGCGGCGGTCTGGACGAGAAGCGTATCGTGCAGGTCTCAGGCTTCGCCGACCGTCGTCTGAAGGTGCCGGAAGACCCGCTCGACGATTCCAACCGTCGTATTGAAATCCTGCTGCAGGCAGATCAGGGCTGAAATCGATGACGCGCAAGATCTCCAGGCTCTCTCTGGCAGCGGCTCTCGCCATCGGCGCTTCGACGTCGATGGCGCCGGTCGTGCATGCCGAGGACAGCCTGGTTCCGTACAAGATGTTGCGATCGCTGCAGTTCGTGCAGGATTCGGTCATCCTCGGCGATCATTCCGCTGCCGAGATGCAGCGCTTTCTGTTGGCCGATGTCGATCAGAGGCTGCGCAACGTCGATCCCACGGTCTATGACGATCCGCGCAACGTCGATGCCGCGCTGATCTATGCCATGAGCGGCGGTAATCCCGAAACGCTTGAATATCTGGTCGCGCGCGATGTCGAGGGCCGCTTCGATACCCGCGTCGCCGACGCCCTGCGCAAGTATCTCGACGGCAAGGGTACGCTCGTCGCCAAGACGCTGGCGACCGTGGCGCTGGAGTACAGGGACACGCCGATCGGCCCGTATCTCGCGCTCGTCAGCGCGAATGCGACATTGCCAAAGGACAGCAAGGCCGCAATCCAGTTCTACGACCTCGCCCGTCTCGGGGCGCCGGGCACGATTATCGAGGAATCCGCGCTGCGGCGCTCGATCGCCATTTCGGCGAGCACGGGCAATGTCCGCCGCGGGCTGGACTATGCCGGCCGCTATGCCCGGCGCTTTCTCCACTCGCCTTACGCAAGCCAGTTCGCCGACCTCTTCGTCGTGCTCGCGGTCGACAATTTCGGCGAGGTGAGCGAGAGCGACATCATCACGGTTCTGGCGCCGATGGACAATGAACGGCGCAAGGAAGTGTATCTGCGGATTGCCCGCAAGGCGACGATCCAGGGCAAGGCCGAACTTGCCAAACTGGCGTCCGCTCAGGCGCTGGCGCTCAGCGGCGACGCGAACGAGAGTGCCGCGGGGCTGGCTGCGATCTATGGCGGCTTTGCCGTCGAAGAGGGTGAAGATATCGGCGCGGCGATG
>JAEWPB010000026.1 GCA_023399465.1 Pseudomonadota bacterium
AGATCGTCGTCCCCCTCGTCATCGAGCCGGCATCGCTGGCCGAGGCAGCGCGTGGCGGCGATCCGCTGGCGCTGTTCGAGATCGCCGCGCGCTACACCGATGGCCGCGGCGTCGAGGCCAACGCAGCCGAGGCAGCCGTGTGGTACAAGCTTTCCGCCGATCGCGGTTTCGCTCCGGCGCAATACCGCCTCGCCAACCTCTATGAGAAGGGAACCGGCGTCGCGCGCGATTTCGCCAAAGCCCGCCAGTACTACAGCCAGGCTGCAGAAAACGGTAACACGAACGCCATGCACAATCTCGCCGTGCTGCTGGCCAGCGGCAATGACGGTGCTCCGGATTTCGACAATGCGGTTCGCTGGTTTACCGAAGCCGCCGAACATGGCGTTGCCGACAGCCAGTTCAATCTCGCGATCCTTTATGCCCGCGGCAACGGCGTCGAGGTCGATCTCGAAGAATCCTACAAGTGGTTCGCGATTGCAGCCAACAACGGCGACAAGGACGCTGCCGAAAAGCGCGACGAAGTTGCCAAGGCAATGCGCCCCGAGCAGGTTGAAAGCGCCCGCGCCAAGGTCGCCGCCTGGAAGGTCAAGGCGGCCGACGCCGACGCCAACTCGGCGATCATTCCCGACGAGTGGGCCGGAAAGGGTCCGAAGACCGCCTCGGTCGACATGAAGAAGGCGATCCGCAACATCCAGGCAATCCTCAACAACAACGGCTTCGACGCCGGCAAGCCGGACGGCGAAATGGGCAAGAAGACCATTTCGGCAATCAAGGCCTTCCAGGTGTCGATCGGCCAGGAACCGACCGGCAAGGTCAGCGACCAGCTGGTGCGCGAGTTGCTCGCCCGCAACAAGTAACCGCCACCCGCGACAAAAAGCCGAAAATGGCCGTTTCCGGTGCCGCCATCAATTGACTCGCCCGGCGGGCGGGCGCATGACTGAAAACGTGGGCTTCACGGGTTCATGGCCATGATTTAGCTTACGTTTTGCCATTCCTCTTTCCGAGGGACAGAGATAGCGCGGTTCTTTCTTGGCTCGCCCGGCCCGGCGGGCATTTGCTGTATTGAGGTCCGACCGTGACAATCTACCTGCCGATCGCAGAATTGTCGGTGAACATCTTCATCATCCTCGGCATGGGCGCGGCGGTGGGCTTCCTGTCCGGCATGTTCGGCGTCGGCGGCGGGTTCCTGATCACGCCGCTCCTGATCTTCTACAACATCCCGCCGGCAGTCGCGGTCGCCACCGGCGCCAACCAGGTGGTGGCCTCGTCGATATCAGGCGCCATCACCCATTTCCGGCGCGGTACGCTCGACGTCAAGCTCGGCACCGTGCTGCTGATGGGCGGCCTGGTCGGGGCGACCATCGGAATCTGGCTGTTCTCGCTGCTGCGCAGCCTCGGCCAGCTCGACCTGATCATTTCGATGCTATACGTCATCTTCCTCAGCACCGTCGGCGGACTGATGCTGTGGGAGAGCATCAATGCCATGCGCCGCGCCGCCCGCAACGAAAAGGTGACGCTGAAGAAGCCCGGCCAGCACAACTGGGTGCACCGGCTGCCGCTGAAGATGCGGTTCAAGAAGTCGAAGATCTATCTGAGCGTGATCCCGATCGTCGGGCTCGGCTTCGGCATCGGCGTACTGACCTCCGTCATGGGCGTGGGTGGCGGCTTCATCATGGTGCCGGCGATGATCTATCTCCTGCGCATCCCGACCAACGTCGTCATCGGTACATCGCTGTTCCAGATCATCTTCGTCACCGCCTACACGACCGTCATCCAGGCGACGACCAACTACTCGGTCGATATCGTGCTTGCCTTCATCCTGATGGTCGCCGGCGTCATCGGCGCCCAGTATGGGGTCCGCGTCGGCCAGCGCTTGCGCGGCGAACAGTTGCGCGCGCTGCTGGCGCTGCTGGTGCTGGCGGTCGGCGTGCGCCTGGCCGCCGCCCTCGTGATCAAGCCTGCGGACCTCTACTCAGTCGTGGTCGGGGGCATGTACTTCTGATGCGCCGGCTGCTTCCTCTCCTCACCGTCATGGCTGCCGTCTTTTGCGCTGCCACGGCCGCCGCGCAGATCCCCCTCGGCCCGTCGCCCGATGGCAAGGAATCGCTGCAGATCGGTACTTCGACCAGCGAAATCGCCATCACCTCCGATTTTCGCGGCGCCGACCTCACCATCTTCGGCTCGCTCGACAATGCCGACGAACTGCTGCTGGCAATCGGCCAGTACGATATCGTCGTCACCCTCGAAGGGCCGAAATCCAATGCGACCGTGCGCAAGAAGGACCGGGTACTCGGAATCTGGATGAACACGCGCTCGATGACCTTCGAGCAGGTGCCGGAATCCTATTCGCTGTCGAGCACCCGCGCCGTCGATACCATCACCTCGACCGAGGAACTGAACGACCTTGGCATCGGTATCGACCACATGCGCCTGATTCCGACGGGCTATATCGGCGACGGCAGCAACCTCGGCGAATTTCGTCAGGCCTATCGCCGGCTGATGGAAGCAAGCGGCCTGTACCAGCGCGATCCGAGCGGCGTCCGCTTCGTCAGCCCGACGCTTTTCCGCGCCTCGGTGCGACTGCCCGCCAACGTTCCCCACGGCGTCCACACGGTGCGTGCGCTGCTGTTCAAGAGCGGCGTGTTCCTCGCCGAAAGGGACCTGAAGCTGCGGGTCATCAAGACAGGCATCGAGCAGACGATCACCGAGGCGGCCCACGAGACGCCACTCTATTACGGCCTGTTTGCGGTGCTGCTTGCGGTGATCACCGGCTGGTCGGCAAGCCTCGTCTTCCGCAAGGACTGATCGCAGCCGCCTGATCTTCCGGGGGACCATACCCATATGTGCGGGCGCTTCGGAACGCGCGACTTTGCGTATATATTCCTCTCATCGAACGGAGGAGGACCGGCATGCGCAAGCTTATAGTCTGGAATCTGATGACCCTTGACGGGTACTTCGAAGGGCCCAAGCCCTGGGATCTCGACTTCCACATGCTCGCCTGGGGTCCCGAACTGGAGCGCTATGGCATCAACTTCGGCCAGGAAGGCGATCTCCTGATCTTCGGGCGCAACACCTACGAGGGCATGGCGGCCTATTGGCCCCACGCGACAAGCGAGCTCGAAATCAAGAAATACATGAACAAGATTGCCAAGATCGTCATCTCGAAGAAGCTCAAGAAGGCCGAATGGCACAATACCAGGATAGTCCGTGACCCGGTCGCTGAACTGGCCAAGCTCAGGAACGAGCCAGGCAAGGACATGTACATCTTCGGCAGCGGGGAACTGATCGCGTCGCTGCAGGACCATGACCTGATCGACGAATACCGGATCTGCGTCGTGCCGGTGCTCCTCGGCGGCGGCCGACCGCTGTTCAAGACAACGGGAAAACAGCTGAAGCTCAAGCTCATCGACGCCCATTCGCTGCAGACTGGCGGGGTGATCCTGCGCTACGAACCGGTCCGCGAAGCTGCTGCTTCTGCCACCGGCGATTGATCTCAATCAATGCGAGCACAATATATCCTCTGTACCTATAAGCGATAAGCAAGGAGGAGGATCGCATGTACAAGCATATCCTGTTGCCAACCGATGGATCGCCCTTGTCCGACATGGCCGTCGAGCAGGGGCTCGCCTTCGCCCGTGAAATCGCCGCAAAGGTGACGCTCCTGATGGCCGTGGAACCGCTCCACATCATTTCCGCGGACGCCGACCAGCTCGCCAAGACCCGTGAAGAATATGATGCCTATGCCGGGGAGCAGGCAGCGCGCTATCTGAAGACGCTGCGTGCAAAGGCCGAGGCGCTGGGCGTCGCCTGCGAAACCGAGCACATGGTGAGCGGCGAGCCCTATCGCACCATCATCGATACCGCGAAAGCCAGAGGCTGCGACCTGATCGCCATGGCATCGCACGGGCGTCGGGGCGTCAGCGCCCTCCTTCTTGGCAGCGAGACCACCAAGGTCCTCACGCATTCGACCATACCGGTGCTTGTCTACCGATAAGCGTCGCGTGGGCAGTGCGCCCTCCCGCCCGAGGGCGCACTGCCGGCAAAATCGAGCCGGCAAGTCAGCCGAGCAGATTGCCGAAACGTACCGAATAGATCCGGTCGCGCCCGAGAAGATGCGCGACCAGCGCCGTCTGGTCGAAAAGATCGGCCATGGCGCGATGGCGAAGATCGAGGCCGCCGGTCATGACCCCGAAGGCCGGCATCAACAACCGCTGGCCGTCGGTGGCAAAGCAGGGACGGCGCACTGATTTCTCCCGCCGGCGCACGGTCGCGGCCGGATGCAGATGACCTGCGATCTCGCCCTTTTGCGGCCCGGGCTGCGGCTCATGACGAAAGACGAGGCCATCGAGGTAGATTTCATCGGTCGAGCGACCCGGAAGATCCACCGTACCATCCGGATCGTGATTGCCGTTGATCCAGATCCACTCGCGCCCATGAGCCATGGCGGCGATCCGGGACCGGAACCCTTCCGGCAGATGCGCCGATCCGACGCGGTCATGGAAATTGTCGCCAAGGCTGACGACGACGCGCGGGCCGTAGCGGGCGATTACAGCCTCGAGGATCCGCAGCGTCGCGAGCGTATCATAGGGCGGCAGCAACAGACCGCGGCGGGCAAAGGCCGCTCCCTTTTCCAGATGCAGGTCTGAAACCACCAGGACGCCGGAATCGGGGAGGTAAAGTCCGCCGAGCGGATCGCAGACGGCGGCCACTCCGTTGACGGCAATCTCCACACCGGCGGCAATCGCACTGGGGTCCTTGGTCATGGCGAGCGCCAGTCTGTTCATCGGCATTCCGGTCTACTATCCCTCAATCCCCGTTCACGCCATCGCTTCCAGCAGGAGGTCGTCGGCCGCTTCGGCCAGTACCGCATCGTGGGCTTCGCCGGCGACCGGCTCCCGGCCGATTTCCAGCATGATCGGTACCGCCAGCGGCGATACGTGTTCCAGCGCGCAATGGGTCAGGTGCCCCTTGATTCGCTTCAGCATAGCTCCCAGCCGTTCGATGTCCAAAAGCCCGGTCGCAGCATCGCGGCGCGTGGCTTCCAGCAGGATGTGGTCCGGCTCGTGGGTGCGCAGCACGTCGTAGATCAGGTCGGCCGAGACCGTGACCTGCCGGCCGGTCTTTTCCTTGCCCGGATGGCGACGCTCGATCAAACCGGCAATAACGGCACAATTGCGGAAGGTGCGCTTCAGAAGGAAGGATTCGGCAAGCCAGGCTTCGAGATCATCGCCGAGCATGTCCTCGTCGAAGAGATCGGCGAGCGGCAGCCGTCCGGAACGGATCATCGTCCCCATATCCTCGAGCCCCCATACCGCCAGCGAATAATCGGTGGCGACGAAGCCAAGCGGCTTGGCGCCGGCCCGTTCCAACCGTCGGGTCAGCAGCATGCCGAGCGTCTGGTGCGCCAGCCGGCCCTCGAACGGATAGGCGACCATGAAGAAGCGGTTGGCCCTCGGAAAGGTCTCGATCAGCAGTTCGTCGCGCTTCGGCAGCCGCGACTTCTCCCGCTGGATCTCCAGCCAGTCGCGCACCTGATCGGGCAGTTCGCGGCGACGGTCGGGATCAGCCAGCATCAGACGAACCTGATCGGCAAGATAGGTCGACAGCGGAAACTTGCCGCCGGCATAGGACGGGATTTTCGGGTCCATCGAAAAGGCATTGGAGGCAAGGCACTCGTTCTCACGGATACCTTCGAAGCGCAGCACCTTGCCGGAGAAGAGGAATGTGTCCCCCGGCGACAGTTGCTCGACGAAGTACTCCTCCACTTTGCCGAGCGTCATGCCGCCCCGCCCGAGGGAGCCGAGCGCATTGCGCCTGACGAGGCGGATGTTGAGCATCGGCGCCTCGATGATGGTCCCGAGATTGAGCCGGTATTGCTGGGCCACCTGAGGATTGGATACCCGCCAGCGCCCCTCCTTCGTCTTGCGGATGCGGGCATAGCGCTCGTAGGTGCGAAGCGCATAGCCGCCGGTCGCGACGAAATCGACGATCCGCTCGAACGTTTTCCACGGCAGCCCGGCATAGGGCGATGCGCTGACCACCTCGCCATAAAGCTCCAGCATGTCGAAAGGCTCGGCGCAGGCCATGCCGAGCACATGCTGGGCGAGCACGTCGAGCGCGCCCTCCCCGACCGGCGGCGTATCCTGGGCGCCGAGATAGTTGGCATCGAGCGCCGCCTGGCATTCCATCACCTCGAAGCGATTGGCGGCGACCAGGATCGCTTTCGAAGGTTCGTCCATCCGGTGATTGGCGCGGCCGATGCGCTGGGCGAGCCTTGATGCGCCCTTCGGCGCGCCGACGTGGATCACCAGGTCGACATCGCCCCAGTCGATGCCGAGATCCAACGTCGATGTCGCAACGACGGCGCACAAGCGATTGGCGGCCATCGCCGCCTCGACCTTGCGCCGTTGCGCCACGTCGAGCGAGCCGTGATGCAGCGCGATCGGCAGATTGTCGTCGTTTGCGGCCCACAGTTCCTGGAACACCAGTTCGGCCTGTGAGCGGGTGTTGACGAAGATAAGCGTCGTGCGATGGCGTTTCAGCACCTCGTAGATGTCGGGGATCGCGTACCGGGCGGAATGCCCCGACCATGGAATGTGCTCGTCGGTGGCCAGAATGCTGATGTCGGGTTTCGCGCCGCCTTCGACCATGACGAGGCCGGCATGCGCGCTCCCTCCCGGTGGCTGGCCGACGAGCCATTTCTGCAGGTCCATCGGATCGGCGACCGTCGCCGAGAGGCCGATCGTCTGGACGCCGGGCGCCAGCCGCCGCAGGCGCGCCAGCGCCAGTGACAGCAAATGGCCGCGCTTGGAGGTGACGAGCGAATGCAATTCGTCGAAGACGATGTACTTCAGGTCCCTGAAGAAACGCTCCGCCTCGCCATTGGCCAGCAACAGCGCGACCTGCTCGGGCGTCGTCAGCAGGATATCCGGCGGGTTGATCTTCTGGCGCTGGCGCTTGCCTTGCGGCGTATCGCCGGTGCGGTTCTCGATCGTCACCGGCAGGCCCATCTCGTCGACCGGCTTCATCAGGTTGCGCTCAATGTCGACGGCGAGTGCCTTCAGCGGCGAGACATAGAGCGTATGGATGCCGGTGAACGGGGCACCGGGAGGAAGGCGTCCACGGTTCGTCAGGTCGACCAGTGACGGCAGGAAGCCGGCCATGGTCTTGCCGGCGCCGGTCGGTGCGATCAACAGCGTGCTCTCGCCGTTGCGGGCGCGCATCAGCAATTCGAGCTGGTGGACGCGGGGGTGCCAGCCCCGGGCAGCAAACCAGGCCGAAAAACGTTCCGGCAGCAATGACGGCTCATTCAGGCGCAAGATCTGAGGTGCTCCACCCGGGTGCAGGGACAATCACGCATGCAGCAATAACTAACCGGCCACAGCCGCAGGTCAAACTGCAAAAGCAATTGCACTTTTTAATACGTATATTACCATGCACACAACCAACAGGAGCAGTGGAGGAATGCCATGAACGCGGAATTCGAACATCTCGCCCGGCTGTACAAGGACTATCCGATTGAATTCCCGAAGCTGAAGCCGGTGACGCTCGCGATGTGGATCCTGGAAAGCGGTTGGGGCATGTCCGATCTCGCCAAGCTGCACAACAACTATGCCGGCATGAAGTGGCGCGATCCGATGAAGCCCTTTGCGACGCCGATCACCTATGAAGCCCACGACGGGATCGCCGAATACTGCAAGTTTGCCTCCCAGAAGGATTTCATCGACGGTTTCTGGGCCTTTCTCGAGCGGCCGCCCTACAAGGGCTGGCGCAAGCATACGGCCGATTCAGAGAGCTTCATCCGCTTCGTCGGACCGATCTGGGCCGAAAACCGGCAATACGCCGACAAGGTTCTGAACCTGATCGACGAGGCGGAGGACCTGCTCCGGACTGACGATGTACCGGCAGCCGGCGTGGATCGCGGCAACGGCCAGTTCGTCTGCGAGGCCTGCGGCGAGGACAGCGACGATAACGGCGAAGCGTCGGCCAAGCCGCGCGTTGATCGCTGGGAGGAGACATCGCACATGTCGAGCCGCAACAACGTCGACATCGACCATATCGTCATTCACTACACGACGTCACGCAACATCGAGGGCTCGATCAACTGGTTCAAGCACGGCAGGCCGCGGACGTCGGCCCACTACATCATCGGCCGCGAGGGCGCGCTGGTGCAGATGGTCAACGACAGCGATCGCGCCTGGCACGCCGGAAGCTCCGCCATGAACGCGCGATCGATCGGGATCGAGCACGTTGCCGCCCCCGGCGACGAAATCGCGCCGGAGCAGGCAAAGGTGTCCGCCAGCCTCATCCGTTGGCTGATGCGAGAATACGCCATCCCGAAGGCGAACGTGATCCCGCATGTGTGCGTGAAGCCCACCAGTTGCTGCGGCGACCTGTTCCGTGCCTTCGGCGGCAAGGCGGGCGCGCAATGCGATGTGCAAAAGTCGGCGCTGCACAAATGGATGAGCGCCAACGGCATCTGAGCAACCGCCGGTCGGTGACGTGACCGCGATCTGCGCTTCGGTCCCGCCCGCCTGCTGCGGCATACGCTGGCCACGAAGACCCTACGTCCCAGCCGTCAGGCAGCGATGTAACGGTCCTTGCGGTGGTTGACGGCCAGCGCAACGTTCATCACCGCCGCACCGAGAATGGAGCAGAAGATGATCCAGGGACTGAAGATGAAGAGCGAGCAGGCGACGATGATGACATCGAAGGTCAGCAGAACCAGTCCCGCCTTCCAGCCGAAGCGGTCCTGCAGGTAAAGCGCCAGAATGCCCACACCGCCGAGGCTGGTACGGTGGCGAAAGAGCGCCAGCATGCCGGCACCGATGGCGATGCCGCCGAACATGGCGCCGATGACAGGATCGACCGTCCCGAAATCGATCGCCCTTGGCAGCAACTCGGAAAGCAGCGAGGTCATGGCGATGGCGGAAAAGGTCTTGATGGTGAAGGCCGGCCCGAGGCGCCGCAGCGCGAGGTAGTAGAACGGCAGGTTCACCAGAAAGAAGCAGAGGCCGAAATTCACCTCGGTCAGGTAATGGGCAAGGAATGCCAGGCCCGGCGCGCCGCCCGTCACGAGTCCGGCGCTTTGCAGGAGGACGATACCCAGCGAACACAGCATGGCCCCGGAGACAACGCCCTGGATGTCTTCCAGAACCGAGTGCCTTTCGGAGGTGGAGCGGATGAAAGGTAGGGAGGTCGCCTTTTTCAGCATGCGCAAATCGTCCTTGATACCCTCCCGCGGCCGTTCTAGCCGCTTGTCTTGATGGATCAAGGGGTTTGGTCCGAAATTAGACGAACGTAAAAGGTCTTTGCGCCGGCTACCTCGGCAAGGCTCGATGAGCCCCACTGTCGAGAGCCCGGATCCGACCTTCCGCTGCAGCCAGATCCGCATGTGCGGCCGTGACCCTGCTGCAATTCTTCATCGAAGCGGACACATAGAGGCCCTTAGAGGGCGATGTAGCGATCGGCGCGGTGGTTGATGGCAACGAACAGGTTGAGCACGACCGCGCCGAATACCGAGTAGAACACCACCTCAGGCGTGGTGACGAAGAACGCGGCGGCCAGCACGCACATGTCGATCGCCAGTTGCACCAGACCGGCGCGAATGCCGAAGCGTTCCTGCAGGTAGATGCCGAGAATGCCGACGCCGCCGAGGCTCGCCCGGTGGCGATAGAGTGCCAGCAGGCCGTATCCGAGCAGCAGTCCACCGAGAAGCGCGGCCCAGGCCGGCGAGATATCGGCAATCTCAAGGAAGCGCGACTGGATATCGGCAAGCACGGAGGTCAGGCCGATGGCGATGAAGGTCTTGATGGTGAAGGACATGCCGAGCCGTTTCCACGAGAGGTAGAAGAACGGCAGGTTGAGCAGGAAGAACGTCAGGCCGAAGTTCAGCCCGAAAGCATAGTGCAACAGAAAGGCGATACCGGCGGTGCTGCCGGTCAGAAGACCGGCGCTTGCCAGGCAATAGAGACCAAGCGCCGCCACCAGGCTGCCGGAGAAGATGCCTTGCACATCTTCCACAGGGGTATGACGGTTCGGGGCAGTATTCCAGAGTCCGAGAAGCTGCGTGATTTGCGCCATGAAGGTCCTACCGGCAGGTTTGCTTGCTGCAATGCAACATCAAATCTGCCTTCAGAAACCGCGGCCAGCAAGCGAAATATGTAAGCAATACTGACCTATATTGCAGATAGCAATATTCCTGTAGTCAGCCCCGCTTTTCCGCAAGAAACAGCAAGCCAGACACCGGCTTTCCGCCATCTTTGCGAAGCACCGTGCGCTCCACCGCCCGCACGTCGAAGCCATAACCGCCGCACATCCCGCGCACATAGGTTTCCGAATGGGCAAAGCGCATGCCCACGCCGAGATGAAAGCCGTCGGGCGTACCGGAATCCTCGATCGAGAAGGCGAACAAACCGCCAGCCGCGATCAGTTCATCGACGATAGCGAACACGCCGGAGAGGTGGCCGAGATAGTTCAGCACGTCGGCGGCGCCGACGAGATCGGCGCGGCGTCGGACGCGATCCTCGCCGAACAGGCCCGAGGCATCCGCCACCAGCGACAGGTCGCCGCGCGCCAGATGGTCGTAGATATTCTTCTGGGCCGCCTTGGCGAGCATGCGGGTGGAAATATCGAAGCCTTCGAGCCTCGCCGTCTGCGTCCGGATCACCGTGCCGAACAGCCCGGTTCCGCAACCGAGATCGACAGTGCAGGCAAAGCGGCGTCCCGCGGTTTCGCGTTCGATAATCCCTGCCAGTCGCCGCGGCACCTCGTACTCCAGCCGCTCCACCAGCGATTTCTCGAAGCGCTCGGCATAGTCGTCGAACAGACGTTCGACATAGTGTCGGGAGGGCTCGTCCGGCAGTCCGGCAGCACCGAGCAGAACGAGCTTCAGGCCGGCCCCGAAGATGTCCTCGCCGCCGAGATCGAGGACCTGCCGGTAGGCAGCCACGGCGCCGTCGCGGTTGCCCGCCTTCTCGCGATATTCGCCAAGCCGAAACCAGCCTGTCGCCCAGTGTTGCGCCCGCTCCAGCGCCTGCTCCATAAGCTCTGCGGCGGCGCCGGGATCGTCGTTTTCAGCAAGCATTCGAGCGTAATCGGCGCGGCGGTCAGTGACGACGTCACCGGAGGAGAGCTGGTGCTGAGACATGGATGGGGTCCGATTGGGATGATATTTTTTTGACGAAGCCACAAAAAAACACAAGAACTAATTCACGGGAGACCCCGCGTCCGTCGGTGGAAAACTTGCAAGGCGCAGAATGCGCGTCTATCTCAAGCGAAACAGGAGAACGTGAATGTCCAACGAGGCCAACAGATTTCTGGGCGATACCCCTGCCCGCACGGCGATCAAGCTGATCGTGGTGTCGCTTATCGTCGGCTTCGCCATGACGATCTTCGGCATCGCTCCTCTGGACATTATCGCCGGCATACGCGACTTCATTCTCGACCTCTGGCGCACCGGTTTTGCCGCGCTCGGCCGGATCGGCGATTACCTGCTGATCGGCGCCACCGTGGTCATTCCCGTCTTCATCATCCTGCGTATCTTGAGCTACCGCCGCTGACATGATCCTTTTCGACAATACCTGCCCGCACCGACGGCTGTTCCTGCGCTCGTCGGCCGTCCTCCTCTTCGCCGGCCTCGCCGGCTGCGTCACCACTGACGACGATCGGTCGGGCGACGCCGACGACAGGACCACAAGCGCACTGCCGATGGTCAACGACCTGCGCAAGAGGAAGGGACTATCGTCCCTCTCCGTCAATTCCGCCGCGACCGACGCCGCGATCCATCAGGCCCGCCGGATGGCGAAAGCCGGGAAGATGTCGCACCTGATCGGCCTCAACGACGATTTCGGCAAGCGCATGAAGGACCTCGGCGTGACCCTGCCGGCGGCCGAGAACATCGCCGTCGGCCAGGATTCGACCGACAGGGCGGTGACCGCCTGGATCAACTCGTCCCGGCACCTCACCAACATGCTAGGCGAGTTTCAGGGGCTCGGCGTCGCGGTCGCGCGCAATCCCGCTTCCGGCAACCGCCCCTATTGGGCCATGGTGCTGTCAGGCTGAGGCGATTCGCGCCGCGGCCGCCAACCGGTCGACGACAGGCAATTGAATGGACAGCATGGCTAACCGGGCGGACAGCGCCGGACATGAGGGCATCCCGCATGGAGGCGCTTTCGACGTAACCCACCGGCTGGTGTTGTCGATTGCCATTCCGATGACGCTTGGCTTCATGACCACGCCACTGCTCGGCCTCGTCGACACTGCAGTCGTCGGTCACCTCGGACAGGCCGAAGCGCTTGCCGGCCTGGCGATCGGCGCCGTGCTCTTCGATCTCCTGTTCGCCAGCTTCAACTTCCTGCGCGCATCCACCACCGGCTTGACCGCCCAGGCGCTCGGGCGCGGAGACACCCGCGAACAACAGGCGGTCTTTTTGCGGGCCCTGCTCTCGGCGCTTGCCTGTGGCCTGCTGCTGATGGCGCTGTCGCCACTGCTGCTCGCCATCGGGCTGAAACTGATGGGGCCGGAACCTGCCGTCGCCGACACCACCACCACCTACTTCACCATCCGCATCCTTTCAGGGCCCATGGCGCTGGCGAACTACGCCATTCTCGGCTTCGTGCTCGGGCGCGGCCAGGGCACTCTCGGACTGATGCTGCAGGCCGTGATCAACGGCATCAACATCGTGCTGTCGATCCTGCTCGGTCTGGTGCTCGACTGGGGTGTTGCGGGCGTTGCCTGGGGCACGCTGATCGGCGAAGCCGCCGGGGCCCTGGCGGGGCTGTTCATCATTGTCCGGGGATTCGAGCGCAGGCACCGTCCGGGCTGGTCGGCAATCCTTGATCGCTCGCGGCTGGTCGAGCTCTTCGCGCTGAACCGCGACATCCTGATCCGCACTTTCGTGCTGCTTGGCGCTTTCGCGCTGATGACCCGCATCGGCTCCGGGCTTGGCGCGACCACGCTCGCTGCCAATGCGGTGCTGATGAACTTCGTGCTGATCTCCGCCTTCTACCTCGACGGACTGGCCAATGCCGCCGAGCAGATCACCGGCCGGGCAATCGGCGCCGACTGCCGGAAGGCCTTCGATCGCGGCCTGAAGCTGACCACGCTGTGGTCGTTCGGACTGGCCGCGATCGCGACCCTGTTCTTTCTCGTTTTCGGGCAGGCCTTCATCGCCCTCCTGACCAATGCCGCCGATGTGCGCACGGCCGCAACAGCCTTCCTGCCGTGGGCGGCGATCACCGGCCTCACCGGCGCGCTGGCCTATCTGATGGACGGCGTATTCATTGGCGCCACCTGGTCGGACGACATGCGCAACCGCATGCTGATGGCCTTTGGTGGCTATCTCGCGGCGCTCGCAGTTCTCACTCCGAGCTTCGGCAATCACGGCCTCTGGGCGGCCTTGAACATCTTCCTCATTCTGCGCGGGGTACTGCTGGTGGTACTGGTGCGCCGCCGCGCCGATCAGAGCTTCACGTTCGCCCAGTGATCGAGCCTGGTGTCACGCAGATCGCGGATCGAGGATACTCCCTCGCGCTCGACCTGCTGGCTGAGGCCCTTGACGATGCGGCCCGGCAGATCCGGTCCCTCGTACACCATGCAGGAATAAAGCTGCACCAGATCGGCGCCGGCACGGATCTTCTCCAGCGCGGTCTCGGCCGAGGATACGCCGCCGACACCGATGATCGGCATGGCGCTGCCGACCCGCCGGCGCATGCGTGCTAGGACCGCAGTCGACTTCTCGAACAGCGGCGCGCCTGACAAGCCGCCTGCTTCGCCGGCCTGGCGACGATCCTTCAGTCCCTCGCGCGACAGGGTGGTATTGGAAACGACCAGGCCGTCGAGATCATGCGCCAGCGCCTCCGCGGCGATATCGTCCATGCCCTCCTCGGTCAGATCAGGAGCGATCTTCAGGAACACCGGTATGCGCCTTCCGGTTTTCGCGGCCTCATCATTGCGGGCGCCGAGCACGGCGCTCAGCAACTGGGAGAGGCTTTCGCGCGCCTGCAGGTCGCGCAGGCCCGGCGTGTTGGGCGAGGAAATGTTCGCGGTAAAGTATCCGGCGATGGTGTAGAAGCGGCGGATGCCGGCGACATAGTCGGCAATGCGATCGGCACTGTCCTTGTTGGCACCGATATTGACGCCGACGACGCCGTTTGGCCTGCGCGCGGCAAGGCGGGCGAATGCGGCATCGTGGCCCTCATTGTTGAAGCCGAGGCGATTGATCACCGCCCGGTCGTCGACAAGGCGGAACATCCGGGGCTTGTCGTTGCCCGCCTGCGGCTTCGGGGTGAGCGTGCCGACTTCCACATAGCCGAAACCGAGACGCAGCAGGGCATCCGGCACCTCGGCATTCTTGTCATAGCCGGCCGCCATCCCCAGCGGATTGGGGAAGCTGATGCCGGCAACCGTCTGGCGCAGGCGTGGATCGTCCGGCGCCCCGCAGGACGGCACCATCCCGGTCTTCAGCGCCGTGATCGACAGGCCATGCGCGGTTTCCGGATCGAACATGAAGAGGCCGCGGCGAACGACCGACTGAAACATATCGAGCATCACAATTCCTCCGGAAATACATGGGCGCCGTCCTGCCCGAGCGGCAGCGGCTTTTCCCATAGGACCGCCGCGCAATCGAGGGCGGCGTAAAGATGCGGAAAGAGATCTCCGCCCCGCGACGGTTCGAATACCAGCTTGTCGCCGAGAGCGGCGCCATCGACCGCCACCAGCAGCAGATCGTCCGCGCCGGAGAAGTGGCGCGCAGCCGTTTCCCGGACCTGCGCCGCGGTCGAAAAGTGGATGAAGCCATCGGCCAGATCGATCGCAGCGCCTTGAAAAACGCCAGTTTCTCTGGTCTTTTCCCAAAGTGTTTTCGGCACGATCTTGTAGACGATTGACGCCATGGTCACGGGGCTCCTGCTGGTCCATACGCGAATTTGCCAGCGGTTTGCCGAAAAGCGTTGCACTTGTCCACGGCCGGTTTGTGGACCGGCCGGATTTTTTCAGGATTGGCGCCGATTTCCGGAGGATGCGTATGAAGAAGATGCTGCTGGTCGCCATATTGAGCGCCTATGCGCCGCTGGCAAACGCCGAGGAACCCGCCGCCAAGCCAGGGGGCGACTACCGCTTCCAGCTGGAGCGGACTGAAAGCGGCGTGATCAGGCTGGACAAGCAAACCGGCGCGATGGCGCTGTGCCAGGAGACCGGCGGCGAACTGGTCTGCCGGATGGGCGCCGACGAACGCGCCGCCTATGACGAAGAACTGGCTCGCCTCGAACAACGCGTTGAAGCGCTGGAGAAAACCGTCGGCACTGCCGGTCCGGCGGAAAAATCGGTGATCCCGAGCGACGAGGAACTGAACCGCGCCTTCAGTTTCATGGAAAACGTCATGCGGCGTTTCATGGGCATGGTGCAGGACCTCAACAAGGAAGAACAGCAAGATAAAAGCCTTCCGCAAAAGACTTGAAGTGCTATATAGCGTGATCAATATACCGCAACGGATCCGCTTGGAGCCGCCTACACAGTAAATCGGCTCTTGGGAGGGGGCATTCGCATGCCAGCACTGACCATCCTCATTGCAGATGATCATCCGCTCTTCCGTGGCGCGCTGAAACAGGCGGTCGCCGGGTTGGGCGGTGAACAATCGATCGTCGAGGCCGGCGACTTCGAAGCAGCGCGCAAGGCTGCCAGTGAAAATCCCGATGCCGATCTGATGCTTCTCGATCTCGCCATGCCCGGCGTCAGCGGCTTTTCCGGGCTCATGGCACTTCGGGCCGAATTTCCGCATCTGCCTGTTGTGGTCGTGTCGGCGAGCGATGACGGGACCACCATCCGCCGCGCACTCGAACTCGGAGCCTCCGGCTTCATCTCCAAGTCCTCCGGTCTCGACGATATCCGCGCCGGCATCAAGACTGTCCTCGACGGCGGCATCTGGACGCCGGAAGACTACGGTGGCGGCCAGGAGAGCGATCCCGAAGTCGCCGATCTCATCCACCGGCTGCGCTCGCTCACGCCCCAGCAGAGCCGGGTCCTTGCCATGCTCGCCGAAGGCCTGCTGAACAAGCAGATCGCCTATGAACTCGGAGTGTCCGAAGCGACCATCAAGGCGCATGTCTCGGCCATCCTCCTGAAGCTGAACGTCGACAGCCGTACCCAGGCGGTCATCCAGCTCGGCAAGATCAACATGGCGACAACCGCCTGAAGAGGATTTTATTCCTTTCTCTCTTTACTGGCGACGCGAGCTTGGCTAAGCTTGCCGAACCTGCATCCGCGGGCGGGCAGCAACCTGCGCAATGGTGCCGGCAAATCGACAATGACGGAGTTCAGGGGAGCGGCGTCCGCTTCGCGCACGCAGGAATACCTGGCCAGCCCGATCCTGGGACATGAGCGACGATGCTATCACACGAGACGATCTGGAGCGCGATCGATACCCTCGCCGAACGTCACCAGCTGACGCCTTCCGGGCTTGCACGTCGCGCCGGTCTCGACCCGACGGCATTCAACAAGTCGAAGCGGCTCGGCGCCGATGGCCGGTTGCGCTGGCCGTCGACGGAATCGATCTCCAAGGTGCTTGAAGCGACTGGCGCCACGATCGACCAGTTCATGGGCTATGTACAGCAAGCCGAACACCGCGACGTGCCGAACGGCCATGGTGGCCCTGCTCATCAAACAAGTTCCATTCCGCTGCTCGGTTTCGCCCAGGCCGGGGCCGGCGGCTTCTTCGACGACGGCGGCTTTCCTGCCGGCCAGGGTTGGGACGTCGTGGAGTTTCCGGTCGCCCCTTCGCGCAAGGCCGGGGTTTATGCCCTCGAGGTGCAGGGCGACAGCATGATGCCGCTCTATCGTGACGGCGACGTCCTGATCGTCGAACCCGGCGCGCAGGTGCGACGCGGCGACCGGGTGGTGCTGAAGACGCGTGAAGGCGAGGTCATGGCAAAGATCCTGTTGCGCCAGTCGACGCGGACGATCGAGCTGATGTCGCTCAATCCCGAACACCCGAACCGCTCCTTCGACGTCCCGGACGTGGAGTGGATCGCGCGGATCATCTGGGCGACCCAATAGGAATTTTTTCGCAAGTCGGACCCTCGTCGGACCATCATCACCGCCGCTCACGCCGACGTCTGCCCATTCACTTCAATGAAGGAACTCTCCATGAAATCTTCGCCCGTCACAGCCCATGACGCCCTGATCTATGTGATGGTGATGGCCTCGGCCGTCGACAGCGCCATGAGCGATCGGGAACTTGGCCGCATCGGCCTGCTGGTCCGCAGCCTGCCTGTCTTCGCCGGCTTCAGCGAAGACCGCCTGATCGCCGTGACGCAGGACTGCGCCAATCTGCTCGGTGGTCCCGAAGGCATGGACATCACCCTCGAGACGATCCGTGACGCGCTGCCGCCGCGCCTCTACGATACAGCCTATGCGCTGGCGGTCGACGTGATGTCCGCGGATCTCGCCGTGCAGCCGGAGGAAATCCGCCTCTTGCAGCTGCTACGCGATCGCCTCCGTTTGGACAAGCTGACCTGTGCAGCCCTCGAGCGCGGGGCGATTGCCCGCAATCGCGCTCTTTGATTTTCGCTTGCGCGCCCCTGCGTAATGGCTGGGGCGCGGCGTTTCAGTAGAGACCGTAGGGGAAGTAGCGGAGGTAGATCTCCTCCAGCTTTCCGTTGCGCGACAGGGTGAGCAAAGCGTGGTCCAGCGCCGCGGTCAGCAAGACGTCCTTCTTCTGCGTCATGATCGTCAGCCCTTCACCGAGATAGCGCTCGGACAAATAGGGGCCATCGAAGAGAGCGCAACAATTTGCCGATGCCGGCCCGGACGCCCAGAATGAAAGATGAAGCGCATCGGCGAACACGGCGTCGACCTTGCCGTCCTTCAGCGCCTGCAGCATGTCCGCCCGGTTCGCAAAGTTCACTTCGCGGATACCGGGGAAGAACGTCGCCATCATGGCCGCATGGGTGGTGCCGCCCACGACGCCGACCGGGCGGCCGATAAGCGCGGCCGCGGTGTTGCTCGTCAGCGGAGCCTTGAGGTTGCGGACGAACCGTGCCGGCAACAGCATATAGGGCCGGGAAAAGCCGAAGCGCTTGCGCAATTCGGAAGTCACCGCAATGCCGGCGATGATGGCCTCCCCCTGCCCATTGGTAAGCGCGCTCTCAAGGTCGCCAAACGGCAGGGCCTGGATCTGGCACTTGTTCGCGATCCCCAGTTCACTGCAGATCTCGCGAACGAGATCGACGTGGAAACCGGACAGGCGCCCGCCCTGATCGGTGAAGTTGAAAGGTGGAAAATCGACGGTCGTGAGGAAGCGCACACGCACCACCTGCGTCATGTCCGGCTTGGGCAAGCGCTCGCGCGCGTCGAACAGAATCGGCAGTTCCGGGATCGGCCCCTGCTGCGCAATAGCGTGTGCAGCCATGAAAAATGCAACCATAGGCGCAATAAACGCCAAAAACCCCTTCAATTTCAGGGATGAAACTATTCGCCGTGACATTATGATCCAATCCGGGACTGCATAGGGGCGTCATCATCTGAATGACGGTTTAGCAGAAACATGCAAATCGGGGAACATGCGGGCAGCCTCGCTGCCGACGACACAAGAACCGATCCGCAAGCTGACAGTCCGCCGCACGCCGACGGTCTGGCATCGGTGTTTGCCGCGGATGGCGTTGGCGAAGTCCCGGTGCTGCAGGAACTCGGGATCGCCAAGCCGTTGCTTGCCCGGATGGCCGAGCGGGCTGCAGCAAACGGCACGACCATCGAGCAGGAACTGCTCTGCGATGGCCTGGTCGATGAGGAAACCTATTATGCCGCCCTCGCGCGAATGCTGCGCCTGCCATATCTGCGCGCAATCGATGCGTCGCGAGTTACCGTGGCAACCTGTTTCGACAGCCAATTGGTGCGGCCGACGACCGTACGCCTCACGCATCCACAACGACCGCCCAAAACGCTGATCGTGCCAGAGGCGCGATTGATACCCGCGTTGCGGAAAATCCTGGAGCGGCATCCGGTCCTGCGCGGGTCGCTTGCGATCGTCTCCGCCGCGAGGATGCGGGCCGCCTGCTGGCAGGCAGACAGTACCACTCGTGTCGAAGGTGCGGTGCGTACCCTGTTCGAGACGCATCCACGCTTCAGTGCCCGTATCGTATTTTCCGGCAACCAGGGATTTTATGCCGGCGTCGCCATTGCTGTCGCAATTGCACTGCTGGTGGTGGAGACCGCCGCAACCATGCTGGCCCTCCACATCATCCTTTCGCACCTCTACTTCCTGGCGCTCGTCCTGAGGATAATCGCCCTGTTCCAGCGACGGACGAAGCCTGTCTGCCTCACTTCGTTACCGCAGGACGAGCCGCTTCCTGTCTACACCGTCATGGTCGCGCTCTACCGCGAGGCTGCCATGGCGGAGCAACTGGCAAGAAGCTTCAACCGGCTGAACTGGCCGCCATCGCGGCTCGACATCAAGTTCGTTTGCGAGGCTGACGACCGGGAGACCATCGAAGCGTTGCGGGCGCAGAAGCTGGGGCGACATTTCGAAATCGTCGAGGTGCCGGCGATGCATCCACGAACCAAGCCGAAAGCACTGACCTATGCACTCGCCGGAGCGCGCGGCCGCTATCTCGCGGTGTACGATGCCGAGGATCGACCGCACCCCGATCAATTGCGCGAAGCCTATGCGAGGTTCCGCGTCGCGCCGGATAACCTTGCCTGCCTGCAGGCGCCGCTGATCATCGCAAATGCCGGGAGTTCATGGATCAGCGCCCTGTTCGCCCTCGAATATTCGGCACTCTTTCGCGGCTTGCTGCCAATGCTTGCAAAATACGGCATGCCGCTGCCGCTCGGCGGCACGTCCAATCACTTCCGCACCGACATCCTCAAGGCAGCCGGCGGCTGGGATCCCTATAACGTCACCGAGGATGCTGACCTCGGAATGCGCCTGTACCGCCTCGGTTATCGCTCGGGCGTCATCCAAAGGCAGACGCTGGAAGACGCACCGACCCGCCTGAAGGTCTGGGTCGGACAGCGATGCCGCTGGTTCAAGGGCTGGCTGCAGACCTGGCTGGTGATGATGCGCGAACCCAGGATCCTGAGCCGGGAAATGGGCCTTTCCGCTTTCCTCGTCTTTCAACTCCAGATCGGCGGAATGCTGATCTCTTCCCTGTTGCATCCGCTCATTCTTCTCTTTGTCGCAAATGCGCTGCTGGCAACCGTTACAGGGGCGGAACTGTCCTCGTTGCGGCTCTGGCTGCGCGCCGTCGACTGGACCAACATTCTCGCCGCCTATGCCATTTTCCCCGCACTCGGCACACTGCCCATGATCGAGCACGAGAAGCGGCTGATCGGACGGCGCTGGCTGATGGTACCGTTCTACTGGGTCCTTGTGTCCTTCTCGGCATGGAAGGCCGTGTTGGAATTGCGCACCAACCCGTTCTTCTGGAACAAGACCCCGCATGAACCCGCGGCATCGCCGTGAGCTTTTCGTGACCGGAAGTTGAAAAAACGCAAACTCGAGCGGCGCGTTAAAGCGGGTTTAACAAAATCGGTTCTAATTGCGTATTAACGACATCGGCTCCTCCCTGCCGATCTGCATGATGCGCGTCGCTTACACCTTGTCCAAGGTATGCCTCCCATAACCAGGCCGCCCTCCCCAAGCGGCATGATCGGTAACCAAGGCATCTCCCGCCACGGCGACCGACCGATGCGAAGAAATCTGTGTCCATGCTAAAGAACGCTAAAATCAAGACGAAGATCCTTGCGGTCATCGCGCTTCTCGGCGCGATCTCGCTCGGCAGCCTGAGCTACATCATCTTTGAATTCAAACAGGCCGATAAGACCTTCAACGCTTTCATCAATGCTGAAGCGCAGGCTGCGGTTCTCGGCGCCCGCGCCAGCGGCGCGGTTCTCATCCCGCCGCTGCAGGCAAGCATGCTGGTCAACATGGACCCTTCGTCGAAGGCGTTTCAATTGGCCGTGACCACCCACGACCAGTTCTACCAGGTCGCCAAACGGCTCATGACCCAATCGGCAGAACTCGTTCCAAGCCGCAAGGACGTCGTGGAAGAGACCCTGGCATCGATCGGCGACCTCCAGGCGCTCAGCAATCAGGTCATCGAGATGAAGAAGGGCGGCAACACTTCCGGCGCCGTCAGCATGCTGCACTCCGTGAACAGCATGATGAATTCGATCATCGCCAAGCTCTCCAGCAACAATGAAGCGCTGATCAAGATGCTCGAGGACGGCGGTGTTCAGACCTCCAAGGAGATCAACACCACGATCCTCATCGCGTTGATCTCAGCCGTGAGCGCCCTCGCGATGGCCGTTGTGATCGGCTACTGGGTTGCCCAGACTGGCATCACCACCCCGATGATGCGCCTTCGCGCCCGCATGGCCAGCCTTGCGGAAGGCAACACCCGCGACGAGGTCGATGCCCTCGACCGCCGCGACGAAATCGGCGAGATGGCCGCAGCCGTCGCCGTCTTCCGTACCAATGCGATCGAGCGTATTCGCCTTGAAGAGCAGGCGGAATCGGATCGCAACCTGAGCGAAACCGAGCGCGCTGCCCGCGAGCAGCAGAAGGCTGCCGAAGCCCGCGATCTTCAGCTCGCCGTGCAGTCGCTCGGCGACGGACTGGGCCGCCTCTCGAGTGGCGATCTCGCCTATCGTATCGAGACCCCGTTCGTCGAACAGCTCGACAGCCTCCGCCAGGACTTCAACAATTCGGTCGACAAGCTGAATGAAGCCATGCAGGCCGTCGGCTCCAACGCCCGCGCCATCAGCGCCGGCGCCAACGAGATCCGCTCGTCCGCCGACGACATGTCGAAGCGCACCGAACAGCAGGCCGCTTCGGTGGAAGAAACCGCCGCCGCGCTTGAGCAGATCACCACGACCGTCAAGGACGCCGCACGGCGCGCCGAGGAAGCAAGCCAGCTCGTCACCCGCACCCGCAGCGGCGCCGAGCGGTCCGGTCAGGTGGTGCGCAACGCCGTCGAGGCCATGCACCAGATCGAAAAGTCGTCGAGCGAGATTTCCAACATCATCGGCGTCATCGACGACATCGCGTTCCAGACCAACCTGCTGGCGCTCAACGCCGGCGTCGAGGCCGCCCGCGCCGGCGAAGCCGGCAAGGGTTTCGCCGTCGTCGCCCAGGAAGTGCGCGAACTGGCACAGCGTTCGGCCAATGCCGCCAAGGAGATCAAGGCCCTGATCACCACCTCTGGCGAGCAGGTGCAGACCGGCGTGAGCCTGGTTGTCGAAACCGGGACGGCGCTCGATGCCATCGTCGCCGAGGTCCAGGAAATCAACCGTCACGTTCACGCGATCGCCGAAGCGGCGCGCGAGCAGTCGGTCGGCCTCCAGGAGATCAACACCGCCGTCAACACCATGGACCAGGGAACCCAGCAGAACGCGGCCATGGTCGAGGAAAGCACCGCGGCCAGCCACAGCCTGGCAACCGAGGCTGCATCGCTCACCGCTTTGATGGGCCAGTTCAAGCTGACCGGAACCCATAGCGGCGGCTTCAGCGCCCCGGCCTCCTCCGGCTTCAACGCAGCCGCCCGAACGAGCGCACCGGTTCGCACCGCACAGATGGCGGTAAAGGCCGCCGCCGAAACCCACCGGCCGGTCGCATCGCCGGCCCGCGGCCTCGGGCAGCGGCTTGCCAGCGCCTTTGGCGGCGGTGCAGCGGCCGTCAAGCAGGAAGCCGACTGGACCGAGTTCTGAGATCATCGGCCCGCCCCACAAGGGGCGGGCCGATTTCGTTCCGGCGGGCTATGTCTTTCCGCGCGAACGACAAACGTCACTTGGCACCCGCGCACACCTTCGAAGCGGCGGCGCCAAGCCGCGAGGTCCATGCCTTTCTCGGCATCCCGCTTTTCCGGTTAATCTGCGTCACTGGCTATTTGACTGCTCCAATGCACCCCGATAGCGTGCTCCGACTTCTGGAGAGATCATGCCTAACAACTTTCTGATATTTTGCTATCCAAGAACGGGCTCATATCACCTCACGAGCTTGCTCGATTCGGCCAATGACATCACCTGCCATGGAGAAATCTTCAAAACGCAGAAAGTTGAATTGCGAAAATGGTTCGCAAAGCGCGTAAGCGCCAAATCAGTAGCTGAGCGCGACTTAGACCCAAAGCTCTTTGTTGACGAGCTGCGTGCGACAACGCCAAAAAAGCACTTCGGCTTCAAGGTTTTCCAGGGCCACGTGGTACACACTCCATATCTGCAATCGCTTCTTGATGATCCAACCTGGAAAGTCATTTCGCTCTGGCGCGAGCCGATCGAAGTACACGCTTCCCTACAAAGGGCACTTCAAACAAAAATATGGATTGTGAAGAATGGGTCTGAAAAAAATAAAGAAAACTTGAACGAGCTGATAACCTTCTCACCAGAACGGTACGACACGTTCCTGAAAAGCTATTCAAATTTCTACAATCTCTGCAAGCTATACGCAGACAGAGATAACGGCTTCATGATCAACTATAACCAACTATCTGATACGGAGGTAATAGACCAGCTTTTAGATTTCATTGGATCAGACGCCGCCGCCGACGAGCTTGCGAGCGAGTATAAAAAACAGTTTTCCCTGCCGGTGTATCAAGGTTTTACCAACCCGGATGAAGCGCAAGAATATGTGCTGTCCCGGCCATTCAAAAGTTAGGCATGGTTTTGTAGCCCCCGGCAGCTCTGGCATCGTTCGGATGTTGCGCGTGTCGTTCATTCGTACGGGAAGTGACGCTCTCGGAACACCTGCCAAAGCACCGCCGAGCCGATTAATCCGACGTGGATCCGAGACTACGAGCTGAACCTGCGCGTGCTGGCGAAAATGTTGGCGATCTTTATGGAGCAGGTGAAGGGAATCGAACCCTCGTATTCAGCTTGGGAAGCTTCGAGAACATCAAGGAAAATCAAGTCGCCGTTACACTTATCACGACCCACGTCGCGCACCGCAGACGCGGGTCGTGAAACGTTTGGACAGCCTCAGCTCTCGTGCTCCCATAGCCTTCACCTCAGATCTTAGTCCGTTGCGGTGATCAAGTCATGCCGACCACAACGGAACGGACAGCCTTGCATAAGGTTGTCTGTTCAAGATTTGTATTGCATGCTGATGCATCAAGCACTCTTGGTGCGGAGGGGGGCCATGGATATCTATCTCTATAACGGTGAAATCAGCAGGCAGCACGACCTAGATTTCATCAACATGATACACGAAGGCAAAGAATCTGACAGTTGTATGGTGATACTGGTAACGCGCGGCGGAGACCCAGATGCCGCATATAAGATGGCCAGATATCTGCAATACCGATACGAAAGCTACTCGGTTTTGGTCTCCGGATTGTGCAAGAGTGCAGGAACTCTTTTCGCCATAGGCGCCAAGGAAGTCGTATTCGCACCTTACGGCGAACTCGGTCCTTTAGATATCCAACTGACCAAGACGGACCAATTAGCTGGAATGGAGTCGGGTCTAAATATTAGTGAAGCGTTCGCTGCACTGGAGACAAGGGCGCGCGAAACCTTCATCAGGACGACCCTGGAGATCATTGCATCCAGTGGCGGGGTAGTTTCCTTTCAAACGGCATCACACGCGGCCACCGAAGTTGTTGGAGCGATGTATGGTCCGGTGTTTGCCCGAGTAGATCCAGAAGAAGTCGGATCGCGAGCTCGAGCAATGAGAATCGGAGAAGACTACGGGAACCGCCTGAATTTGAAATGGGACAATATGAAACCTGGAGCTCTGGATCTTCTCTCGCAGACCTATTCCAGTCACGCGTTTGTTATCGATTCGTTAGAAGCAGAATTGCTATTCCAACGCGTTCGCATGGCAACTGATGATGAAATGGCGCTCGTTCTTGACCTTGGCACAACCGCTCGCCACCCCGCCAGGGGTTTGACACTTAAAAAACTTGCGACTATTGGGACCACAACAAACGAAGGTGAAGCTCATGACGAAGCAACAGAAACAGACGTCAATCGACAAAAGAACGGAGCCATCCTCGATGGAATCGATCTTGAAAGCGCAATCGAAGCTGAACGTGCTGCGTCCGGCAGAGGCAAAACTGCGCACCGAGCGAGATCTGCGTAGTGAACACGACAAACGCGCAGCATACTTCCAAGGTTGCCCTGCGTAGAAGAATTTGATGTTCGCATCGTCAATTAAAAGCCCCGTCCAATACGGGGCTTTTTTCTATTCGTTAGCCACACCATTTAATTAGCATTAGCTAATTCTTCAATTGCTCCTACATGTTGCATTTAGGCCCCATCAGCCTCGCACAATTATGAGCGCGTTAGAAACATTATTGCCATGAATCGCGTTTATGTTTTTATGGGGTATTAATGAAAGGATTCCGGTATGAATGAACCACTAAAAGCTCTGATCGAGGCTGCCCGTAAAGCCCCTCAGTCGAAGAGCGATCTCGAGGTTCAGCGTCGCAGCTTTGCCTACGGCAACACCCATTTCGAAAACAAGATGATAACTCGCGAGATGGTGAATCGGATCGCCGACGAAATGCCATTTTCTGGCGACCTAAAAAACGGAGCAAATCGTATCAATGAGTGAGGAGGAACGTCGCCGCCACAGCGTGGCGAGTGAAGCTTACTTGATCAAAGACGATCAGCTCCGCGCAGAAGCAGAAGCCAGAAATGGCCTTGTTCAGTTCGATCGCGCGTGCAGCATGATCCTGGACGCCATCGATAAAGGTCAAGACTGGAAGCTTCGCACTTCCACCATCTTGACACTTCATCGCGCCGCCCTTGATGGCATCAGCAGTTACGCGGGCAACTTTCGTCCAGCAGCCGTCGAGATTTCTGGCAGCGAGCATAGACCGGTAGACGCACACTTGGTTCCAGAGCTGATTGAAGAGCTTTGCGACTATGTAAATGCGAATTGGAGCGACAAACCGGCCGTGCATTTGGCGTCATACATTATGTGGCGCCTCAACTGGATTCATCCGTTCAGCGATGGCAACGGCCGGACGTCTCGTATGGTGTCATATCTAGTGCTTTCGGTTAAGATAGGCATGCTCTTGCCAGGACAGGACACAATTCCTGATCAGATCGTTGACAATCGACAGCCATATTTCGATGCACTTGAGGCTGCGGATCAAGCTGCGTCGGAAGGTGTACTTGATCTCAGCAAAATGGAAGAGCTGATCGAGAGCATGCTCGCGAAGCAACTTATGGGCGTGATGAAATCCGCAACGGGTAAACAGTTTACATCTTAAGAGAGGCCACGGCGACACCGAATGGAACCCCGAAGCGGCATGCTCGCCCTCCCCCACGTCCGCAGCGTCAGCCTGTTCCTCGCCCATCAAGCC
>JAEWPB010000048.1 GCA_023399465.1 Pseudomonadota bacterium
CGAGGACGTTCATCACCCTCGCCACGCGGCTTGCGATCCTGCCAGGGACGCTCGCTGCGCGGCCGGTCGCCGCCTTCGGGACGCGGCTTGCGGTCGCCACGGGGCTTGTCGCCATGAGGACGGTCGCCTTCGCTGCGTTCGAAACGGCGCTCGCCGGAGAAGCTCTTGGCGCGAGGACGTTCATCACCCTCGCCACGCGGCTTGCGATCCTGCCAGGGACGCTCGCTGCGCGGCCGGTCGCCGCCTTCAGGACGCGGCTTACGGTCGCCACGGGGACGGTCGCTGGCGCGGGCGTCATCGCCGCGCGCCGGGCGTTTGGGCGCGGCGGGCTTACGCTTCTTGGCGCCTTCGCTCTCTTCGGACGTCTTGAACTCGATGGCGAAAGCCCGCTCGATCTTGGTCTCGGAGGATTTGGGCGCCCCCTTGCCGGCCGCCGGGCGGGCGCCTGGCGCCATCCAGACATTCGCCGTGCGGATCTCGCCGAGCGGCTTCCTCTTCGGCTTGTCGCCGAAGCGATCGCCGCCTTCCTTGCGGCCGAAGCGTTCACCGCCCTCGCGTCCGCCACCGCGACGCTCGTCCCGGCGACCCCAGTCGCCACGATCGTCACTGCGTTCGCGGCGCGGGCGTTCGTATTCCGCAGTCTCTTCTTCCACGGCAGGAGCGGCAACTGCCGGCTCGTTGTAGATCGGCGCTTCGAAGTTCGCCTTCGCCTCGTCGATCAGGCGCGGTCCGAGCTGGTCGCGCAGCGTGCGGCCACGTACTTCGAGGACCTCGCCTTCCGGCAGGTCGCCCAGCTGGAACGGACCGTAGGAAATGCGGATCAGGCGGTTGACCTCGAGACCGAGCGCGCCGAGCACGTTCTTGATTTCGCGGTTCTTGCCTTCGCGCAGGCCCATCGTGATCCAGACGTTGTGGCCCTGCGTGCGGTCGAGCGTCGCCTCGATCGAACCGTAAAGCACGCCGTCGACGGCGATGCCTTCCTTCAGCTTGTCGAGGTCGGCCTGATCGATCTCGCCATGGGCGCGCACGCGGTAGCGGCGCAGCCAGCCGGTCGCCGGCAGCTCCAGCGCCCGCGCCAGACCGCCGTCATTGGTCAGCAGTAGCAGGCCTTCGGTATTGATATCGAGGCGGCCAATCGACAGCACGCGCGGCAGGTCTTCCGGCAGGTTGTCGAACACCGTCGGGCGGCCTTCCGGATCGGAATTGGTCGTCACCAGACCGGCCGGCTTGTGATAGAGCCAGAGGCGGGTACGCTCGATGCCGCGGATCGCGACACCGTCGACCTCGATGCGATCGGCAAGCGTCGCATTGACCACCGGGGTATCAAGCACGACACCGTTGAGCCGCACCCGGCCTTCGAGGATCATGCGCTCGACATCGCGGCGCGACGCCACACCGGCGCGGGCCATGATCTTGGAAATGCGCTCCGGCTTGGCCGGGTCGGCCGCAACGGCCGTCGCTGCGTGCCGGGCGGGACGTTCGCTCTTTTCCGGACGCGGCTTGTCGCCGTCCCGGAAAGCGGCCTTCGGACCGCGGGAATCACGCTTCGGATTTCGGTCGCGATCGAAAGGCTTGCCGCCGGACCGCTTGGGCTTGTCTTTGAATGTCATTTTTTTGTTTGCCTGAACTTTCGTTCGTGTCCTATCAGGTCACACGACCGGGGTTAAGAGGAAATCGCTGCATGACGCAGACAAAAGGCTTCATGGATCTCGCGCTGGCCGAAGCGGAAGCCGCCGCAGCGAGAGGTGAAATTCCGGTCGGCGCCGTTATCGTGCTCGATGGGCGCGTCGTTGCCAAGGCCGGCAACCGCACCCGCGAGCGAAACGACGTGACCGCCCATGCGGAGATCGAGGCCATTCGCCTCGCGGCGCTCTCCCTCGACCAGGAGCGGCTCGTCGGCGCCGATCTCTACGTCACCCTCGAACCATGCACGATGTGCGCCGCCGCCATCTCGTTTGCGCGCCTGCGCCGTGTCTATTACGGCGCCGAGGATCCGAAGGGCGGTGCGGTCGACAATGGCGTCCGCTTCTTTGCGCAGCCGACCTGCCATCACGCGCCCGACGTCTATTCCGGCTTTCATGCCAGCGCCGCCGCAGACCTGCTGATCGACTTCTTCAAATCAAAACGCGACGCCTGAGCGCCGCGTCCTTCAAACTCGTTGCCGATCGCCTGCCGTTACTGGAACGGCAACCACCACTTGGCGTCCTGCTTGGCCGACACCGCATCCTTGCGCCGGCGCTTTTCCTTCTTCACTTCCGGTTCGCCGAGGTCGTCGAGCTGCTCGGCGGTCGCCACTTCGCGGTAACCGGTCGGCGGGTCGCTCAGGAAGCGGCGGCCGTCATAGGCGCCCTTCTGCTCGGCGCGGGCGGCACGATAGGCGGCAAGCTGCTCGTCCGTGGAAAGCTTCTGGCCATTGGCGCGGGCCTGGGCCAGAGGCGAACGGTAGGTGGGGTTATCCTGATTGGCGACGGCTTCCGCCTTCAGCCGCGACCGTGTGTCTTCCGGCGATTCCAGCCATTGCGGATTGTTCTTGCCGGCGATCGACTGCTGCGGCTCGGCCAGCGCCTGCTGGTTGGCCTTGTTCGGCAGGACCAGGCCCGGACGGGGCTGGTACTTGAGGTTGGTTTCCTTCGGCGTGATGCTCGTCAGCGATGTCGCGTCGGCCAAGTCACCGAGCAACTGCGCGCCGGACGACTTGTCCGTTCCGTAAGTCGGCCCCAGGCAACCCGTCAATGTCAGGCATGCTGCAAGTAGTCCTGCGACGCTTACACTTACTCGAAACCCATGCATCATCTTCATGAAAACCCTTCCAGCCACGCCGACACGTCATATCGACCAACTCGCATGCATGCCGACTGCCGCAAAAATTCGTCCAATTTCGGGCAGATGTACCGGATGACGGGCCAAATGGCAAATCATCCGGCAGTTATCCTCAGCGCAGCGCCTTGAGTTCCCTGAGCGCCGCCGCGTCGCGGGCGGAGACATCCGGGTATTCGGGATCGGAACCGACGTCGGTGGTGATCCGCCAGGAACGCGCGCATTTCGTGCCTTCGGCCAGCGCCGGAACGACGCTCACCTTCGCCACGTCGTCGAGACGGAACGCATCGGCAGGCCCTTCGGAGGCCTCGACCTTGATGCCAGAGGTGATGCAGATCTCGGCGAGATCGGCACCCTCTACTGCTGCCAGCAGCTCCGGATCGGCGATATAGACGACCGGTGCGGCTTCGAGCGAGGAACCGATGCGCTTGTCCTTGCGCTCGATTTCGAGCGCGCCGGTCACGACCTTGCGCACTTCGCGGATCTTCTGCCAGCGCGCAGCGACAGCCTCGCTGCGCCACTCCGGCGAAACCTCGGCGAACTGCTCCAGATGCACGGACTCGGCATCCGGATTGCGCGACAACCAGGCTTCCTCGGTGGTGAACGGCAGCATCGGCGCCAGCCAGGTCACCAGGCTGTCGAAGATCTTGCGGATGACCGCGAGCGCAGCGCGACGGCGCAGCGACGACGGCGCGTCGCAGTAGAGCGCATCCTTGCGGATATCGAAGTAGAAGGCCGACAGCTCGACGTTGGAGAAGTCGATCAGCGCACGGGCGATCTTCTTGAAGTCGAAGGCGTCGTAGCCCTCGCGCACCAGCTGGTCGAGTTCGGCCAGACGATGCAGCATCAGCTTTTCCAGCTCCGGCATGTCTGCATAGGCAATCTCCTCGCCCGTGTCGTGGGCGAGCGTGCCGAGCATCCAGCGGATGGTGTTGCGCAGCTTGCGATAGCCGTCGATGTTGGTCTGGATGATCGCCTTGCCGAGACGCTGGTCTTCCCAGTAGTCGGTGGTCATCACCCACAGGCGCAGGATGTCCGCACCGGCGTCCTTCATCACGTCCTGCGGCGAGACGACGTTGCCCTTCGACTTCGACATCTTCTCGCCCTTCTCATCCATGGTGAAGCCATGAGTGACGACGGCGTTGTAGGGCGCACGGCCGCGCGTCGCGCAGCTTTCGAGCAGCGACGAATGGAACCAGCCGCGGTGCTGGTCGGAACCTTCGAGGTAGACGTCGGCCGGCCACTTCAGGTCCGGGCGGTCTTCGAGCGTGAAGGTGTGGGTAGAGCCCGAGTCGAACCATACGTCGAGAATGTCCATGACCTGATGCCACTTGGCATGGTCGTGAGCCGTGCCGAGGAAACGTTCCTTGGCGCCTTCGGCGAACCAGGCATCGGCGCCTTCCTGTTCGAAGGCTTCGAGGATGCGGGCATTGACCGCGTCATCGACGAGCACGTTGCCGTCATCATCGGCGAAGATGGCGATCGGCACGCCCCAGGCGCGCTGGCGCGACAGGACCCAGTCCGGACGGTTCTCGATCATGGCGCGCAGGCGGTTCTGGCCGGCGGCGGGCACGAAGCGGGTCTGGTCGATCGCCGACAGCGAACGCGAGCGCAGCGTCGTGCCGTCGCCGAGTTCCTTGTCCATGTAGACGAACCACTGCGGCGTGTTGCGGAAGATGACCGGCTTCTTCGAGCGCCAGGAATGCGGATAGGAGTGCTTCAGGCGACCGCGGGCGAACAGCGCGTGGCGCGCGATCAGCGCCTTGATGACGCGGTCGTTGGCGTCGCCCTTCTTGCCCTTGTCGTCGATGACGCGACCGGCGCCACCTTCGGCGTCCGGGCCGAAGCCGGGGGCATCGGAGGTGAAGAAGCCGGCGTCATCGACGGTGAACGGGATGGCCGAGGAAATGCCGCGCGCCTCGAGTGCGCGTGCCGAATCCATCCAGGCGTCGAAGTCCTCGCGGCCGTGGCCGGGCGCGGTGTGTACGAAACCGGTGCCGGCGTCGTCGGTGACATGGTCGCCATCGAGCAGCGGCACCTGGAAGTGGTAGCCGCCACCAAGGCCGTGCAGCGGATGGGCGCAGGTGACTGCCGCCAGTTCTTCCGGCTTGATGTCGCGGACGAAACCGAAGGTGACCTTGGCCTTGGCGGCCGATTCATCGGCAAGCCGCTTGGCGAAGATCAGCTTCTCGCCCGGCTGCGGCCCGAAATCGTTCTCGGCCGAAGTGACTTCGTAGAGGCCATAGGCGTAACGCGAGGAATAGGCGATCGCGCGGTTGCCGGGGATGGTCCATGGGGTCGTCGTCCAGATGACGACGGAAGCTCCACGGAGAGGCTCCGGACCTTCGGTCACCGGGAACTTCACCCAGATCATGTCGCTCTCGACGTCGGCATATTCGACCTCGGCCTCGGCAAGCGCCGTGCGCTCGACCACCGACCACATGATCGGCTTGGAGCCGCGATAGAGCTGGCCGGACTTGGCGATCTTCATCAGTTCGCCGGCGATGCGGGCCTCGGCGTGGAACGCCATCGTCGTATAGGGGTTCTCGAAGTCGCCCTCGATGCCGAGGCGCTTGAACTCCTCGGTCTGGACCTTGATCCAGCCGGCGGCGAATTCACGGCATTCCTGGCGGAATTCGTTGACCGGAACCTCGTCCTTGTTCTTGCCCTTCTCGCGGTACTTCTCCTCGATCTTCCATTCGATCGGAAGGCCATGGCAGTCCCAGCCGGGGACGTAGTTGGAATCATATCCGCGCATCTGGAACGAGCGGGTGATGACGTCCTTGAGGATCTTGTTCAGCGCGTGGCCGATATGGATGTTGCCGTTGGCATAGGGCGGGCCGTCATGCAGGACGAACTTCTCGCGGCCGGCGGCAGACGCGCGCAGCCTCTTGTAGAGGTCCATCTTCTGCCAGCGGGCAACGAATTCCGGCTCCTTCTGGGGAAGGCCGGCGCGCATCGGGAAATCCGTCTGCGGCAGATAGAGGGTGGAGGAGTAATCGACTTTATCAGCGGTATCGGTCATGGGAGCGGCTATCGTTTCTGGCGCCCGGCGAAGGGTCGCATGTCATGGGAAATGTTGGTGACATAAGGAAAGCGTCCGGCGAGGACGCCAGAAACCCGGACCCTCCGGCAGCTTTCAGGCAGCGCGGAAGGCCGGGCCAATAATTCGGATAGCTATGGTCAACCGAAAAGCACACATCTTGCGCGGCTGTTTACGGGTTTTTCGGGCGATTGAAAAGGGTCCATGCGCCGATCGGTCTCGTAAATGGTGTACGCACCATCAAAAAGCAATCGCCTGGTCGATCAGCCCGAGCGGGCGCACGCCTGCCAGCAGCGCCCTCGCCTCGTCGCCGTCGCGATGGATCTGCTCGATCATCGGCTCCAGCCCGTCGAACTTCAGCTCGTCGCGCAGGCGTCCGAAGAAGGAGACGGAACAGGTCTCGCCATAGAGATCGCCCGAGAAATCGAAGACATAGGTCTCGAGCAGCGGCGCACCGTTTTCGGTCACGGTCGGGCGGCGACCGTAGCTGGCGACACCGTCATGAAGCGTGCCGTCCTGCCGGCGAAAGCGTACCGCATAGACCCCGGACTGGAGTTCGGTTTCCGGCGGGAGTTGCATGTTGGCCGTGGGGAAGCCGATCGTGCGGCCGAGCTTCTGGCCGCCGATGACCGGCGCCTCGACCGTAAAGCGATAGCCGAGCGACGCCGCCGCCTCGACCACCTCGCCGCTGGCGAGAAGCTCGCGGATGTGGCTCGACGAGATCACGTCGGTCGCCTCGTCACGGAAGGCATCGAGCAGCGTGACCCCGAAGCCGTTTTTCTGGCCCGCCTCCATCAGGAAGGCAGGGCCGCCTTCGCGCCCACGGCCGAAGTGGAAGTTGAACCCGGTTACCACCTGGCCGGCATGGAGCCAGTCGAGCAGGATAGAGTGGATGAATGCATCGGCCGAGCGCTGCGAGAAGGCGATGTCGAAGGGGTACTCGATCACCGCATCAAACCCCATCGCCTCGAGGATGCGGGCTTTCAGCGGCGCCGGCGTCAGCCGGAAGACCGGCGTGTCGGGCTTGAAGACGGTACGCGGATGCGGCTCGAAGGTCAGCACCAGCGCCGGGCGCCCGCTCGCTTCGGCAAGCTCCAGCGCACGCTCGAGCACCGACTGATGGCCGCGATGCACGCCATCGAAATTGCCGATCGCGACAACGCCGGACTTCAGGCGTTCGGGCAAAGGTTCCCTGGATTCATTGCGATGGAAAACGGTCATTATCAAGCCTCACGCCAGTCGCGGCATCCAGAATTTCGGCGCCGCATTCTCGCGCTCCAGCCAGGCGTTGAGAAGCGCCTCGTCGGTGCGGCCGTGCAGAGCATAGTCGGCGGCGTGAATGCCGCCGCTGATATAGAGAAGATCCAGCCCGTAATCGAGCGCACCGCGAACGTCGGTCGGCATGCCGTCACCGATCGCCACCACCCGGTCAAGAGCGACGTCGCCGCGCACGTCGCGGGCGGCGGCGAGCGCAGCCTCGTAGATCGGCGTATGCGGCTTGCCGGCGATGCGGGTCTCGCCGCCGAGCTGGTTGTAGTAGACCGCCAGCGCACCGGCGCAGGGGATGATGCGATGACCGCGCTCGACCACCAGGTCGGGATTGGCGCAGATCATCGGCACCTTGCGCGCCTCGAAGGCGACCAGCATGTCGTGATAGTCTTCCGGCGTCTCGGTCTCGTCGTCGAAGAAGCCGGTGCAGACGATCGCCTCCGCCTCGTTCTCGCCGACGCGCTCGACATCGAGCCCGTCGAGGATCGGATTATCGCGATCCGGCCCGAGCAGGAATACCTTCTTCGGCCCCCTGGCGATCAGTTCGCGGGTGACGTCGCCCGAGGTGACGATGCGATCGAAGGCGCCATCGGCGACGCCAATCATCTTGAGCTGGCTGATGACGCCCGGCGACGGCCGCGGCGAATTGGTGATCAGCACCACGGTCATGCCCGCGGCACGCGCCTTGACCAGCGCCTCGGAGGCGGCGGCAAAGGCGTCGATGCCGTTGTGAAGCACACCCCAGACGTCGCACAACGCCACATCATACTGGCTGACGATGTCCTGAAAACTCTCGATACGCTTGGCCATAGCTTTCCCGCCTTCCATGCAATTCATGGCTGACATCGCAAAGGAACGCCACGAAGGCAAGGAGATTTGCCGTGACCTTTCGAAAAATGCGGCAGGGCTTCAGGTGGTGAGCCATGTCACGACGAAGCCGGCGACGGCGCAAGCCGCAAGCGTGCTCACCATGCCCGCCTTGAGCCGGAATGTCAGGAACATCGCGAGCGCCGCCACGCCAAGGGCGGCAACATCGAGTGTTTGCCACTGCGGCCAGGCAAAGGAGACGAGCGGCGCTTCGCCCCCTCCCCCCTGGACTGACCTGGAGAGCAGGACGACACGGCCGACCTTGGCGAACAGGACGTGCAGCGCGAACCAGATGGCGAGGTTGAGGATGACGCCGACGACCGCGGCAGTGATCGCCGACATCGCCCCCGACAAGGCCCGGTTCGAACGCAGCCGCTCGACGTAAGGCGCGCCGGCGAAGATCCAGATGAAGCTCGGTACGAAGGTCGCCCAGGCGGCAAGCCCGGCCCCGATAAATCCGGCTAAAAGCGGCTCGAGCCCCATCGGATAACGAAAGGCGGCGAGGAAGCCGACATAGCTGAGCACGAGCACCAGCGGTCCCGGCGTGGTCTCGGCGAGCGCCAGCCCGTCGAGCATCTCGCCCGGACGGAGCCAGCCATATTGCTCGACCGCTGTCTGGGCGACATAGGAAAGGACCGCATAGGCACCGCCGAACGTCACCAGCGCCATTTTCGAGAAGAAGGCGAAAATCGCCTCGAAGCTGCCTGCGCCGCCAAGCGCGGTGGCAACCAGCAGCGGCGCCTGCCACACAACGATCCAGAAGCAGAGCACGACAAGTGTGCGGGCGACGCCCGGGACAGGCCGCGCCACCGCCAGATCGGCCGGGCGCAGCGAGCTCTCCTCGGTCTCGGCCTTCACCGCCGCCGGCGCACCGCCAAGCCGCGCCACGATCAGCCCGAGCACGCCGGCAACGGCGATGACCAGCGGGAAAGGCATGTCGAGAGCAAAGAGTGCGATGAAGGCGAGTGCTGCAATCACCTTGTGGAAGCCGGTCCGAAGCGCCCTGCCGCCGATGCGGATCACCGCCTCGATGACGATGGCGAGCACCGCCGCCTTGAGGCCGAAGAACAGGCTCTGCAGCCAGTCGGCCTGCTGGAACACCGCATAAGCGGCGGACAGGCCGAGGATCACCGCCAGTCCCGGCAGAATGAAGAGCAGTCCGGCGACGATGCCGCCACGCGTGCCGTGCAGCAGCCAGCCGATATAGGTGGCAAGCTGCTGCGCCTCGGGCCCCGGCAGCAGCATGCAGTAGTTCAGCGCATGCAGAAACCGCTCCTCCGAGATCCAGCGCTTCTCGTCGACGAGCACGCGATGCATCAGGGCGATCTGCCCGGCAGGCCCGCCGAAGCTGAGAAGGCCGATCTTGGCCCAGACCTTTGTCGCCTCGGCAAATTCCGGAGCCCTCGGAGGCGCCGTGACGGCACTGTTTTCATTCATCTCTCTACCGCCTTTGCCCGACGCATGATCCGCTCATGTCTCTCCCGTATGGCGCGCCGTACACCCGGCAGCAAGCCCGGCGCCCGCAATCAATGGCGAAGCGCCCGGTTTCTGTGCGACCAATCGCATAGACAGATGACAAATGGACGACAGGCCCGCCGGCACATTCCGGCTTCGGCGGCACTTCGCAACAGCAGCGGGTACGCCATCGGCGGACGTTTCATCGGAAAACCGCGCCCTGACGATCAGCCGCAAATTCGTCACGATATTAGACTAACGAACAATGCGCGCCAAAGCGGTTCGAGTTAACCAAACTCGGCGAGAATTTTTCGGACCCGCGCTTGACACCTCCCCAGGTCGTACATATCTCAATCCCGCTAGCACTCCCAAGGAACGAGTGCTAACATTTATCCATGCGGGTCCGTGAGGCCCGTAAAATGTCATTTGATCGAGGGATAAGACAATGGCAAACACCAATTTCCGCCCGCTTCACGACCGCGTCGTCGTTCGTCGCGTTGAGTCTGAAGAGAAGACCAAGGGCGGCATCATTATTCCGGACACCGCCAAGGAAAAGCCGCAGGAAGGCGAAATCGTCGCCGTCGGTTCCGGCGCGCGTGACGAAAGCGGCAAGGTTGTCGCACTCGATGTCAAGGTTGGCGATCGCGTCCTGTTCGGCAAGTGGTCGGGCACCGAAGTCAAGCTCAACGGCGAAGACCTTCTGATCATGAAGGAAGCCGACATCATGGGCATCATCGGCTGATCCGCCGATCTTTCGAATCCCCTCTATGACAACCAATGGGCATTGAGCCCGGGAGTTTTCTACAATGGCTGCTAAAGAAATCAAATTCGGTCGCACCGCGCGCGAAAAGATGCTGCGTGGCGTCGATATCCTTGCTGACGCGGTAAAGGTCACCCTCGGTCCGAAGGGCCGTAACGTCATCATCGACAAGTCCTTCGGCGCTCCGCGCATCACCAAGGACGGCGTTTCGGTTGCCAAGGAAATCGAACTCGAAGACAAGTTCGAGAACATGGGCGCCCAGATGGTCCGCGAAGTTGCTTCGAAGACCAACGACATCGCCGGTGACGGCACCACCACCGCGACCGTTCTTGCCCAGGCCATCGTTCGCGAAGGCGCCAAGGCCGTTGCTGCCGGCATGAACCCGATGGACCTGAAGCGCGGTATCGACCTCGCGGTTGCAGAAGTCGTCAAGGACCTGCTCGCCAAGGCCAAGAAGATCAACACCTCGGAAGAAGTTGCCCAGGTCGGCACGATCTCGGCCAACGGTGAGCGTCAGATCGGTCTCGACATCGCTGAAGCGATGCAGAAGGTCGGCAACGAAGGCGTCATCACGGTTGAAGAAGCCAAGACCGCCGAAACCGAACTCGAAGTCGTCGAAGGCATGCAGTTCGACCGCGGCTACCTGAGCCCCTACTTCGTCACCAACCCGGAAAAGATGGTCGCCGACCTCGAAGACGCGTTCATCCTCCTGCACGAGAAGAAGCTCTCCAACCTGCAGGCGATGCTCCCGGTTCTCGAAGCCGTCGTCCAGACCGGCAAGCCGCTCGTCATCATCGCTGAAGACGTCGAAGGCGAAGCTCTTGCGACCCTCGTCGTCAACAAGCTGCGTGGCGGCCTCAAGATCGCTGCCGTCAAGGCTCCGGGCTTCGGCGACCGCCGCAAGGCCATGCTCGAGGACATCGCGATCCTCACCGGCGGTACCGTGATCTCCGAAGACCTCGGCATCAAGCTCGAGTCGGTTACCCTCGACATGCTCGGCAAGGCCAAGAAGGTTTCGATCTCCAAGGGAAACACGACGATCGTCGACGGTGCCGGCCAGAAGTCCGACATCGAAGGCCGCGTAGCCCAGATCAAGGCCCAGATCGAAGAAACCACTTCCGACTACGACCGCGAAAAGCTGCAGGAACGTCTTGCCAAGCTCGCTGGTGGCGTTGCCGTTATCCGCGTTGGCGGTTCGACGGAAGTCGAAGTGAAGGAAAAGAAGGACCGCATCGACGACGCCCTCAACGCGACGCGCGCTGCCGTTCAGGAAGGCATCGTACCGGGCGGTGGCGTTGCCCTGCTGCGTTCGTCCTCGAAGATCTCGGTCAAGGGTGCAAACGACGACCAGGACGCCGGCATCAACATCGTTCGTCGCGCTCTGCAGGCTCCGTCCCGCCAGATCGCCGAGAACGCTGGTGACGAAGCTTCGATCGTTGTCGGCAAGATCCTCGAAAAGAACGACGACAACTTCGGCTACAACGCCCAGACCGGCGAATATGGCGACATGATCGCCATGGGTATCGTCGACCCGGTCAAGGTCGTTCGCACGGCTCTCCAGGACGCAGCTTCGGTTGCCGGCCTGCTCGTCACCACCGAAGCCATGATCGCCGAGCTGCCGAAGAAGGACGCTCCGGCTGGCATGCCGGGCGGCATGGGCGGCATGGGCGGCATGGACATGATGTGAGACTGAGGTCTCGCATCTGAGCCATCCGGTTCAGTTCAGGAAAGGGCGGTCCTCGGGCCGCCCTTTTTGCATGTCCAAAGCCGCCCAACCCCAAACTCGTTCTGCGCGTCGAGCGCGCCGAACCGGCGGCATCGGTCTGCAGCCAAACGACAAGACGTGCATCCGGTTGTATCTTTTTATTGTCCTGCTGCAGCCACTCACATCGTGCCAATCCGTGGCGCAAGAGCCCGGTAGAGGACAGCGTCCGGCCGATACGCCCAAAAAAAGTCACATTACCGCCACTTTTCGGCAATTCTGAAACCGCACCGTGGATTGCGGAGGCGAAGACCGACATTCTTCCGGCAACCGTTTGATTTCGTTGACGGGTTTTCCGACTGAAAGCAACCTGCACGTTTACATGCAGCTGACACGACAGAAGCACGTCATCACGAGACTTGCACCAAACTTGCCGCTTTTCGTTTTAATAAAAACATAGGCCAATCCGGGCCTTAATGGCGGTTGGCTTTTCCCGAAAAGCAAATATAAATCCGAACAACCAGACCGCTGCTACTTGTTCTACTGACTGCAAAAAGTAACCCTTGTGTAACTACAGGTAGCAATCGTAAAGTCTAAAATTATCATGTCGTGATATTTCCTATGCGGGAAATATTGCGGCATACAATCACAGGGTGCTGTCATGCGTGGCAAGGGTGGGTGCTGCGTGTGACGGTGACGGCAGGGTCACGCAACTATGTGCGCCCTCTGGACACCGCCGAACTGATTTGTTGTACTTGGGGTCAAAACAGCGCGAGAGCAACTCGGCGCACGAACTGGGGATCAACTTGTTCAAGATTGCCAAAGCCAATCTTTCGATGCCATTCGTTCCAGGCTCGATGGAACTCAGCGACAGCCAGCCGGAACTGCTGTCGCAGTTCTGCATATCGGAAAACTGGGTTGCCGACATGTCGAATGGCGTCATCAACCTCGGCGAGCGGGCCGCACGGATGCATGACCTGCCGGCCCAGGAATGCGGGCTGCTGAGCCTTATCCGCAGCTACGAGCAGCAGGACCGTACCCATATTCTCGAATTGTTCGAGCAGGCTGCGACGAGCTCATCGTCCTTCTGCTTTTCCACCACCATCGTCAGCCGCGCCAATCACCGCCAACCGCTGTTCTGCGTCGGCGAGTCCACCGGCCTCGAACAGCGGTTCTCCGGCAGCATGGTGGGCGTCTTCCTTTTCCCGCGGTTCCAGCTCGATTCCGGGGTACAATTCGTCAGCAGGCAGTAGCCCCCTGCCCCTCCGCGCAGCATGAGCGCGGCGCGGGCATGACGGGTCCCGGCTCAGCCTTGTGCCGGGACATCGAGGCCGCGAATGCTGGCCGGGCGACTTTCGGCTCGCGCCACCCAATCCATGACCGCCGGGAAGCTCTTGAGCTCGAGCGCCTCATCGCCGCCGTAGAATACCGAAAGGCCGCGCACCCAAGGGAAGATCGCGACGTCGGCGATCGTATAGAGGTCGCCCATCATCCACTGGCGCGTCGACAGCCGACCTTCAAGCACGCCGAGCAGGCGCATCGCTTCGTTGCGGTAGCGCTCGGTCGGATAGGGATTGTTGGCGACCTTGTCAGCGGCAAATTTGAAGAAGTGGCCGAACTGGCCGAACATCGGGCCGATCCCGCCCATCTGGAAGAACACCCACTGCATCGTCTCGTAACGCCCGGCCGCATCCTCGGGGATCAACTGGCCGGTCTTGTCCGCGAGATAGATGAGGATCGCGCCGGATTCGAACAGCCCGATCGGCTTGTCCTCGGGCCCGTGCGGATCGATGATCGCCGGGATCTTGCCGTTCGGGTTCAGTGACAGGAATTCCGCACTTTTCTGATCGTTGGTATCGAACGAGATCCGGTGTACCTCGTAAGGCAGCCCCATCTCCTCGAGCGCGACCGATACTTTCTGGCCATTGGGGGTCTGGAGCGTATAGAGTTGAATGATATCGGAATTTTCTGGCTTCCAGCGACGGGTGATCGGGAAGGCGGAAAGGTCGGCCATGCTTATCTCCTTGGCGTGCGGCTTTCATACATAGGCACGCTCGGAACCATTGAACAGAGGCAAGGCCGCGCCATTACCGGACAATTTCGTTCACTATTATTGAACAATATGTCTGCAAGTGTTTATCTATCCATGACCGTGAATTCGCAGCAGAATGACAATCATCAGTTTGCCGGTCGGCACTCTGCAACATCGAGCCTTCAACAGGAGCCGAAATGTCTAATTCATCTGCCAATGACGTCGTCGTACTTGTCGGCCGCATCCTGCTTGCGGCCATGTTCATTCTCGCCGGCTATCCGAAGCTGCTCGATCCTGCCGGTACCGCCGGCATGATCACCAATGCCGGCTTCCCGGCAGCAACCCTGCTTGCCTATGTCGCCGGCCTGTTCGAACTTGTCGCCGGCCTCTTCATTCTCGTCGGTTTCCAGACCCGCATCACCGCCTGGCTGCTCGCAATCTTCTGCGTCTTCACCGCGCTCATCTTCCATGGCGGCTCGATCAACATTCCGGACTTCCCGGAAGCCGCCAATGGCCTGCTGACCATGTTCAACGGCCTGATGATGATGAAGAACCTGACGATCGCCGGCGGCTTCCTGGTGCTGGCAGCCTTCGGCCCGGGCGCGCTGTCGCTCGACGCCCGTCGCAGCACCGTCACCGCCTGAACCCTGTCAAGACCTCCAGTCCTCCGCAAAAAGCCCCGCCGGATCGCTCCGGCGGGGCTTTCGCATTTCGCAAACAACGTCGCGGTCTACCTCTTGCGGCATAGCCAGACGGTGGCGCCGCCGCAGCCGGGATCGTCAACGACATGATCCAGCACGGCAAAATCATTGTCCGCGAGCAGGTGGCGGTATTCTTCCGCCCCGAGGCTTGCGTGAAACAACGGCTCGCCTTCGAATTCGCCGATGGCGATCCCCTCGCCCGGCCCCGACGTGAACATCAGCATGGCGCCTGGAGCGGCATGGGCGGCAAATCGGGGGAACATCAGCCGCTGCTCCGCCATCGAGAGATGGAAGAAGCTGTGCCAGGCGATAAGGCCTTCGAACCGCTTGCCGAGCGAAAGGACGCGCATATCGGCAACGCGCCAGTCGCCCGCCGGAAAGCGTTCCCTGCAAAGTGTGATCAGGGTATCGGAACTGTCGATCCCGGTCAGGGCGTAGCCGAGCCCGATCAGATATGCCGCAACGGGCTCACCCGAACCGCAGCCGATGTCGAGGATGCTGCCGCCCTCCGGCAGCCCGGCGACGAAGCGATCCAGCCATGAGCGTTCGAACAGCGTGCGGCCGCGCAGCCTGTCGAAGGCGAGCCCATGGCGCTGGTAGAGGCCGACGATCCGTTCGGCCTCGTCCATCACAGTGCCTTTCGCACCGCGTCGATGATGCGGATGACGGTAGCGTCGCCCTCGTGAGCCGGCTTGCGGGCCCGCACCAGACATGCCTCCGAGCGCAGGATCACGCCGTCGGGAAGCACCTTCAGGTGATTGGCCTTCAGCGTCGAGCCGGTCGAGGTGATGTCGACGATGATATCGGCCTGGCCGGCCGCCGGCGCGCCTTCGGTGGCGCCGAGGCTCTCGACGATGCGATAGAGCTGGATGCCGTGCTTGGCGGAAAAGAACTGCTGCGTCAGACGCCAGTACTTCGTGGCGATCGCCAGACGCCGGCCGTGACGCGCGCGGAAATCCGCGGCCACGTCGCCGAGATCGGCCATGCTGTCGACATCGAGCCAGATTTCCGGCACGGCGACGACGACATCGGCGTGCCCGAAACCGAGACTCGCGCAGAATTCCACGCGCTTGTCGGCTTCCGCCAGTCCCTCGCGCACAAGATCCTCGCCGGTCACGCCGAAATCGACCGTGCCGTTGCCGATCTCGCGCGAGATCTCCGATGCCGACAGGAAGGCGATCTCGACATCGTCCCAGCCCTCGACCCGACCGCGATAGGAGCGGTCGTTGCCGACGGCGACGATCTTCATTCCGGCGCGTTCGAAGACCGCAGTCGCGTCGTCCTTCATTCGCCCCTTGGAGGGCAATGCAATGGTGATGGTCATGCGGGCGCCCTCGCCGTTTCGATCCGGTCGAGCCACAATGCGAAGCCGACGGCGGGTATGTGCTCCTTGGCGCCAAGCAGCGTCATCAGGCGGTCGAAGCGACCGCCGCCGGCAAGCACCGCCGACGACCCCTCGATCACGATCTCGAACACCATGCCGGTATAATAGTCGAGCGGACGACCGAAGGCGGCGCGATAACGGATCGCGGCCATGTCGAGCCCCGCGTTCTGCATCGCGGCAACGCGGCTGTCGAATTGCGAAAGGGCGGCCCCGAGATTGAGGCCCGCCGCATCGGCAAAGCCGGCCAGCGCAGCGGATGCCTCGGACAGCGGCACGTTCAGCGACAGGAATTCCTTCAGCACCAGGAAGGCGCCGTCATCGAGCCGGGTTTCCGCCAGCGCCAGCTTTTCCTTCAGCCTGCGAGCGATATCGGCCGGCGTGCGGCTGGCATTGGTCGAATAGCCGGTCGCCTGCATGGTCTCGTCGATATGGGCGATCAATGCGGCCTCGTCACCGGATTCGGCGAGCGCCATCACTTCCGGATCCAGACCGGTGACCGGCTGCGGACGGGCAAGCTTTTCAAGGAGCGCGTCGAGCTGCTCGGTGTTGCCGAAGGCATGGATGAGCCGCTTCTGCCAGCCGGCCGGCAGGCCGAGCGCCTTCACCACAGCCTCGAAGACCGCCTGGTCGCCGAGCGTCACCACCAGCCGTTCGCCACGCAGCAGATGCTCGAGAATTTCGAATGCGTCGCAGATCGCCCGGGCGTCGGCGCTGGCAACATTGCGGTCGCCAAGGTCCTCGATGCCGGCCTGGTAGAATTCGTTGCCGCCCTCGCGGCGCTGGCGAAAGACTTCGCCGAGATAGGAATAGCGCTTCGGCGTGCCGGTCGCCGTCTCGATATGGCGGAGACAGACGGGAATGGTGAATTCCGGGCGCAGGCACAGGCTCGCGCCCGTCTCGCTCTCGGTCAGGAAGATGCGGCGACGTAGATCCTCGCCGGCCATGTCGAGGAACGGCTCGGCCGGCTGGATCACCGGGGTGTCGACGCGCGCCGTCTTGCGTTCGGCGAAATCGGTAAGCAGTTGCCTGGCGAAATCAGGCATGTTGATCAGCGCCATGGTTCAGCCCGCCCGGCGGCGGTCCTCCGCCTGCGCCTCGAGGATTTCGCGTACCTTGGCGACAAGCTCGCCTTCCGGAACGGTTTCCTGCGCCACCCGCGCCTCGCGCCAGGCGGCATTGTCCTCGATCTCGCCGGAAAGCCGCTTGCCCTCGATCAGGTCCTTGATCTGCACGACCCCTTGCGCCCGCTCGTCGCCGCCCTGGATGATGGCGATCGGCGCACCGCGACGGTCGGCATATTTCAGCTGGTTGCCGAACTTCTTCCAGTTGCCCTGGTAGGTCTCGGCGCGGATACCGGCAGCGCGCAGCTCCTGGGTAAAGCGCTGGTACTTGCCCATGCTCTCGACATCGCCGTCCATCACCGTCACCAGCACCGGCGCGATCACCTCTTCCTGACCGAGCTTGCCAAGGTTCTTCAGCGCGGTCATCAGGCGCGAGACACCGATAGAAAAGCCCGTGGCCGGAACCGGCTGGCCCATGAAGCGCGACACGAGGCCATCGTAGCGACCGCCGCCGCCGACGGAGCCGAACACGACCTTCTCGCCCTTCTCGTTGGTCACGGCGAACTGCAGCTCGGCTTCGAAGACCGGGCCGGTATAGTATTCGAGGCCACGCACGACCGACGGATCGATCTTGATGCGGTCGGCGTCGTAGCCGGCACTCAGCACCAGGCTGCGGATGAGGTTCAGTTCATCGACGCCTTCGACACCCTTGGACGTTCCGGCCACCAGTTCGGCCAACTCGCCGGCGCTTTCGGCGTAGTCCCTGATGCCAACGAAGAACAGCACCTTCTCGATCTGTTCGGCGTTAAGGCCGGCACCCTTGGTAAAGTCGCCGGACTCGTCCTTGCGGCCTTCGCCGAGCAGCAGGCGCACGCCCTCGGGTCCGAACTTGTCGAGCTTGTCGATGGCACGCAGCACGGTCAGGCGCGCATTCGCCTTGTCGTCGCCGCCAAGCCCGATCGCCTCGAGGACGCCATCGAGGACCTTGCGGTTGTTGACGCGGATGACGTAGTCACCGCGCTTGATGCCAAGCGCTTCCATGGTGTCAGCCATCATCATGCACATCTCGGCGTCGGCCTGGACACCGGCAGCACCGACGGTATCGGCATCGAACTGCATGAACTGGCGGAAGCGGCCCGGGCCCGGCTTCTCGTTACGAAACACGTAGCCGGCGCGATAGGTGCGGTAGGGCAGCTGGATCTCGTTGAAATTCTCAGCGACATGGCGGGCGAGCGGCGCCGTCAGGTCGTAGCGCAGGCTCATCCACTGGTCGTCGTCGTCCTGTACGGAGAAGACGCCCTCGTTCGGACGGTCGCTGTCCGGCAGGAACTTGCCCAGCGCATCGGTATATTCCATCAGCGGCGTCTCGACCGGATCGAAACCATAGCGCTCATAGACTTCGCGGATCTTCGCGGTCATTTCGTTGACGGCGCGGATATCGGTGGCGGACCGGTCGACGAAGCCGCGCGGCAGGCGGGCCTTCAGTTTTTGCGGCTTCTTCTGTTTTTCGCTCATCGTGCTTTATCCGGTATGTTCGATCTGTTGCGGTTTCCTAGCGGATTGGCGGGGGAGCGGCAAGGGTCGAGCGCCCGGAATGCCGCGCGTTGCGCGGCCCTAGCGGCTCGCGAGCCCCTCCTCCCGCCACTTTGAACCGATCGCGACAATTCTGCTGCAATTGCCTGCGAAAATTGCAGCTCTTCACTCCCGGCGAAACCCGGCGGCCCAGCCGTCCGTTTCCCCGCAATGTCGGCAGAACCAGGAAAGGGAAGTTCATGACCTACAAGTCGCTTTTCGCAGCCGCCGCCGTGACACTTTTCCTCGTTGGGCCGCTTGCGGCGCAGGACAGCAACAGCAACGACACCCAGCAAGACGACGACCACATGGGAATGGAGATGATGGGCGAGCACAAGGGGGACAGCGGTCCCTCCAGCCAGGCCTATGCCGAAACCCGTGACCGCATGCACAAGGACATGGATATCGAATATACCGGCAATCCCGATACTGATTTCGCCAACAGCATGATCGCCCATCACGAGGGCGCCATCAACATGGCGAAGGTAGAACTCGAATACGGCCAGGACCCGGAATTGCGCAAAATGGCCGAACAGATCATCGCCGCGCAGGAAAGCGAGATCCAGAAGATCAAGAACTGGCTGGACGCCAACAGCGGCAACCCCGGCAGCACCGACACCGATGGCAACGGGGCCAACACCAACAAGTGACGGCCCGCTGTCACCGTCATCGCAGCAGTTGGGAACTGTTTTCAATCACGGCGCCAAAATGATGCCGCCAGAGCCGGGAGCCGAGTGCCCCGGACCTGTCCAGCGACGAGCCGACCGTCAGATCGGCCAGCAGCGTCGGGTGAAGACCGACATCGAACAGAGCAAATCCCGCAGCAAGCACGCAGGTATCCGTCTGGATGCCGCAGACCAGGACCCGGTCAACCTGCAGGGAGAGAAGATGCTCGATCGTTTCCTCGCCGGGCCGGTAGCCATGCTTGACGAAGATGCGGTCCGCCGGCACCAGGCTTTCATCGTCGAGGCCGGGCGCCCAGCCGAGCTGGCGCTGGAACGGAGTGCGGCTTTCGTCATGGCGCTCGACCGTCGCGACCGACGGCATCGTACCGATCAGCCGGCCAATTCCCTTTACCAGCCAGTCGGGCGGCGAGAAGCTCGGTTGTACATCGATGATGAGCAGGGCCTGGCGCATGTGAATGAAAAATCTCCCGGAATCGATCGGGCAAGCATAGCCGAGTGCCTGCCGGGATGCATCCATCGACACATTCTGCCGTTCCTGTGGCGATAATGCCGCTTTGTGGACTGTACTTTAGCTGCGGAGCACGATAGGGAGGCACCATGAAATTGGCCCGCGTTCCGTTGGCCGCGGCAATCTGCAGTGCCCCCAAGCCTATATCCCCGGCAGGGCGCACGCCCGACATCGAAAGACACGATATATGACAGAATTCGAAGGCATCGTCCCGGCGATGGCCAAGGCGTTGAACAAACGCGGTTATGAAGAATTGACCCCGGTACAGCAGTCGGTCCTCGACCCGAAGCTGACCGATGCGGACGTCCTGGTGTCCGCCCAGACCGGCTCCGGCAAGACCGTGGCCTTCGGTCTTGCCGTGGCGCCGACCCTGCTTCAGGGCGCCGAGCGCTTCGGCCGACCGGAAGCGCCGCTGGCGCTGGCGGTTGCGCCGACCCGCGAACTGGCGCTGCAGGTCCAGCGCGAGCTGGAATGGCTCTATGAATTCACCGGCGCCACCGTTGCATCATGCGTCGGCGGCATGGACATGCGCACCGAACGCCGCACCCTCGAGCGCGGCGCCCACATCGTCGTCGGTACGCCGGGACGCCTGCGCGACCACATCACCCGCAACTCCCTCGACCTCTCGGCGATCAAGGCGATCGTGCTCGACGAGGCCGACGAGATGCTCGACCTCGGCTTCCGCGAAGATCTCGAGTTCATTCTCGGCGAGGCGCCGAGCGATCGCCGCACGCTGATGTTCTCGGCGACCGTGCCGCGCTCGATTGCCAACCTGGCGAAGAGCTACCAGCGCGACGCGGTGCGCATCTCCACCGCGGCCGAGCAGAAGCAGCACGTCGACATCGAGTACCGGGCAATGACGGTTGCCGCCAGCGACCGCGAAAACGCCATCATCAACGTGCTGCGCTACTACGACGCCAAGAACGCCATCGTGTTCTGCTCGACGCGCGCCGCCGTCAACCACCTGACCGCCCGCTTCAACAACCGCGGCTTCGCCGTGGTGGCGTTGTCCGGCGAGCTTTCGCAGAACGAGCGCAGCCATGCGCTGCAGGCGATGCGCGACGGGCGTGCACGCGTCTGCATCGCGACCGACGTCGCCGCGCGCGGCATCGACCTGCCGAACCTCGAACTCGTGGTCCATGCCGACCTGCCGACCAATTCGGAAACCCTGCTGCATCGCAGCGGTCGTACCGGTCGCGCCGGACGCAAGGGCGTCAGCGCCCTGATCGTCACGCAGAACGCCCGCCGCAAGGCCGAGCGCCTGTTGCAGGGCGCATCGATCCGCGCCGACTGGGTAAAGCCGCCGAGCGCCGACGAGATCACGCAGCGCGATGACGCGCGGATCCTCGCCGATCCGGCACTGACCGAGCCGCTGCAGGACGACGAACGCACCTTTGTGAAGCAGTTGCTCGAACAGCATGGCGCCGAGCAGGTCGCGGCCGCCTATGTCCGGCTTTGCCGCGCCGGCCGCTCCGCTCCCGAGGAACTGCAGGAAGTCTCCGCTGCCGACGACCGCAAGAAGGGCCCGCGTGACGATTTCGGCGCCAGCGTCTGGTTCTCGCTCTCCGTCGGACGCAGGCAGAATGCCGAGCCGCGCTGGCTGATCCCGACGCTTTGCCGCTCGTCCAACCTGACCAAACGCCAGATCGGCGCGATCAAGATGATGCAGGAAGAGACCTTCGTCGAGATCGCCGCCGACAGCGTCGACGCCTTCCTCGCCAGCCTCGGCAAGAACCGCATGCTAGAGGACAGCATCCGGGTCAACCGCGTCGACGGCACGCCGGACTTCACCGCCGACAGCCGTGGCGGCGGTGGCGGCAAGAGCTACGGCGATCGCAAACCCCGCAGCGGCGGCTTCGGCGAAGATCGTGACGGCGCGCGGCCGAAGCGCAAGTTCAAGGGCGAAGGCTTCAAGGGCGAAGGTTACAAGGCTGACGCTCTGTCCCACGATCGTGACCGTGATCGTGATCGCGACCGGGATCGTGGCGGCTTTTCCGACAAGCCGGCAAAGAAGGCCTGGGACAAGAAGCCGGGCGGCGGCAAGCCCAAGTTCTCCAAGCCCGCTGGCGCCGGCCCGGGCAAGCCCAAGCGCGGCTTCAAGGGCTAAGCTGCCCGACCAGACAAGACCGTCCGCGGGGGACTGCACCTCGCGCGGACGGTCCGGCGGCAGAAAACATTCTTGCCTCCATTTCATGCACTGCTAATTTCGGGGGAGTGTGACTTCAGTCAGGATCCATCCGATGACCATTCGCCCGCTGACCACGATCGGCCTCGATGCCGACGATACCCTCTGGCAAAACGAGCAATATTATCGGCTGACCGAGAACCATTTCGCCGGCCTGCTGACCGATTACGGTGACCCGGACGATATTTCGGCACGCCTGCTCGAGACGGAAAAGCGCAATCTCGCCCGCTACGGATTCGGCATCAAGGGCTTTACGCTGTCGATGATCGAAACCGCACTCGAGGTGACCGAGGGCAAGGCACCGTCTTCGGTGGTCGCCGAAATCCTGTCGATCGGCCGCGAACTGCTCACCCACCCCGTCGAGACCCTGCCGCACGCCCACGATATTCTGGAAGAGCTGGCCGGAAAGTACTTCCTGGTGCTGATCACCAAGGGCGACCTCTTCGACCAGGAGCGCAAGCTGGCGCAATCGGGGCTCGGCGACTTCTTCGATGCCGTCGAGATCGTTTCCGACAAGACCGCGGTCACCTACCGGCGCATCTTCTCAAAGCTTGGTGACGGGCCGGAGCGCGCGATGATGGTCGGCAATTCGCTGAAATCCGATGTGGTACCGGCGATCGCCGCCGGCTCCTACGGCGTCTTCGTGCCGCATGAGCTCACCTGGATCCTCGAGCATGTCGAGCCACCGGTCGAGGCACCGCGCTTTCGCCAGATCCACCACCTCGGCGAGTTGCGCGGGCTGATCGAGAGCCTGCAATGACTACTTTGCGTCGATCGTGATGCTGTAGCGCGCACCGAGGCCGCGACGCGGCGCCACGCGCGAAAAATAGGGACGGATCAGCCAGGTGGTATCGGCCTGGGCGGTCAACGTCACGTCCTTGCCGTTGATGTCGCTGCTGTACATGGCCTCGTCATCCGGCCTGGCGAGATCGAAGACGATCAGATAGGCATAGGCACTGGAGGGCGTAAAGCGCAGCCTGTAGGTCGTGCCCGTCTTCACATCCAGCGTATAAACCGTCGCCTTGCCGTTGCGCGTCCAGCCGTCGAGCTGCAGCGGTCCGCTCGCCGGCATCGTGACCTGCTTCAGCGTCTCGCCGTCGAACAGTTCCGGCTGCAACGTCTCGGCGGTGACGGGAACGTGGGCGCCGGCCAGCACGGCCGCGACGAATACGGCGCGCAGAAGGGCCGCGGCATGTCTTGCCCGCGCCCTCATGGCCGCACCAGCTCGAGGCGCATCGCTTCCACCTCGGAGCGGCAGTAGCAACCCTCGATGTGATCGTTGACCATGCCCATCGCCTGCATGAAGGCATAGACCGTGGGCGGGCCGACGAAAGACCAGCCGCGCTTCTTCAGCTCCTTCGACAGACGCGTCGAGGTGGGCGTCGTCGCCATGGCGCGCAAGGTCGGCCAGTCGAACGCTGTCGGCCGCTCGTGCGGCTGTGGCTCGAACGACCAGAAGAAGCGGGCGAGCGAGCCGTGCTCGTCGGCCAGCTCCACGGCGCGGCGGGCATTGTTATAAACCGAGGCGATCTTGCCGCGATGACGCACGATGCCGGCATCGGCGAGATGGCGCGGCATCGCCTCGGCCTCGTCCTCCTGCGCCAGCACGCGAAAATCGAAGCCGCGGAAGGCGACGCGGAAATTGTCGCGCTTGCGCAGGATCGTCAGCCAGGAG
>JAEWPB010000053.1 GCA_023399465.1 Pseudomonadota bacterium
TGCCGGGGCCGTGCATGTCGAAGCCGCGTCGGCAGGCGAGGCACGTGCCGCCGGAGATCTTCGGATGGACGATCACCGGATCGCCGACCTTGATGCCCTCGACCTCCTTGCCGACCGCCTCGACCCATCCGGCGTTCTCGTGGCCCATAATCAGCGGCAGCAGGTTGTCGCCGGAAGGATCCATGTGCGGCCGCCAGATGCCCTCGATGATATGCAGGTCGGTGCGGCAGACGCCGGCGCCGCCGATGCGGACGATGACGTCGGTCGATTACTCGATCTTCGGGTCGGCGACCTCCTGCAGCGTCACCCACTGGTCCGCCGTCAGCGCGTCGTCATATTGCGTCAGTACCTGTGCCTTCATGTCGTCGTCTCCTCCTTGGCGGGAAGTGCCCGCAGTCGACGACCGAAATCGCAAGCGCCGTGCCAGTTCGGAATATTATGACAATTCAATAATATACGAATATTGCCGCCGCGCGCGCACGTTCAGCAAATGAACGTCCGCCGCCAGACACTGTCCAGTTTCTGTATAGTGCGAGGATAATCGCCCTTTCCGCGCGGCGATCCGCGAACCATTGTCAGTCCGGCGGCCGGCGGCGCGGTGGAAAGGAACATGGGCGAACAGAGCGCCAAAGGCCGCCTCGACCTTCGCTTCCGCTTACCGGTGGGCTTCAGTGCGACGTTGCCACGCGGCGCTCACACGAGTGCAGGCGCTTCAGTCGCGCTTCTGCGGCACATCGGGATTGCCCTCGGCCCTGTCACGATGCAGTGCGGCGCGCGCCAGCAGCATATAGGTCACCGGGGTCGTGACGGAGATGAAGATCCAGATCAGGATTTCGTGCGCGACCGGGCGTGCGGACATCGACGTGAAGAACAGCATCGACGCCAGCATGACCCCGACGGTCCCGAGGCTCACGCCGAGCGTCGGGGGGTGTACGCGCTGATAGAACGTCTTCATCTGCAGCAGCCCGATCGAGCCGAGCAGCGCGAATGCCGCTCCTCCGACCAGCAGTATCGAGGTCAATATTGCGACCCACAGGGGGATTTCGTCGACGTTGATCATTCGATAACCTCACCGCGCATCAGAAATTTCGCCAGGGCAACGGTCGATACGAAGCCGAGCACCGCAATAACCAGCGCGGCTTCGAAATAGATGGTGCGACCGCTGCCGATGCCGAAGGTCATCAACAGCAGCATGCCGTTGACATAGAGCGTATCGAGGCCGATCACCCGGTCCTGAGCGCGCGGACCGCGGATCATCCGGAACGCCGCAAGCGCCATCGCCATGGTCAGCATGAGCTTGGCGATCCCGACGGCGACAGCAAATATCGTTGCACTCATGCGAAGATCTCCAGAAGCAGCCGTTCATGGCGGTTCTTGAAAGCGTCCCGCCATTCTTCCTCGTTTTCGAGGCTGAAGACGTGGATCAGCACGGTATTGCGGTTGGAATCATATTCGAGCCAGACGGATCCGGGAATGCAGGTCACGATGATTGCCATCAGGGAAAGCACGGGACCGCTGCTGGTCTCGACCGGCAGGGTGACGAAACCGGGCGGATACCTGCCGCGCCCGCCCCTGAGGATGGCGGCTGCGACCTCGAGATTGGAGAGCAGCACGTCCCAGAGGACATAGGCCAGCAGTTTCGGAAACAGATACCACTTGGCAAATCTGGGCTTTTCGGGGCGCAGCGACGCAAGCGCCCAGGACGAAAACACGCCCACCAGAACTCCGAGCGCTGCCTGCCCGGCGCTGATGCCGTTGAGAAGCAGCCACATGATGGTAACAGCGAGCGTGATCAGCGGATAGGGAAGCATGTCAGTCCGCCTCCGTCTTTAGCGCCGATTCCGGGTCCGGAATTGCCTTGGCACCCTGTACCGCATCGATGTAGTTGGCAGGGTTGGAAAGTGTCTGGATCGTCTTGTCCATATATTCGAGGGCCGGATGCGCGCGCACCGTCAGCGCTGCCGTCAACGTCAGGAGGAAGATCACCGGTACGATCTCGATAACCCGGACGCGGGGCACCGTGCCCTCGATCGACCCCCAGAACGTCCGCATGCCTACACGGGTCAACGCGATCAGCGATGCGATGCCGGAGATGATCATGAGGATGGCGAGCAACCAGACGGCCGCGCTGGGCGCGATCCCGATCGCCCCCGTGCCCATCATCGCCGACAGCATGGCGAATTTCGAAATGAAACCGGAAAGCGGCGGCAGACCGGAGAGGAGAATGGCGCAGGCGGCGAAGCATGTGCCGAGCACGGCGACGGTCCCGGGCATGGCAATGCCCTCTTCCTCCTCGACTTCCTCCTCGCCTTCGCCATAGGCTTCCATGGTAACGGCGAGAACGTGGGCGCCGGCATCCTGCCCGCGTTCGACAAGTTCAATCAGCAGGAACAGGGCGCCGATCCCAAGCGTGGAACTGACGAGGTAGAGCAGGGCGCCCGACGAAATCGAACCCTCGTTGATCCCGAGAACCATCAGCAAGGTCCCCGAGGACACCAGCACGGAAAAGCCGGTCAGGCGTCCGAGCGATTGCGAGGCGAGTACGCCGATGGTGCCGAAGACGAGGGTGGCGACCCCGCCATAGAGCAGGACTTGAGAGCCGAATCCGGCCGAAGGCCCGTCGGCGAAAAGCAGCATCGTCAGGCGCATGATCACGTAGATGCCGAGCTTACTCAGGATCGCGAATATGCAGGCGACAGGTGCCGATGCTGCGCTGTAGGCGGTGGGCAGCCAGAAGCACAGCGGCCACATCCCCGCCTTGACCAGGAAGGCGATGCCGAGGACCCCGGCCCCCGCCTCCATCAGCATCCGCCGGTCCGCTTCCATCTTCGGGATGCGATCGGCCAGGTCCGCCATGTTCAAGGTGCCGGTCGTACCATAGATCAGGCTGACGCCGATCAGGAACAGCAGTGCCGCGGCGAGGTTGACGGCAATGTAATGCAGCCCCGCCTTCACCCGGAGCGCACCCGACCCGTGCAGCAGCAATCCATACGAGGCGGCAAGCATCACTTCGAAGAAGACGAAGAGATTGAACAGGTCTCCGGTCAGGAAGGCGCCGTTCAGCCCCATCAGGAGCAACTGGAAAAGCGTATGGAAATGCGCGCCGACAGCATGCCAGCGCGCCAGCGAAAAGACGAGCGCGGGCAGTGCCAGGATTGCTCCCAGCAGCACCATCAGGCCTGACAGCCGGTCGAGGACGAGCACGATACCGAACGGGGCGATCCAGTTGCCGAGGAGATAGACCTGTTCGTTGCCGGCTCCGCCGGTCTCCAGCGAAAAGTTCAGGATCGCGACGACGATGAGCAGCAGCACCGAAACGACGCTGATCGACGCCTTCAGCATGCGCTGGCGCTCGTCGAAGAACAGCAGCAGGGCACCCGCCAGCAACGGGATGACAATCGGGGCAATTACCAGGTGATGCATCCAGCCCGTCATTTCGGCCCATCCCTCCCGTCGACATGGTCCGTTCCCGTGAGCCCGCGCGAGGCGAGCAGCACGACCAGGAACAGAGCCGTTGTGGCAAAGCCGATGACGATAGCCGTCAGCACGAGGGCTTGCGGCACCGGGTCGGCAAGCGTGGTCGTCGCTATGCCGTCTGCCAGGATGGGTGGGACATTGGTTTTCACGCCGCCCACCGAAAAGATGAACAGGTTCACGGCGTAGGAGAGCAGCGAAAGCCCGACGATGACCTGATAGGTTCTCGGCCGGAGCAGCAGCCAGACGCCGCAACTGGTCATTGCGCCGATGGCGATGGACAGGATCAGTTCCACGACGCCTCCTCCTGCTTGGCGGCCTCAATGGCGCGGAGGCGATTGATGCGGATCGACTGGTGGGCGAGCGCGATCAGGATGAGGACCGTCGCGCCGACGACCAGCAGGAACACGCCGAGGTCGAAGAGCAGCGCGGTGGCGGCCGGAACCTTCCCCAGCAACGGCAATTCCAGGTACTGGAAATGCGAGGTCAGGAACGGATAGCCGAAGACCCAGGCGCCGATACCGGTGACCGCGGCGATCAGGATGCCGCCGCCCATCCAGCGCAGCGGCTGAATCCGGAGGCGGTCTTCCGCCCAGCGCGTTCCGCCGGCAAGATATTGCAGCAGAAACGCGATGGAGAGCGTCAGGCCGGCGGAGAAACCGCCGCCCGGAAGATCGTGGCCGCGCATGAAGATGTAGACCGCCAGGGTGATGACGAACGGAAAGAGCCACTGCATCATCACCGACGGTATCAGCAGGTAGTCGCGGACGGTGTCGCCCTCCTTGCGATCCGGTTGCTCGAAGTCGAAGCGGTTCTGGATTTGCTGCTGTTCGGGCATGTCCATGCTGTCTTCGGCGGGTCGGAAACGGCGCAGCAGCGCATACACCGTGAGCGCCACGATGCCGAGCACGACGATCTCGCCCATCGTGTCGAAACCGCGGAAATCGACCAGGATCACGTTGACGACATTTCGTCCGCCACCCTCGGAATAGGCATTCTCGAGGAAATAGTTGGCGATCGCGTCCGGCGCCGGCATGCTCATCACGGCAAAGGCAATCCCCGTCATCCCGGCGCCGCAACAAAGGCACAGCACGAGATCGCGGAAGCGGCGCGCACGCGCCGACAGGCTGATCTCGTCGCCGAGCTTTTCAGTGCGCTTCGGCAGCCAGCGCAGGCCGAGGAGGATCAGCACCGTCGTTACGATTTCCACCAGCAACTGGGTGAGCGCCAGATCGGGCGCCGACAACCAGACAAAAGTGATGCAGACGATGAAACCGACGCCGCCGAGCATCACGAGGGAGGCAAAACGCTGGTACTTGGCGAGGAACGCGGTCGCCAGCGCCAGCACGATGCCGATCACCCACAGCAGCGCGAAGGCCGGGTCAATCTCCTGCGGCAGCGGGATTTCCGGCTGGAAACCCGAGAAGTAGAGCGGGAACAGCGCCGCGAGGAAGCTGGTCAGCACCACCCAGCGCAGTTGCGGCTGCAGTCTGCGCGTCCCGAGCCACTTTTCCAGGGAGCGCGCCCATCGCCACGACACCGTGACGAGAACGCGCTCGAAGATGCGCTGTCCCTGCAGATGCCGGAAGAACGGAGGACCGTCCTCGCATCGGGCGATGTACTTGCCGATCAGGAGGTAAAGCAGCACGCCGCCCACGAAGGCGATCGCGCTCATCGCCAAAGGAAGTGTGAAACCGTGCCAGATGGCCAGGCTGTACTCAGGGGTCTGGTCGCCCAGCACGCTCTGCACCGCCGATGCCAGGAACGGGCCGATCGTCAGGCCGGGCACGATTCCGACCAGGAGACACGCGACGACCAGCATCTCGACCGGCAGGCGCATCGAACGGGGCGGCTCATGGGGATGGGGGTTGGGCATGTCGGCCGGCACCGGCCCGAAGAACACGGTGTGAATGAAGCGCAGCGAATATGTGACGGCGAATGCACCCGCCAGCACCGCGAGATAGGGCAGCGCACGGTCGAGAATCGAATCCGCATGGGTCTCGACGGCTTCGGCGAAGAACATTTCCTTCGACAGGAAGCCGTTCAACAGCGGTACGCCGGCCATTGCCGCACAGGCGACCATCGCAAGGGTCGCCGTGGTGGGCATGAAACGGAACAGCCCGCCCAGCTTGCGCATGTCGCGCGTTCCGGCCTCATGGTCGATGATCCCCGCCGCCATGAACAGCGACGCCTTGAAGGTCGCATGGTTGACCATGTGGAAGATGGCCGCAACGGTCGCCAGCGGACTGCCAAGGCTGAGCATGGTGGTGATCAGCCCGAGATGGCTGATCGTTGAATAGGCCAGCAAGCCCTTCAGGTCCTGCTGGAAAATCGCGAAATAGGCACCGAGTACCAGCGTCGAGATCCCGGCGATGCCGAGGATATAGAACCATTCCGATGATCCCGACAGCGCCGGGTACAGCCGCACCAGCAGGAACACGCCGGCCTTGACCATGGTTGCAGAGTGCAGGAACGCCGAAACCGGGGTCGGCGCCGCCATGGCGTTCGGCAGCCAGAAGTGGAACGGGAACTGGGCGCTCTTGGTCAGGGCGCCGAGCAGGATGAAGACCAGCGCCGGCACATAGAGCTCGTGGCTGCGGATCTTTTCGCCCGACGCGAGAATCCGGTCGAGATCGTAGCTGCCGACGATATTGCCGAGGAGCAGCAAGCCGATAAGCAGGCAGAAGCCGCCGATGCCGGTTACCGTCAGCGCCATGCGGGCGCCGTCGCGTGCGGCGGGATTCTGGTTCCAGTAGCTGATCAGCAGGAACGAAAAGACGCTGGTCAGTTCCCAGAAGATCGACAGCAGGATCACGTTTCCGGAAACGACGATGCCGAGCATTGCCCCCATGAAGGACAGGAGGAACGCGAAGAACCGTGAAACAGGGTCCTCGGGTGACATGTAGTAGCGGGAATAGACCACGACCAGAAGGCCGATGACGGCAATCAGCGTGGCAAACAGCCAGGCGAAGCCATCGAGCCGCAGCGTGATGTTGAGGCCGAGTTGCGGCAGCCATTCCGCCTCGAATCGTATGACTTCGCCTCTCCCGATCGCCGGATAAAGGGCAAACAGGATGACGACGCAGGCGAGCGTGAAGCCGCCGGCGACCCAGGCCGGCACCGACCGCGACCTCGTCTTCAGAAGAGATGCACTTACCAGGCTTCCCAAAAAGGGCAGGACCAGAAGAACAACCAAAAATGGCCCCGAATTCACCCCACGCGGCGGTCCTCTCTCATGCTTGCGCTGCCAATGCCACAGGCGGGCACCGGCATTGCCGGTGCGCTATCGCCATTGCGAATTATTTGGCATATATGTACGATAGTGATCATTATGAGCAACAATGCATGATGGTGCAAGGTGTGCGGAACGTAATTTTGACCCCGGAGCTCTGCCGCGCGGCACGCGGCTATCTCGATTGGACCCAGACCGATCTGGCCAGCCACTCGGGCGTTTCGCGCAGCGCCATCCGCGACTACGAAGGCAGCCGCCACGAAGCGCACCGCGCAACCGAAGCGCAACTGCGCCTTGCCTTTGAAAGAGGCGGCATCGATTTCCTCGAACGCGAGGACGGAACGCTCGGCATTTGCGGCAAGCCCCCGGGAATCGCGACCTCATCGTGACCTCCCCGTTCTTATCAAAACGGGGAAAGGGTGGCACTCTCAATTTGCAGAAACAGCACAGCACAACACCGTAGGGCGGATAAGGTCCCTGTACCCCTGCGCCTCGAAACCTGTACGTCCGGTGCAACTCACAAATGGGCGGGGGGACAGCAATGGCCGTGCCGATCATATCGTTCGTGAGCTACCGTGCTGTAGTAGCCGTCGTCGTCAGGCAGTTCGCGACCATGAAACGTATTGCGCTTGATCTCGCGGTAAATGGTCGAGCGGTGACGGCGAAGCTGACGGGCCATTTCGTTGGCGGGAACTTTTGCCGCCACCAACTGATGTAGGCGTCGTCGGTCGGCGAGAGCAAGCTGCGTATAGCATCGGACATGCCGAAATCTCCAAAGTGAAGACATTGAAATCATTGGCATGTCTCACTTGGAAATAGAATGTACCCGGCTACAGTCGAATATTGCGTAATCCGGATTATGGAACTTTCGCTTGCTGGCTAATCCGACTTGCCAGGCTTATTTGGCAGCGCAGGATGCCGCGGCACCGGTACGAAGTTCCGCCGCACTCGGCTCCGTCGAAGCATAGGAGCCAGCCGGGACTCCAGGCTTCCAAGGCGCACGGCAACATATTGGTGCCGAACGCCCTTATTTCATCCGCAACGCAGCCCGGTCGGAGGGTTGCGGCTTACAAGTTGGATGCGGCGCTCATGAGCTCCTGCGTCGCGGGCTTGGTGAACATCTTCGAGCCTTCGCCGTCGACTTCCGTAAAGCACCAGCGAACCACACCGTCACGATCCAGAAGGAATTCGCCGACCAACTGACCATGCCCGGCGACCATCATGCGTTCATCGTCCTGGGTCATTTCATAATGGTCGGCATCGTTCAGGTAATCGCCTGCATCGAGAGCGCCCATCGGTTGCGGCAGGACGTCGGGCATGTCGACCTGCATCGACGCGATCCTGTCCATGCCGATCTTGCGGGGCCAGTCGGTCTCGGAATCGGTGAGCTGTACATTGGGCAAGCCGAAGGCGCGATGGGAAATCCGGTCGGGATCGGATGCCGCAAGCAGGTTCGGCAGTGGCCGATAGCGAAAATAGAGCCGCGCCCGCTCGGTCGGCGTATTGACTACAGTCAGGCTATCGATGCCCTTTTCATGCAGTGCGCTCTCGAGCTGCGCCATGGCGGCGATCTGCCGTCGACAGAACGGGCAATGCAAGCCTCGAAACAAGCCGACGAGAACGGGTTTCTGGCCACGGAAGTCATCGATGGCGATCTTGCCGTTACGGGTTATGGCGTCGAGAACCACGTTCGGCGCCCTGTCTCCGGGCTGGAGCGGTCGTTCATTGTTCTGTTCCAACATGGTAAGCTCCCTCGTCTTGTGAGGCCTGAAGCTCGCGACGCGGCCGCATCGCCACCTCGCCGCCCGATACGATCGCTGCCGGAGACCGCTGATCGTGCTAGTCAAGAAATGGCAGCACGACGAGCGTTTCGGGATCGAAGCCATGCCGGGTGCAGATGTCCTGCGCCAATGCGAAGTAACGTTCGGCCTCGCCGAGGTCATCCAGGTCGAGATTGAGCGTCGCGAGCCCATCATAACACGGAAACAGCAACTGCGGTTCGCCTGTCTCGGTAGTGAGCGCCAATGCCTCGTCATAATATCGGCGCGCCAGATCGGGCCGCCCGTGGCATTGGTGGATCTGCCCGAGGACGATCAAGGATACCGGGAGATGATCGCGCTGATCGAGCGCCCGGTCGATCTCGATGGCCTTCTCGGCCGCGGGGATGCCTTCACACCCGCACCTGCCGGTAAAGGTGCAGCTGGCGACCGCGAGGTTGGCGAGCAGCCGGGCCTGAAAGTTATAGTCGCCGATGCGGACGGCGACATCGTAGCCACGACGGCAGATTGCGATCGCGCGCTCGGGATCGACGACCGTATAAAGCACGCCGAGATTGGAATAGGCGCGGCAGGCCGCATTGAGGAGGTCTGCGTCCTCGGCCACGGACAGGCTGCGTTCGACTTCGGCGATCGCATCGGCTTTCCGTCCGAGCCTCGCGAGCGCCACGCCCTTGGTGTTCAGTGCCTCGGCGGTCGCCAGCGCGGCTTCCCGCTTCGTTTGCTCGTCTGCCGCCCCGCCAGCTAGCGACTGCACCGATTGCAGGGCCTCGTCGGCCCAGCGGGCGGCGGCCTCATGGTCGCCCATCCGGAAGGCAAGGTGCCCGCGCTCCTGCAGCAGATGCGCATACTCGATCGGGTCGTCGGAGCTTTCGAGCAGGGTTGCTGCATCACGGTAGTGCGCCTCCGCCCGATCCCGCCGGCCGGCGTCCCAATGCAGACGTCCGATCTTTCGAAGGATCCGGGCGGCAGTCCCCTGCTCTCCCGCAGCAGAATGGCTTTCCAGGGCTCTTTCGTAGTATTTGAGGGCGTCATCGCGCATGCCGGCAGGACTACACAGGTCCGCCAGATGCTCGCATATCACGGGCAGTTCCGATACGCCTTCGGCGCTTTCCGACAAAGCCTTGAGCGCCTGGCGGTAGAGCCGCATCGCGTCATAGTTGGCATAGGTCCGGGCCGCAAGGTCTCCGGCAGTCAGGAGGTAGCGGGCAGCCTTTACCCGCGCCTCGGTCTGGCTGAAGTGATGACCAAGGCGTGCCAGGTACTCGAGATGTTCGGCGGGCTGCGGCGGCATGCGCTCCATCGCCGCGCCGATCCTCCGGTGCATTTCAATGCGCCTCTGCATGAGCAGGTTCTGGTAGATGACGTCATGCAGCAGCGTTTGCCGGAAGCGGTAGACGGACGAGGCATTTGGACCGGGGCTCCGCGCCTCCTCGATCACCTCGGCGCCGGTCAGGAAGTCGAGACCGCTTTCGATATTGGCAGGCTCCATGGCGATCGCTTCCAGCAGCCCGGTATCAAAGGACGGGCCGATGACTGCGGCCTCCTGTGCCAGACGACGGATATGAGGAGGAAGATGGTCAATACGTGCCAGGAGCATCGCCTGGATGCCGAGAGGTATGTCGGTGCCTGCGTCGCCCACGACAATCTGCCAGTGCTCCCCCTCGCGTTTCAAGGCGCCGACGTCGATCAGGCTTCTAAGGATCTCTTCGATAAACAGCGGATTGCCGCTCGCCCGCTGCAGGATGCGGTCCCGCAGGTCCGTTGGTAGACCCCGGCGCCAGTCATGAAAGAAGGCTGAAAGGAGGGCCTTGCCCTCGGCGACGGAGAGCGGTGAAAGGCGCAATGCCGTCAGGTTGACCCGGTTGGACTCCAGCGGGTCGATTTCATATGCCGGGCGTTGCGTCGTCACCATCATGAAGGGGCTTCGCTCGATCCGGTCGATGAGATAACGAAGTGTTTCGAGGGATACCGCGTCGGCGCATTGGAGGTCTTCGACGACTAGTAGCAACGGCCCCCGCGCCAGTCGATGCTCGAAGATCGTCCGGATAGCGTAGAAGATCTGGCGGCGCATCTGCTCCGGTTGCACGTGCAGAAACTCACCGCGGGGATCGCCAAGTCCGATCACGTGAAAGAGCGGCGGTACCAGACGATCGATCTCGTCCGGTGCTAGGCCAAGTTGATGAAAACCGGCTTTGAGGTGTTCGCCTGCCCGTTCAGGGCTGTCGCTCGTGGAAATGCCGTAGGCACTGAGCAGCACCTTGCCGAGCGTGCCATAGGATTGCTCGCCGAGCGGCGAGCAAGCGGCCTGCCTTACCGTGACATCTGCAAAACGCGGATTGGCTGCGACTTCGGCCAGAAATTCCTCGACGAGGCGCGACTTGCCGATGCCGGCCTCACCCGTCAGGCGCACCAGTTGCGCGGCCCCTGCCCGGGCCTGATCGAGACAGGCAGTGAGCCGGCCAAGCTCGGCATCGCGACCGATCATCGGTGCACGCAGGCCATAGGGCGCCAGCCCCCTCGCCTTGTCGGGCTTCGCCACTGCGCCGGTGAGGCGGTGGACCGGCACACGGTCCTGTTTTCCCCGCAATGCCCTGCCTCCGAGGCTATCGTAGGAGAAAGCATGCCGGGTCAGCTGGACCGTCAGCGGACCAACCAGGATTTCACCGGAGCCGGCCATGGCCTGCAACCGCTGAGCGGTGTTCACGGCATCACCGGTCACCGAATAGGATTTGGCATCGGCCACTCCGAAACCACCGGTGACCACCGGACCCGTATTGACGCCGATGTGAAGGTTCAGCGGAATGCCGAGCCGCGGCCGCCAGCGTTCGCCGAAGCGTTCGGTCCGCTCCAGCATGTCGAGGGCGGCCCTGAGGCTTCGCTCCGGATCGTCTTCGTGGGCCACCGGAGCCCCGAACAGGGCAAGCAGGGCATCGCCGACGAACTTGTCGACAAACCCTCCGAAGGCATCGACGGAAGCGGTGAGTTCCTCGAACAGTTCGTTCTGCAGCTGCTGCAGGTCCTCCGGGTCGAGGTGCTCGCTGACGGTGGTGAAACCGCAAAGGTCGGCGAAGAGGACGGTAATCGGCCGGCGGTCGGCCTCGCGCTTGATCGCGCGCCGGCTTGCAGGACCGTCGTCGGAACCGCGGCTAAGCTTCGCGGCGCCGCTGGATGGCGGGGCATCGGCTGCGAAGTTGGCCGCGGTGCGAAGACCAGCCCCGCATTTGGGGCAGAAGGCGAAATGCGGCTGGCAGGCATGGCCGCATACCGGGCATGCGGCCGGCTGGCGGGTGCCGCATTTCGGACAGAACGCAAATCCGCTTTCGATCGCGAATCCGCAACCGGAGCAGTTCATCGACCCTTCCTCGCATCCCGAACCGGGCCCTGTGGCCTGGAGCTATGGACTACCCGGCAAGCATGAACCCGCTTCGTGAGACTGGCAATAGCGCTGTCCGGCGTGCCGCAGTTGCGCCGAACAGGCCGCGCAGCACGATTTCGTCGAAAGGACTACGGGAGGAAATGCCAGCGATCTTGACGAATACGATCAGTTCATTAACTACTGGGCAGTCCTCACAGTCCGGGCTCGGACTGCGCTAGGTCAAACTTTGGTGCCGGGCCCCTCTGGCGAGAGTTATACGGCGCTCTCGTGATGTCGGTACCGCCTGCAAATCAGCCGGCGGATTTCTTGAAGATGAAAATCTTGTCCACCATGGAACTGCATGCATCCTCCCGCATGCCGCGTATCCCTGTATCCTTCTCTGCAAATACGTTTGTTGCCATCGAGGTGCGGTCATGAACCAGCCCGCTCCGCAGCAAACCACGCTTTCCTATTTCAAATGGGCGTTCATCGTCACGGTGCTCGGCCTCCTCCTTGGCGCCTGGCTCGGATGGCAGACGACCGGAACCATCGGCGGCATGGCCACCGTCTTCTTCATCTGTACGGTTCTGGCAGTTCTCGAAATATCGCTTTCCTTCGACAACGCCATCGTCAATGCCAACAAGCTGAAGGACATGACGCCGGTCTGGCAGCATCGCTTCCTGACCTGGGGCATCGTGATCGCCGTGTTCGGCATGCGTATCGTCTTCCCATTGCTGATCGTCGTGATCGCCGCGGGGATCGGTCCCATCGAGGCAATCCTGCTCGCTGCCCGCGAACCCGGCGAATATGCGCGGATCATGCATGAGGCGCATTTGCCGATCGCAGCCTTCGGCGGCACCTTCCTGATGATGGTCGGCCTCACCTACTTCTTCGACCATGAGAAGGATGTGCACTGGATTGCCTTCATCGAGAAGCGCATGGCCCGCGTCGCGACGATCAAGGGTGTCGAGATCGCCTTCGTGCTGATCCTGATCCTGGTCTTTTCGAGCTTCCTCGGGGAAGCCGAAGCCACCACCTTTGTCTATTCGGCGATCTACGGCCTCCTGACCTTCCTCGCCGTCGAGGTTGTCGGCGGCTTGCTCGACGCCTCGCAGCAGACGATGAGCGCCGCCGCCAAGGGCGGTCTCGGCGCGTTCATCTATCTTGAAGTGCTCGATGCCAGCTTCTCGTTCGACGGCGTGATCGGCGCATTCGCGCTCACGCAGAACCTGTTCGTCATCGCCATCGGCCTTGGCATCGGTGCAATGTACGTCCGTTCGATGACGATCATGCTGGTCGACAAGGGCACGCTGGCGGAATACCGCTACCTCGAACACGGCGCCTTCTACGCCATCCTGATCCTGTCGGTGATCATGTACTGCCAGACGCTGGTGCATATTCCGGAAGTGATCACCGGGCTCGGCGGCGCGGCCCTGATCGGTATCTCGCTCTGGTCCTCGATCCGCTACAACAAGCGGGAGCGCCAAGATGCGCAGTTGCAAGCGGCTACGCGTCGCTCCTGATAGGACTGGCTAGGCTGGAAATGCGAAATGCCCGGGCTCGTCCCGGGCATTTTTTCGCTTCACCACCATTGTTTGTCGAAGTTCATTGATCCGGGGCCGGACCTGATCATTGCCCTGAAAAAAACAAAGCGCCGGCATCCTTTCGGAGCCAGCGCGTTTCTTGCTTGTGGCTTTCCTTCCGGAGAAGGAGATGGCCCCTAGAGGTTTCCGACGCGATTGAAGGCGGCGGGATCGATACCGAGGGTCTTGAGGTCGCGTGCCGATGGGCGGCGGTGCGTCTCGATTGCGGCGCTGGCGGCCGCTGCGGCGCCAATCACGGCAAAGGCGCGACCAAGAAAGCCACTACGGATCGACTTGAGGGCGGACATGGGAGTTCTCTCTTTCCTTGTCTGGTTTACGCAACCTAATGTGGTGTATCGGTCATCGATCCACAAGTCGGCGTATAGGCAGGTCAGCCATGCAAAAAGGAGAGACCGGGCCTTTGGGGGCCCGGTCTCCGGAGCTTGATTGCGTTTCTGTTTCAGTCTTCGTTGGCGGCGAGCTGCGAGAGCACCTGTCCCCGTCCGCGTGCCCTGAGGATCAGCGGAACGATCAGGGCTGCCGCGGCGATGACGAAGAGAACGGCGGCGATCGGCGAGGTGAAGAGTGCTACCGGATCGCCCTGGCTGATGGCCAGCGCCCGTCGCAACTGCTGCTCCGCGAGCGGGCCGAGGATCAGGCCGACGACGACTGGTGCGATCGGATATCCGAAGATGCGCATGAGGAAGCCGAGGATGCCGAAGGCGAGCAGCATGCCGAGCTCGAACACCGAGGGATTGGCGCCGATGGTGCCGAGCGTGGCAAACAGCAGGATGCCGGCATAGAGCCATGGCCGCGGAATGGTCAGCAACCGTACCCACAGGCCGATCAGCGGCAGGTTGAGGATGAGCAGCATCAGGTTGGCGATCAGAAGGCTGGCGATCAGGCCCCAGACAAGCTGCGGATTGGTGACGAACAGCAGCGGGCCGGGCTGAAGACCGTATTGCTGGAAGCCGGCCAGCATGATCGCAGCCGTCGCCGTGGTCGGCAGGCCGAGCGTCAGCAGCGGCACCAGCGTGCCAGCGGCCGAAGCGTTGTTTGCCGCTTCCGGACCTGCGACGCCTTCGATTGCGCCCTTGCCGAACTCCTCCGGATGCTTGGTCAGCCGCTTTTCGGCCGCATAGGAAAGGAAGGTACCGATCTCGGCGCCGCCGGCCGGCATGGCGCCGATCGGGAAGCCGATGAACGTACCGCGGAGCCATGCCTTCCACGAGCGCGCCCAATCCTGCGCGTTCATCCACAGGGACCCCTTGACCGCCTCGACCTTGTCGGGGGCGCGCTTGCCCTGGGCGGCGATATAGAGTGTCTCGCCGATCGCGAACATGGCGACCGCCAGCGTCGTCACCTCGATGCCGTCGAGGAGGTCGGGGACGTTGAAGCTCATGCGGGCCTGGCCCGTCTGCTGGTCGATGCCGATGATCGCCAGCGCAAAGCCGATGAACAGCGAGGTCAGTCCGCGCAGGGTGGAATCGCCGAATGCCGACGACACGGTGACGAAGGCGAGCACCATCAGCGCAAAATATTCGCGGGGCCCGAAGACCAGGGCCAGCTTGACGATCGACGGTGCGACGAAGGCCAGCGCCAGCGTGGCGATGAGCCCGGCAACGAACGAGCCGATGGCAGCGGTCGCAAGTGCGGGGCCTCCTCTGCCCGCCCGGGCCATCTTGTTGCCCTCGAGTGCGGTGACGATGGAGGCGCTTTCCCCCGGTGTATTGAGAAGAATGGACGTCGTCGAGCCGCCATACATGCCGCCGTAATAGATGCCGGCGAACATGATCAGGGATCCGGCGGGGTCGAGCTTGTAGGTGACCGGCAGCAGGAGCGCCACCGTCAGTGCCGGGCCGATGCCGGGCAGAACGCCGACTGCGGTTCCGAGTGTAACGCCGATAAGCGCATAAAGCAGGTTGATCGGCTGGCACGCCACCAGCAGGCCCTGCAGGAGGAATTCGAATGTGCTCATGGCGGTTGCACCTCAGAAGAACAGGGCTTCGAGCGGGCCGGCCGGCAGCGACAGCTGCAGCAGCTTTGCAAAGATGACCCAGACGATGAAACAGAGGACGATGCCGATTGGCAGCGTCAGCCAGAGCTTGCGCTTGCCGAAGCCGGCAGCAGTCATGGCAAAGAGTAAGCCGGTGGCAATCGAGAAGCCGAGCGGCTTCAACAGCAGCATCTGCGCCGCCAGGCCGCCGACGATCCACAGCACCGGGCCGATTTCCTGATGCTCGCGTTTGGGAAACTCGCCGCGCCAGGCTTCGATTGCGGTCCACACGCCGAGCAAGGCAAGACCTCCGGCGACCAGGTTGGGCACCGTGGTCGGGCCGATGCGGGCGTAGCTGGCGATTTCGCCGAGGCGCAGCATGTCGGTGTAGATCAGGGCCGCAAGCGCGATCAAGGCTGCAGCGATGACCAGCGCCGCCCGATCAGGGCGACGCTTTGCTGCGATAGGGGTTTTACCCGTGCTCATTGTACCAGTCCGATATCCTTGAGGATGCCTTCGGTCGCGGCGATGTCCTTGCCGAGCTGTACCTGGAATTCCTCACCGGAAAGATAGGTGTCCTGCCAGCCCTTGGTCTTCAGCATTTCCTGCCAGCCCTTGGACTTCGCGAGCTTCTCGATGTCGGCAGACACGGCAGCCTTCTGCTCGTCGGTCAGGCCCGGAGCCGCGGCAATCATGCGCCAGTTCTGCACGACGACATCGATGCCGGAATCCTTGAGGGTCGGCGCATCGATGCCTTCGAGCGGCTCGGCGCTGGAAACGGCGAGCAGGCGAAGCGTGCCGGCCTTGACCTGCGATTCGAACTCACCGTAACCGGAAATGCCGGCGGTCACCTGGCTGCCGAGAATTGCGGCCAATGCTTCGCCGCCGCCCGAATAGGCGATGTAGTTGATCTTGGTCGGGTCCACGCCGGCTGCCTTGGCGATCAGGCCGACGGCGATGTGGTCGGTGCCGCCTGCCGAGCCTCCAGCCCAGGATACCGCACCCGGATCCTTCTTCAGCGCCTCGACGAGGTCGCCCATCGACTGCAGCGGGGACGAGGCCGGAACGACGATCGCTTCATATTCGCCGGTCAGGCGGGCAATCGGGGTAACGTCGGCAAGCGTCACCGGCGACTTGTTGGTGAGGATCGAGCCGACCATGACGTAGCCGCCGACGATCAGCTGGTTCGGGTTGCCCTTGGCCTGGCTGGCGAACTGCGCAAGGCCAATGGTGCCGCCGGCGCCCGGTACGTTCTGGACCTGTACGGACGAGGAGATGCCCTCTTCCTGCAGCACGGTCTGCAGCGAACGTGCGGTCTGGTCCCAGCCGCCGCCCGGGTTGGCAGGCGCGATGATGGTGTAGTCGGCTGCATAGGCCGGCAGGGCAATAGCTGCGGCAAGAATCGAGCCGAGGAAAAACTGTTTCACGTCGAAGTCCTCCGTTGCGGTGGTCATGCCACCGGTCTTGTTGGGTTTGAACGGAAGGAGTTCGTGGCCGGCGTGATCGTCAGGCAGCGACAGGCGCAGCGCCGCCCTTTTGGCCGATTCAGGTGTCCTCCCATTCTTCATTCTGCCGCCTCCACGGCCATGAAGAGCCTGAGCGCATCACAAAAAGCTGTCATCTAGCTGACATTCGCGTCAGCTTTCCCCCGTTTTGCAGGCGGTGAGCCCTCCCAAGGCGTGCCTATTGCCTGCGCAGGACCTCGTTCCAGCGGGCGATCAGCCGGGCCCGCTTGACCTGATCGAGGTAGACCATCAGCCCCGGAGTGACGGGCACCGGGCGCAATTGGGTCCCGTGGATTGCCTGCATCGTTGTGGCGGTGATTTTCGCGGCCACGCCGGGGTTCACCGCAGGAATCTGCAACTGTCGCGCAAGGATGGTCTGGCCCTGGTCGGACATGAAGAATTCGAGGTAGCGGCGGCCGAGTTCCGGCGAGGCGGCCGCCTGCGGGACCAGGCCAATGCGGGACATCACAACAGTATAGTCCTTCGGCAGCACGATGCCGATATCGGGATTGCGCGCCGCCCAGGCGGCGGCGTAGGAGCCGAGGATGTTGTAGCCCATGACGAAACGACCATCGGCGACGCGCTCGAGAATCGCGGAACTGGTGGAGTAGAGCTTGACGCCGGCAGCACCCATGGCGCCGATCACCGACCAGATGTCACCGAACTGCTCATGGTCGCGCGACATGAACAGGAAGCCCACGCCTGAGCGCTCGATGTCGTAGGTGCCGATGCGCCCGTGCATGGCATCGCCCTGGCGATTGAGATAGGCGACGAAATCGGCCCGGGAACTGGGCGGCGGCTCGTTCTCGAAGCTCGGCTTGTGGTAGACGAAGACCGCCGGTTCGAAAGTCAGCGCGTAGGCGGTGTTGCGCCAGTTGGCCCATTGCGGCCACCCGGCGCTGTTCGGCAAATCGCTGCGCTGGGCGTAGCCGTCGTTCGACAGCTTGACCTGCAGGTCCATGGCCGACGAGAAGGCGAAATCGGCGGTTTTCTGCCCGGCATCCGTTTCACGCACGATCCGGTCGTAGATCTCGCCGGTCAGCATGTCCTCATAGCGCACCGCGATATCGGGATGGACTTGCTGGAAACCCTCGATCATCGGTCTTGCCAGCGGCTCGTCGAGCGAAGAATAGACGACGAGAACGGGAGCGGCCGTATTGCCCGACGGGGCGGGGAAAAGCACCGGCTCGGCCGTGGCTGGAAACGCTGCGCCGAGCAGAAACGGGAGGAACAGGAAAGACTTCATGGGCACATATTGCCCGAGGGTCACGGTGTTCACAAGCTGCGTCAACGTCGATAGAGTGGCCGGAAATTGGGGGCGGATAACAGTGCGGATACTGCTTGTCGAGGACAACAATGCGCTTGCCGAAGGGCTGTCGACGATCCTTCGCGGCACCGGGCACGCGGTCGACGTGGTGCATGACGGTGCATCCGCCGATGCGGTGACCGCGACCGAGGCCTTCGATCTGGTGATCCTCGACCTGACGCTGCCGGAGATGGACGGGCTCGACGTGCTGCGCTCGATGCGGGCCCGGCAGAATCAGGCGGCGGTGCTGATCCTGACTGCGCGCGGCACGCCGGAGGAGCGGGTGCGCGGGCTTGATCTCGGCGCCGACGACTACATGATCAAGCCCTTCGACATCGGCGAGTTCGAGGCGCGCGTGCGTGTTCTGCTGCGGCGGCAGGCAGGCCTGCGCGCGGCGACGGTGGGCTATGGCGGGGTGACGCTCGACCTCAATTCCCGCAGCTTTTCTGCCGGCGGCGCGCCGCTCGATATTCCGGCCCGCGAACTGGGGCTTCTCGAAGTGCTGTTCACCCGCGCCGGCAAGGTGGTGGCCAAGGAGGCGATCATGCAGTCGCTGGCCACCTTCGACGATGACCTGTCGAGCAATGCGATCGAGCAGTATGTCAGCCGCCTGCGCAAGCGCCTCGCGCCGCACGGGCTGACGGTGCGGACTGCGCGCGGCATCGGCTACTATCTCGACAAGCTGCCCGGGGCCGCATGAAAAAGGCCGCCTACTCGCTTCGCGGTCGCCTGCTCTTCTGGCTGCTCGCCGCGGCGGTGACCATTGCCGCCCTGGCGCTTCTCGATACCTACCGCGAGGCGGTTCAGACGGCCAATGCGGTGTCCGACCGCGTGCTCGCCGGTTCGGCGCTGGCGATTGCCGAACGCGTGGTGGTCGCCGAAGACGGCAGTCTCGAAGTCGATATTCCCTATGTCGCCCTCGAAATGCTGACCTCGGCTGCGCAGGACCGGGTGTTCTACCGGGTCGAGGGCCCGCCCGGGAATTTCATTACCGGCTACCAGTCGCTGCCTGTGATCTGGGACATGCAGGGCCGGAGCACCGCGTTCGACGATTCGGTATTCCGTGGCGAACCAATTCGGGTGGCAACGCTGCAGCGCTCTGCGTCGACGGGGATCAAATCGGTTCCGTTCGTCGTGACCGTGGCGGAAACGACGATCGCCCGCCGGCAGTTGACGCAGGCAATCCTGTTTCGCTCGGCGCTGCGGCTCGCCTTCATGATCGGTGTCGCGGCGGCGATCGTATGGATCGCCGTGACATATTCGCTTCGCCCGCTCTACCGGCTAAGCGACGCAATCGCCGAACGCAGCCCGGATGATCTGCACCCGATCGAGCACACCGTGCCGAGCGAGGTCCAGGGCCTGGTCGATCGGCTGAACACCTTCATGCACAGGCTGCAGTCGGCGCTCGATGCGCTCAGGCATTTCACCGGCAATGCGAGCCACCAGCTGCGCACGCCGCTGGCGATCATCCGGACGCAGCTGGCCCTCTCCGGGCGGGCGACGACGCTGGCCGAGGCGCAGGCGGCAGCGCTGAAGGGCGACGGCGCGGTTGCGCATGCCGAACGGATCATGGCGCAATTGCTGCTGATGGCGAAAATCGATGCCGTCGGTTCCGAAGCTGCGCGCGCCATTCCCCGCATCGACCTGCAGGCGCTGGCACAGGAGATCACCGCCGACCAGATACCCTCGGCCGCGGAAGCGGAGATCGATCTCGGCTTTGAAGGCGAAGGCCCGGTCCATGTCCGCGCCGAACCGCTTCTGATCGGAGAATTGCTGCGCAACCTCATCGGCAACGCGATTGCCTATGCCGGCGCCAATGCAGAGGTGACGGTGCGCGTCCGGAAGGTGAAGGATGAAGTGCTGCTCGAGGTCGAGGACAACGGGCCGGGCATTGCCGTGGAAAAGCTTTCCAGCGTCCGCCATCGCTTCGCCCGCGGTGAGCACAAGGCCCCCGGCGCGGGACTTGGCCTCCCGATCGTCGAGGAGATCGCCGCGCTGTTTGGCGCCCGGCTCGAACTCCTGTCCGGGAAAAACGGGATGGGACTGAGGGCCGTCGTCCGCTTTCCCGCGGACGCCGCCCGATCGAAAGCGGGAAGCCGAGCCGGTTGCTGATCAGAAGGCGGTAAAGGTCAGGGTCGTCAAGCTGCGGACGATGCCGGGGATGCTGGCGATGTGTTCGTTGATGAACTTGCCGATCTCCTGGTCATCCTTGACGTAGACCTTGAGGAGCAGGTCATATTCGCCGCTGGTCGAATAGAGCTCCGAGACCAGTTCGGTCTGGTAGATCGCGTCGGCAACCTCATAGGTCTTGCCCGGGGCGCACTGGAGCTGAACGAAGATTGGCTTCATGGGTCTGTCCTTGCGGAATGCTGTTCGAGCGGCGGCGGTCTCCGCCTTTTCGCGCACTATGGTCGAAAGCGGACCCGCGATGCAAGCGGCTATTCAGTCTTCTGCGCTTCCTTCTCTATCCACTCGCGGAAGGCTTCGAGCGGCGGGTAGTTCACCCGTTCGACCGGGCAAGCGAGGTAGTAGCGTTCGGCGCTCTCCATTTCCCGGTTGATGGCGGCAACGAGATCGCCGCGCCTGAGTTCGTCCTGAATGAGGAATGTCGGCAGCAGCGCGACACCGAGGCCGGCGGTTGCTGCCTGCGCGGCGGTGGCGAACTGGTCGAACAGCATGCCATGGACGCTGGCGGGAACCACGCCGTTGCTGGCCAGCCATTTTTCCCAGGCGTCCGGTCTGGTCGTCAGGTGCAGAAGCGGAACCTCGAGGAAATCCGCAGGCTCTTCCAGCCTGTGCTCCGCGAGGAACCCCGGGCTGCAGGCCGGGATCGTGGTTTCCGACATCAGGAAGGTGAGTTCGGCCCCCGGCCACAATGCGTGACCGAAGTGAACGGCGGCATCGATCGAATCGAGCCGGAAATCGAACGGCGAATAGCGCGTCATCAGATTGATGGTGATGCCCGGATTGGCGGCCAGGAATCGGCCGAGACGCGGTGCCAGCCAGCGCGTGCCGAAGGTCGGCAGAATGGCGAGGTTGAGCGTGCCGCCGCGCGGGTTGGCGCGCAGGTTCAAGGACGCACTGGATATGCGCCGCAAGGCTTCCCGGATTTCGCGGACATAGCTGTCGCCGGCGGGGGTGAGGCGGATCGTCTGGCGCTCGCGCACGAACAGATCGACGCCGAGCTGCTCTTCAAGCGCACGGATCTGGCGGCTGACCGCGCTCTGCGTCAGGTCGAGTTCCTTGGCGGCCGCGGTGACGCTTTCGGTGCGTGCGGCGGCCTCGAAGGCAGCGAGCAGCGAGATCGATGGCAGGAAGCGGCGCGCCGGCAGCATGTCATTCCCTCCTGGAATGAACTGTTGAGAATTTGTCGATATTCACTGCCAAAGGGCCAAAGTAAAGCCGTTTGCAGAGAAATTTCGGAATGAACCCGTCTGCCGACGCAAAACATATCGAGGTCCCGCCATGGCAAAAGCCGTCTTCGTTTCCACCGATGCGATCCGATCCCTTTTCACGGAAGCCATGTCGCAAATGTACCGCACGGAAGTGCCGCAATACGGCACGCTGGTCGAGCTGGTGGCCGACGTGAATGCCGAGGTGCTGGAAGCCAACCCGGAAACCAGGGCGCAGCTCGAACGTCTCGGCGAACTTGACCGCATCAATGTCGAGCGCCATGGCGCGATCCGGCTTGGAACTGCTGCGGAACTCCACACCATGCGCCGGTTGTTTGCGGTGATGGGGATGCATTCCGTCGGCTACTATGACCTCTCGGTTGCCGGCGTGCCGGTGCATTCGACCTGTTTCCGTCCGATCGACGAAGTCGCGCTGAATATCAATCCCTTCCGCGTCTTCACCTCGCTGCTGCGCCTCGAACTGATTGAGGATGCGGAGCTGCGCGGAGAGGCCGAGGCGATCCTCGCCCGCCGCAACATCTTCACGGCTCGTGCTGTCGCGTTGATCGAACAGTTTGAGCGTGACGGCGGGCTGAATGAGGCGGACGCGAACGAATTCGTCAACGAAGCGCTCGAAACCTTCCGCTGGCATAGCGAGGCGACCGTCAGCGCCGAGACCTACAAGCGCCTGCATGACGCCCACCGCCTGATCGCCGACGTCGTCAGCTTCAAGGGGCCGCACATCAATCACCTGACGCCGCGCACGCTCGACATCGACGCCGTGCAGAAAGGGATGCCGGAACGCGGCATCACGCCGAAGGCCGTCATCGAAGGCCCGCCGCGCCGCGCCTGCGATATTCTTCTGCGCCAGACCAGCTTCAAGGCGCTGGAAGAGGCGATCGTTTTTGTCGGTGGCGACGGCGCCTCTGCAGGGACACACACGGCCCGTTTCGGCGAGATCGAACAGCGCGGCGTGGCGCTGACGGCAAAGGGGCGCGCGCTCTATGACCGGTTGCTCTCTACGGTTCGCTCTGAAGTTCAGGTCGGCGCCGGTGGCGCCAAGGCCCGCGACTATGACGGCGAGCTTGCCGAGCAGTTCAAGGATTTCCCCGACAGCTGGGATGCGCTGCGGGCCGAGGGGCTTGCCTTCTTCCGCTATTCGCCGACCGAGGCGGGCAAGCAGGCGGCTGTGCGCGGCGGGCTGAGCATCGACGTCGACGAACTGGTCGCGAAGGGCTTCCTGCGGTTCGATCCGATCGTCTACGAGGACTTCCTGCCGGTCAGCGCCGCCGGCATCTTCCAGTCGAACCTTGGTACCGACCAGCAGCAGAACTATGCGACACGCTCGAACCGCGACGCCTTCGAGGATGCGCTGGGCGCAAAGGTCCAGGACGAGCTTGCGCTCTACACGGAAACCCAGGCCCAGTCGATCGCGGTCGCCTGCGCCGAGCTTGGACTTGCGCCGCGGAAGTCGGTTGCCTGATCCCGATGGGCCTGGTCGTCCGCCACCATCAGACGGGTGAGCTGCAGCTGCGGGCGTTTCTCGACGCCCTGCAGGCTTCCGGCTATCGGGGCGATTTTGCCGATGACGCGGCCACGCGTACGGCATTTTCGACCGACAACAGCATCTATCAGGTGCGACCGGCGGCGGTGCTCTTTCCGCGTGAACCGGAGGATCTGCAGAGGATCGTCCGGCTGGCCGGATCAGGGCAGTTCGGGCCTATTGCGCTCTCGCCGCGCGGTGGCGGAACCGGCACGAATGGACAATCGCTGACGACGGGCGTGATCGTCGATACGTCGCGCTACCTGAACCACATCATTGCCTTCGATGAAGAAAAGCGGCTGGTCACCGTCGGCCCGGGCGTCGTGCTCGACCAGTTGAACGCCTTCCTGAAGCCCTATGGCCTGTTCTTCCCGCCGACGGTCTCGACCTCGTCGCGCGCCACGCTCGGCGGGATGGTTGCCACAGACGCATCCGGCAAGGGATCCCGTATCTACGGGCGTACGTCCGATTACATCGAGGCACTTGAAATCGTCCTGCCCGACGGCCAGGAATTTACGGTCAAAAGCCTGACCCCGGAAGCTCTAGAGGACATTTGCCGCCGGGACGATAGCGTCGGTCGCGTTCATGCCGAGGTCCGCCGGGTCGTCACCGAACGGGCGGCATTGATCGCCGAAGTGTTCCCGGAAATGAACCGCGGGCTCACCGGCTACAATCTTCGCCAAGTGCTCGCTGACGACGGTACCTTCAATCTGGCCCGTTTGCTTGCGGGGTCGGAAGGCACGCTGGCACTGACGAAGTCGATAACCTTCCGGGTCATTCCGCGTCCCGCCCAGCGCGCGATCGTGGCGATCCGCTACGCCGACTTCCAAGCGGCGCTGGTGGACGTGCAGCGGCTTCTCGCGGCCAATCCTGCGGCAATCGAGATCCTCGACGACAAGGTTCTGGCGGTCGCCACGCAGGACGTGATTTGGGCGGGCATCGAGACCGTGCTCGGCGGCGAGCCGCCACGGCCGGTCGGCGGTCTGAACTTCGTGGAATTTGTCGGCGACAGCGAACAGGCCGTCGGTGAACAGGTCGAACGCCTCGAGGCGCTGCTTGCCGCTGATGCCGGGACGGCGATGGACTGGAAGGTCGTGCGTGATCCCGTAACCGTGACCCAGATGTGGGAGTTGCGCAAGAAGGCGGTCGGTCTGCTCGGCAAGATGCCGGGTAAGCGCCAGGGCATCCCCTTCGTTGAGGACACGGCCGTGCCGCCGGAAAATCTCGCCGCCTATGTCGCCGAGTTTCGGGCGATGCTGGACGGCTATGGATTGACCTACGGCATGTTCGGCCATGCCGATGTCGGCTGCCTGCATGTCCGTCCGGCGCTCGACATGACAAATCCTGATGACGCCAGCCTGATCCGCCCGATTTCCGACCGGGTTGCCGAACTGACGCGCAAGTATGGCGGCCTGCTCTGGGGCGAGCACGGGCGGGGATTTCGCGGCGAGTACTCCCCATTCTTCTTCGGTCCGACGCTGTATGACGAGTTGTGCCGCATCAAGGCGGCCTTCGACCCGCAGAACGTCTTCAATCCGGGAAAGCTTGCGACCCCCGGCGAGATTGGCGGCGTCGACCACATCGATGATGTGCCGCTGCGGGGTGAGTTCGACCGGACGTTAGCACCGCCGCGCGCTGCGGAGTTCGACCGCGCGGTTGCCTGCAACGGCAATGGTGCCTGCCATTCATGGAACGTATACGAGCCGATGTGCCCGTCCTTCAAGGCGACCGGCAATCGGACACAGTCACCCAAGGGGCGCGCGGCGTTGCTGCGCGAATGGGCGCGACTGGAGACCGAAGTTCAGGGTAATGGCGCCGACAGGGGCGCGCTTCATGCCTTCGAGGATCAGGTGAAGCAATCGCTTTCGACCTGCCTGTCCTGCAAGGCCTGCTCCAATCAATGCCCGGTCAAGGTCGATATCCCGTCGATGAAGGCCCGCTTCCTCCATGGCTACCACAGGCGTGTCGGCCGCAGCCGGCGCGACCGTCTGGTTGCCCGCATGGAACACGCGCTCGCCCTCGGCCGGCGCCTGCCTCGGCTGGCCAATGCGATTGCCGGCAACAGGTTGGCCGGATCCATGCTGGCGAAAAGCTTCGGCCTGGTCGACCTGCCATCCTTCTCCGCGTCATCGGGCGGGGGGAAGCGCTATGCGGATCCGGCGACGATCGCGGCACTTTCCGCAATCGAAAAGCAGCGGGCGGTCGTGCTCCTGGAAGATACCTTCACCGCGACCTTCGATCGTCCGGTGATCGATGCAATCGATATGCTTCTGACCCGGATTGGCTGCCGGGTCTATCGAGGGCGGCCGCGCGCCAACGGCAAGGCCCTGCACGTGCTCGGCATGCTCGACCGCTTTCGTCCGGTGGCGGAAGCGGCCGTCGACGATCTCGCCCGATGGGCGGCAACCGGCGTGCCGGTGATCGGGGCGGAGACGGTCACGGCCCTGATGCACGAGCAGGAATATGCCGACGCGACTGCACGCAAACCGGCTATCGTCGTTCAGTCGGTCGACCAGTTCCTCGCGAACGGGATTACGGCCGGCCGTTTTGCGATCGGCAAGGTCGAGGCGCGCGGCCCCTTCACCATCCTCCTGCATTGCACGGAAAAGACAGCCCGGCCGAAGACGGCGGCGAACTGGGCGGCCATCTTTGAAGCTTTCGGCCAGAAGGCGGAAGTGCCGGCGACTGGATGCTGCGGCATGGCCGGTTTGTTCGGACATCAAGTCGAGCATCAGGACATGTCGAAGACGCTTTTTGACGCGAGCTGGCGCCCGCATCTTGATAAAATCGAGCCAATGGCCATTCTTGCTACCGGCTTTTCCTGTCGATGCCAGACAGAGCGGTTTCAGGGCATGCGTCCACGCCATCCGGCTGAAGCACTGATCGAGTTGTTGAACTGAAATGGAAGCATGAGATGCTGAATGATCCCCGCTCCCACGGCCTCTGGGAAAGAACCGCTCCGCTCCCCCCGGCCACGGCGCCGCTTTCCGGCGACGCGTCCGCTGACGTCGTGATCGTCGGCGGGGGGTTCACCGGCATGTCTGCCGCCCTGCACCTGGCTGAAGCCGGTACGAAGGTGACCGTGCTCGAAGCCGTCGAGATCGGGTTCGGCGGCGCGGGACGAAATGTCGGTCTGATCAACGGCGGCATGTGGGTGATGCCCAACGACATTCCCGGCGTGCTCGGACCGGTGCACGGCGAGCGTTCGCTCGAGCTGCTCGGCAAGGCACCCTTGCTGGTGCGCGAAGTCGTGGAAAAGCACCAGATCGCCTGCGAGATCGAGAAGAACGGCACGCTGCATCTCGCGGTCGGCAACGAAGGCCTCGCGGAGCTTCAGGAACGCCACCGTCAATGGTCTGCACGCGGTGCGCCGGTGCAGCTTCTCTCCGCCGATGAGACGGCCGCACGCGTCGGCAGCAGGGCCTATGCTGGATCGCTGTTCGATCCGCGTGCCGGCACGCTGCAGCCGCTTGCCTATGTGCGCGGACTGGCCACAGCTGCGATCAAGGCTGGCGCAACCGTCCATACGGGCAGTGCGGTTGTCGCAACCGAGCGCCACGGCGGAGGCTGGAAGGTCAGGACCGCTCGAGGCGCGGTCTCGGCCAAGTGGATCATTGTTGCCACCGATGCCTACAGCACCGGCCCGTGGGAAAAGGTTCGCACCGAGCAGATCCACCTGCCCTACTTCAACTTCGCGACGAAGCCGCTCAGCGCCAATGTGCGCAAGACGATCCTGCCCAACTGCGAGGGATGCTGGGATACCAAGGAGATCCTGTCGTCGTTCCGCATGGATCAGGCCGGGCGTCTCGTGTTCGGAAGCGTCGGGGCGCTGCGCAACACCGGCTATGCCGTTCACAAGGCTTGGTCGCAGCGTTCGCTGAAGCGTCTGTTCCCGCAACTCGGCGACATAGAATTCGAGTGCGAATGGTACGGCAAGATCGGCATGACCGACGATGCCGTTCCGCGCTTCCACAAGTTCGCCGAAAACGTAGTCGGTTTCTCCGGCTATAACGGCCGCGGCATTGCACCGGGCACCGCCTTCGGTAAAGTGCTCGCCGAACACGTTCTGGGGGGCATTTCCGAGGAGGAGTTGCCGTTGCCCTTGACCGAGCCTCGCGACCAGGGTTTCCGCACCATGAAGGAAATCTACTACGAAGCCGGTGCCCAGATCGCCCATTTCGCCACGGCCCGTTTCTGACGGGCCGGGCGCATACCTACACCCGACATGCCAACCAATGGAAAGACGAACATGACCATTTCAAAGCTCGATCTCGCTTCGGAAGTGAAAACGATCCTCAGCGACCTCGGTGTTTCCGCCGACCGTTACACCGGTGGCACGCTGGCCGTCCGTTCGCCGATCAACGGCGCCGAAATCGGCCTTCTCAAGGAAGATTCCGTCGAAGCCACCAAGGCCAAGATCGAAGGCGCCCACAAGGCCTTCAAGGAATGGCGCCTGGTTCCGGCTCCCAAGCGCGGTGAACTGATCCGCCTGCTCGGCGAAGAACTGCGCGCTTCGAAGGCAGCTCTCGGCCGCCTCGTATCGATCGAAGTCGGCAAGATCACCTCGGAAGGCCTCGGCGAGGTCCAGGAAATGATCGACATCTGCGATTTCGCCGTCGGTCTGTCGCGCCAGCTCTACGGACTCACGATCGCCACCGAGCGCTCGGAACACCGCATGATGGAAACCTGGCATCCGCTCGGCGCCATCGGCATCATCTCCGCCTTCAACTTCCCGGTCGCCGTCTGGTCGTGGAACGCGGCGCTGGCGCTCGTTTGCGGCAACGCGACGATCTGGAAGCCGTCCGAGAAGACCCCGCTGACCGCGCTTGCCACGCATGCTCTGTTCGAGCGCGCCGTGAAGCGCTTCGTCGCTGAAGGCGGTTCGGCCCCGGAGCATCTGGCAGCTCTCCTCATCGGCGGCCGCGAGATCGGCGAAGTCCTCGTCGACCATCCGAAGGTTCCGCTGGTTTCGGCGACCGGTTCGACCGCCATGGGCCGCGCCGTCGGTCCGCGCCTCGCCAACCGCTTTGCCCGCGCCATCCTCGAGCTCGGCGGCAACAACGCTGCGATCGTCTGCCCGTCGGCCGACCTCGACCTGACGCTGCGCGGCGTTGCCTTCGCCGCGATGGGCACCGCTGGTCAGCGCTGCACCACGCTTCGCCGCCTCTTCGTACATGAAAGCGTTTACGACCAGTTCGTTCCGCGCCTGCAGAAGGCTTACGGTTCGGTCACCATCGGTAACCCGCTGGAAGCCGGTACGCTCGTCGGCCCGCTGATCGACAAGGCTTCCTTCGACAAGATGCAGGGCGCCCTTTCCGAAGCAAAGGCTGCCGGCGGCAAGGTCACGGGTGGCGAGCGCGCCATGTCCGACGAAGCGGCTGATGCCTTCTACGTCCGTCCGGCTCTGGTCGAGATGCCGTCGCAGACCGGCCCGGTCGAGAACGAGACCTTCGCGCCGATCCTCTACGTCATGAAGTACAGCGATTTCGACGCCGTCCTCGAACTGCACAATGCCGTTCCGCAGGGCCTGTCTTCGTCGATCTTCACCAACGACTTGCGTGAAGCCGAAGCTTTCCTGTCGGATCGCGGTTCTGACTGCGGTATCGCCAACGTCAATATCGGTCCGTCCGGTGCTGAAATCGGCGGCGCGTTCGGCGGCGAAAAGGAAACCGGCGGCGGTCGCGAGTCCGGTTCGGACGCGTGGAAGGCCTACATGCGCCGCGCCACCAACACCATCAACTATGGCAAGACGCTGCCGCTCGCGCAGGGCGTCAAGTTCGACGTCGCCTAAGGGGTGTTGAATGACCGTGGAAAATCAGGGCGGGGTTGAGTTCATCCCCGCCGAGCGGCTGGGCGCGATCGGGGTTTCCGAAATCCTGAAGATCGGCGCCCGGGCGGTCGAGATGAAGCGCAGCGGCAAGGATGTCATCATCCTTGGCGCCGGCGAACCGGATTTCGACACGCCCGAGAACATCAAGGAAGCGGCGGCCCGCGCGATGCAGGCCGGCGCGACCAAATATACCGCCCTCGACGGAACGCTGGAACTGAAGGCGGCGATCATCGCCAAGTTCAAGCGCGACAACGAGCTCGAATACACTGCCGACGAAATCACCGTTTCGACGGGCGCCAAGCAGGTCATCTACAATGCCCTGATGGCCACCATCAATCCGGGCGACGAAGTTGTGATCCCGACGCCTTACTGGGTGTCCTACTCCGACATCGTGCAGATCGTCGGCGGCGTGCCCGTACTGATCCCCTGCTCGGAGGAAAATGGCTTCCGTCTGCAGGCCAGTGACCTCGACAAGGCAATCACGCCGAAGACGCGCTGGATCATCCTGAACTCGCCGTCGAATCCGTCGGGCGCCGCCTATACCGCGGAGCAGTACCGTCCGGTGCTGGATGTCCTGCTGAAACATCCGCAGGTGTGGATCATGGCGGACGATATGTACGAGCACATCGTCTATGACGGCTTCAAGTTTGCGACGCCGGCGCAGGTCGAGCCGCGGTTGAAGAACCGGACATTGACGATCAACGGCGTATCGAAGTCCTATGCGATGACCGGCTGGCGCATCGGTTACGCCGGTGGTCCGAAGGCCCTGATCAAGGCAATGGCCGTGGTCCAGAGCCAGGCGACGTCCTGCCCGTCCTCGGTCGGCCAGGCGGCAGCCGTCGAAGCGCTGAACGGCCCGCAGGTGATCGTTTACGAACGCTGCAAGTCGTTCGAGGAACGGCGCGATCTGGTGGTCGCCGGGCTGAACGCGATCCCCGGTCTCGTCTGCCCGAAGCCTGAAGGTGCGTTCTACACCTTTGCAAGCTGTGCCGGCGTGATCGGCAAGACGCAGGCGGACGGCAAGGTCATCGAAAGCGACCGCGACTTCTGCGAATATCTGCTGGTTTCGGCAGGTGTCGCCGTCGTGCCGGGCTCGGCTTTCGGCCTCGCGCCGTATTTCCGGATTTCCTATGCCACCTCGACGGCGGAACTCAAGGAAGCACTGGCACGCATCGCGAAGGCCTGCGCCGCCCTCACCTGAGATCGGTGAGCTCCAGAAACGAAGAAGCCGGGTAGATCCACATCTCCCCGGCTTCTTTTTGTCGTTGATGTCGGGGCCTTAGCGGTCGTCGCCGGCCATGGCCCCGAGCAGCTTCGGCAGGTCGCCGAAGCGGGCGATCAGGCTGAAGATTACCGCCGCCGTCAGAACGAACAAAACCGTTACCGATGCCATGGTGGGCGTGTAGCCGTAGCGCAGCGCGTTGAAGATCTTGATCGGCAGCGTTTCCATGGTGAAGCCGACGGTCATGTAGGCAACGATGTATTCGTTGAGCGACAGCACGAATGCGAAGGCGTAGCCGGAGACCAGATAAGGGCGGATCAGCGGCAGCACGACCGTGCGGAAGACGGTCTTGTCGTCGGCACCCATGGTGGAGGCCGCCTCTACCAGAGAACGGTCGATCGAGGTGAAGCCGAGGGACAAGGTCACCAACGGCAGGGTGACGAAGAAGATCGCGTGGCTGATGACGGCCGTCCACGCCTGCCCGTAAAAGCCGGTCGTCGCCCAGAATGTCAGCATGCCGAGCGCGGTGATGACGGGCGGAAGCGTGAATGGTGCGATCCCCTGTACCTGGAAGATGTTGGCCCAGGGCGCGCTGCGCCGCCACAGGAACCAGGCGAGCGGCAGGGCGATGGCGACGGCGAGCGCCGCGGACAGCAGCGCCAGCGTCAGCGAGGCGAATAGCGCGTTTCGCCATTCGTGGTTGGTGAAGATCTCGGCATACCACGACAGCGAAAAGCCCTGCGGCGGAAATTTCAGGTTCTGCTTCTCATTGACCGAGACGCCAGCAACAACGATCAGCGGTGCGGCCATGAACAGACCGATTGCCAGGAAGAAAAGGCGGCGGAAGAGATCGGTCATGCGGCTTCTCCCTTGCGCCCGACCAGCAGCGTCAGGCCAACGAGCGCCAGGGTGACGAGCACGAGGAATACGGCCATCGCGGCAGCAAACGGCATGTTGGACTGATAGATGGCCTGGTCGGTGATCAGCACCGACAGGGTCCAGTGCTGCGGGCGGCCGAGAAGTTGCGGCAGAAGGTAGGAACCAAGCGCGAAGATGAAGACCATGATCAGGGTAGCGATGATGGTGTTGCGGAGTGCCGGCACGACGACGGTGAAGAAGGCCTTGACCGGCGAAGCGCCAAGCGTGCGCGCCGCTTCAGTCAGCGTTGGATCCAGTCGGACCAGCGCGGGATAGAGGACCAGTACCGTATAGGGGAAGGCCTGGTAGACCATCCCTGTCAGGACTGCCCCAAAACTCGGGGAAAGCGCCATCGGCTTGTCCATGAGGCCGAGAGCCACGAACAGATTGGTGATGCCGGCGGTCCGCGAAAAGAGCGTCGACCAGGCGAAACCGATGATGACCTCCGACAGTGACAGGATGGCAAGAAGGGCCACCAGCCATACGACCTGAGCCCTTCGCTGCATTCGCGTCAGCAGGTAGGTGAACGGGATTCCGATCAGGACGCAACAGACAGCAACCGCGATCGCGAGGAACAGCGAGAAGCCGAGCACCCCGGCGAAGAAGGTGCTGATGAAGCGTGCATAGTTGGAAAAGACGAAGGCAGGTTCGTAGAACCCGCCCTGGAGGCGCTGGAAAAAGCTGACGGCGATCATCGTCCCGAACGGGATGACGAAGAACACGGTCAGCATACCCGCCGGGAAGATCAGCGGGCTGTAGTCTGCGAGAGTTTGCGGCGCTTCGCGTTTCATTTCGTCAGCACCACGCAGACGTCGGGCGTGAGACGGATGCCGACGTCGTCGCCTACCGTTACGGAAGGACGCTCACGCGGCGTCGAGACGGCGATGATCTGCTTGCCTGCAACGTCGACGAAGGTTTCGATGGTGCCGCCGAGATCGCGGATGAAGGTGACCTTGCCGGTCAGTGTCCCCTGCCCCGGCGCAGTCAGGTTGATGTCCTCGGGGCGGACGGAAAGCGTTGCCTTGCCGAGGCCCTGAGGAAGTGCGACGCCCTCGACCGTCTGACCGAGAACGACGGCACGACCGGCGCTGTCGGCTTCGGTGTCCAGCAGGTTTGTCATGCCGATGAAGTCGGCAACGAAGCGGTCTGCAGGCCGGCGGTAGATCTCGATCGGGCTTGCGGCCTGCCGGATTTCGCCGCCGTTCATGACGACGACTGTATCGGCCATGGTCATGGCTTCGCGCTGGTCGTGGGTGACGACGATGGTGGTGATGCCGAGCTTCTGCTGCAACTGGCGCAGTTCCACCTGCATGGCCTCGCGAAGCTTGGCGTCAAGCGCGGAAAGCGGCTCGTCGAGCAGGAACAGCTTGGGTGAAATCGTAAGGGCACGGGCGATCGCGACGCGCTGGCGCTGGCCGCCGGACAGCTTGCTCACCGGTCGGTCCGCGTAGCCCGGAAGATGGATCATGGCGAGAAGTTCGTCGACGCGCTTCTTCTGCGCTTCCCTGTCCACGCCGCGGATGCGCAGCGGATAGGCGATATTCTCGCCGACCTTCAGGTGCGGGAAAAGCGCCAGCGACTGGAAGACCATGCCGAGATTGCGCTGGTGGGTCGGGATTCGGGTGATGTCTTCGTCATCGAGGACGATGGCACCGCCGGTCGGGCTGTCAAGGCCGGCAATCATCCGCAGCAATGTCGTCTTGCCGCAGCCCGACGGGCCGAGCATGCAGACGAAGGTTCCGTGCGGAACGTTCAGTTGCACGGAGTTCACAGCGGTGAAAGTGCCGAATTGTTTCGTGACGCTGTTGAGAGCGAGACCGGACATTCATGTTCCTACTGGTCGATCATGTGGAGGCCGCCGGTGCGGCGGCCTCGTTGTTGCTGTACTGACGATCAGCCGACGATCAGTTCGGTCCACTTCTGGTTCAGCCAGTCCGACTTGGTCTGGTAGAGGTCGTAGCGCGGGATGATCGGATCGATATCGGAGGATACCGACGCGAATTCCTGCTCACTCAGGTCAAGCAGTTCGCGCTTGACGGTCGGGGCGGTGCCGACCTTGCGCGACAGGGTCGCCTGGATCGACGGCTGGCACATGTAGTCGATGAAGACATGTGCTTCCTCGCCCTTGGTCGATGCGCGCGACAGCGCCCAGCAACCGGAATCCTGGATGCCGCCTTCCTGCGGGAAGGTCGAGCGGACCGGCTGTCCGTCGGCGGCGGCAAGGCCGGTGACGTCGTGGTAATACTGGCCCATCGGGATTTCGCCTGATTTCAGCGCCTGTTCGAACTGGGCTTCGTCGCGGTACCAGAGCGCCACGTTCGGCTTCACTTCGGCGAGCTTCTCGAAAGCCTTGAGGATGCCTTCCTCGGTGTCGAGGGCATTGGTGCCGCCGAAGTAGGTCTTTGCGGTGACTTCGAGGAGGAAGGAGTTGGAAACCAGTGCCAGAAGACCGATCTGGTTTGCGTTTGCCGGATCCCACAGCGCCTGCCACGAGGTCGGCGCTTCCTTGTAGACGTCGGTGTTGGTGACGAGGGTGATGTACCATGCGACGGCGCCGATACCGGCGATGCGGCCGTCCGGATACTTGTTGACGAAGCGGTCGAGCAGGGCGGAGGCGTTCTTGATCTTGGCGGTGTCGAGCGGGGTCCACAGCTCGGTCGCCTGGCCCTTCAGCATGGCGACCTGCGACATCATCGAGACGTCGGCCGGAGCCTGGCCGGCCTTGGCGGCCTGTTCGAGCTGCACGAGCCATGCTTCACCGGTCGGTTCGGCCACGGATTCGACCGCGATGCCGGTCGCCTTGGTGAACTCGGGGAAGATGTGCTCGTCGAAAGACTTCTTGAAGTAGCCGCCGTAGACGCCGACTTTCAGCGACTTGTCCTGGGCGCGCAGGATCGACGGCATCGCCAGCATGCTGGCGCCGGCGAGACCGGCACCGAGCACCGTGCGGCGGCTCAGGTTGGTATGCAGGATCTTGCTCATTTTAGTGTTCCCTTTTCTTGCTTTGGTATTTGCTTTTAATACTCTTCTTCGGCCCGGAGCCCAAATGGTCGTGGCGGCGTGCGGCGCCGCACACATTGCTACTTCCTGGGGCGCCCGATCAAGCCCGTTTTCCGTTCACCCACGGGCTGTAGACCATCAGGCTGAGGATCTCGAACAGCACCTGAGCGGCAACATGGGCGGTATTGGTGGTTGCATCATATTGCGGGGCGACTTCGACGACATCGCCGCCGACAAGGTTGATGCCCTTCAGGCCGCGGATCAGTTCGAGGACTTCGCGGGTGGTCAGGCCGCCAATCTCGGGCGTGCCGGTGCCGGGCGCAAAGCTCGGATCGACGCTGTCGATGTCGAACGAAAGGTAGGTCGGGCCGTCGCCGACGATCTTCTTCGCCTTTTCGATGATGGCAGGCATGCCCATGCCCGTGACTTCTTCCGCGTGGATGACAGTCATGCCGGACTCGTAGGAGAACTCCCAGAGATATTCTGCAGCGCCGCGAATGCCGATCTGCACGGTACGGGTCGGGTCGAGGACGCCGTCGAGCACGGCATTTCGGAACGGACCGGCGTGATGGAACTTCGTCTGGTCGAACGGGCCGCTGGTGTCGCAATGGGCATCGATGTGGATGAGGCCGACAGGCTGCTTTTTGCCGACGGCCTTCAGGATCGGGTAGCTGATCGAGTGGTCACCGCCGACCGACAGCGGCACGACACCGGCATCGACGATCTGGTTCAGGCGCCGCTCGATGTCGATGTGGCTTTGTTCGAGGCGATAGCGGCTGGCAAAGGCGATGTCACCGATGTCGGCCACCCGCAACTCGAAGCACGGCGCGCATTCGAGAACGTGGTTGTAGGGGCCGATGCGCTCGATGGTGCGCAGCGCCCGCGGCCCGAAACGCGAACCGTTGCGGTTGGTAACCCCGAGATCCATCGGGATGCCGAGGAGCGCCACCTGCAGGTCGCCGAAATCGGGGTTGTCATTGTCGACCGGCCTTGACGGCGCTGAGAGCAGCGTCGGGATGCCGGCATAGGGTGCGAGACGCGTGCCGCTCTTGCTGATGATCTTTTCCGCCACCCGCCGGAACTTCGGATCATGGATATCGCTTCCGGCGCTTTCGCCGAACCGAGACTGGAGATCCTTGAGCTTATTTTCGTTCCACGACATGGACACCCTCGCTTTCGTGTTCACAAAGACTTGGGGGCGTCAGGCCGGATTCGTGGCTTGCATACTGATGTTCCCCAAGTCGTTATTGTTATTGACGACCATTACGTAACAAAATCGATGGAAATGCAATTGTCATTGTTGTAGCGTTTCGCGTGAGAAAATTTCACACAACCTGCATGGGTGCCGATGTCCAGTCGCCTGCCTCCGTTGAACCCGTTGCGTGCCTTCGAGGCGGCGGCCCGGCGTGGCTCGGTCTCGGCGGCTGCTCGCGAGCTGAACGTGACTCACGGTGCCGTCAGCCACCAGATCCGAGCGCTGGAAGCCTCGCTCAACGCGCCGCTTTTCGAGCGCGGCGGCAAGCGGCTGAAGCTTACGCCGCAGGGTGCGCTGTTGCTCCCTGCGGTGACCGACGCCTTCGAGGGCATAGCGGCGGCAACCGCTCTGATGAGCCGGCCGTCGACCAGCGGGGCATTGCGCATTTCCTGTGTGCCTGCGCTGCTTTCGCACTGGCTGCTGCCGCGGCTCAACGAGTTCACCGAGCAATATCCCGAGATCAGCCTGTCGCTGGAGGCTTCCAACGACCCTGGCCGCATTCGCGCCCTGGAACTCGATGTCTGCGTCCTTTACGGCACGGGCCAGTGGACTGATTGCTGGACCCGCTTGTGGAGCAATCTCGAACTTTTCCCCGTCGTCTCGCCGTCGCTTCTCAACATTCGCCCGCTGCGGTCGATCAGGGACTTGCGCGACCACGTATTGCTGCATGGCGATGACGGCCGCGAATGGAACACCTGGCTTGCCGCTGCCGATGGGCTGGACATGCCGAGAGGACGCCAGCATTTCATGAGCGATGCCCGGTTGTCGACGGAAGCGGCCGTGCACAGCCAGGGCGTTGCGCTTGGCGACACGATTACCGCCAGCCACCTGCTGGCGAAAGGCGATCTGGTCATCCCGTTCGATCTGGCGGTTCCCGCGCAGGATGCCTTCTATGTCGCCTGCCGCAACGAGGTGCGAAGCGCGCCGATCGTCAAGGTGTTCATCGACTGGCTGTTTACGGCACTGGAAAGCGATCGCGTTGCCGAACCGCAAGCGTCTGCCCGCCATGTGGTGCGCGGAAAGGGCGCAAAGGCCGAAGCGACTGAAAAAGCATTGCCGGCAAGCGCGTCCAAGGCGCGCAAATCACAGCCAAAACGAAAGACGACACCGGCGCGCCGGAAGATCGCCGCCGCCTAGTTCAATTATCAGGGTTCAAGAAAGACATTTCCATGCCGCATCCCGCATTCAATCCGCTTATCGCATCCTTGTCCCAACCACCGGTTCCGGCAGTTCTCTCCTGGGCGCGGGCCTATGGGGGTGAAAAAGGTCCGCTGATCGACCTGTCACAGGCGGTTCCGGGCTATCCCGCGCATCCCGACATGCTTCGCTGGCTTTCGGAGGCGGCGGGATCGACTGCATATACCGGTTACGGCGCGATCGAAGGCGAGCAGCCGTTGCGGGAAGCCTATGCGACGCATCTGGGCGAACTCTACGGCGCTGCGATCTCCGCCGGCAACATCCACATCACGTCAGGGGCGAACCAGGCTTTCATGTGTGCGGCGATGACGGTTGCCGGAGCCGGCGACAAGCTGGCGATGACCGTGCCCTTCTACTTCAACCAGGAGACGACGCTTGCCATGCTCGGCGTCGGCGTCTCGCTCATCACCTGCGATGCCGAGCGTGGTTTCCTGCCCGATCCTTCCGACATCGAGAATGCACTGGTAGACGAGGTCAAGGCGATTGTTCTGGTAACGCCGAACAATCCAACCGGTGCAATCTATCCGGCGGGGTTGTTGCGCGAGATTTTCGAGATCTGCCGCCGCAAGGGCGTCTGGCTGATCCTCGACGAGACCTATCGTGATTTCCTGCCGCAAGGGAGCGAACGCCCCCACGATCTTTTTTCGATCCCCGGCTGGGAAGACACGCTGATCCAGCTTTACAGCTTCTCGAAGTCCTTCTGCATTCCGGGCCACCGGCTGGGTGCGATTACCGCAGGGCCGGCGGTGGTCGAGCAGGTGACGAAGGTTATGGACAACCTGCAGATCTGTGCGCCGCGCGCGGCACAAGGCGCGCTTGCCAAGGCGATACCGGCGCTTGGCGAATGGCGGGCCGGCAACCGTGCCGAGATCCTGCGGCGAACCGATGCGCTCAAGTCCGTGATGGCCGAACTGCCGCAATGGCGGATGGAGGCGATCGGAGCCTACTTCGCCTTCATTCGCCATCCGTTCGAAGGCGTGTCCTCTGCCTGGGTCGCCGAGCGGCTCGCCAAGGATGCAGGCGTTGTCTGCCTTCCGGGTGTCTATTTCGGGCCGGTACAGGAGCCGTTCCTGCGCTTTGCCTTTGCCAATGCCGATGCGGCGACGATCGGCCAGTTGAAGGATCGCCTGGCAAGTTTCAACTTGCCGGCGGCATGAACCCGGCAATCTGCCGACGGGATCGCGCAATCGGCGCGGTCCCCATTCATCAGCACCATGAATCGGTCGGCCGCGACCGATTCAAATTAGTCGTTGGACGGTTTTGTGTGGCTGCCGGAAGATTCCGGCATGACAACCAACACCCAACCACTACTTCTGTTTCGCCGCGATCCGGCGAGGAACATGGCGCGCTTCTATGGCCTGTCCGTTGAGCCCAGCCTGTTTGCCGAACATGCACTTGTCCGTCGCTGGGGACGGATCGGCACGATCGGACAGTCATTGACCGAGTTCTACAGCAGCGAAAGCGAGGCCGTTCTGAGGCTCGAGGCGCTGTCCGCGCAAAAGCGTCGACGGGGCTATCGGGCCGAATAGCCATCGGGCTCTGGCAGCACTACTCTTTCCTTAGCGAGCGGCTTGCGGCAATGATCGTATCCGGGAATCATCAGGCGGGAGGCTCGACGTGACGGAATTGCGCAATCTTCTGACGGACGTCGAGGGTGTCGCGGTCGGCCATGCCACCGATCTCGCGCTCGGTTCGGGCGTCACTGCAATCGTCTTCGACGAGCCGGCCATTGCCTCCGGCTCCATACTCGGCGGTGCGCCGGGCGGACGCGATACCGATCTCCTCGATCCCGCGAAAACGGTCGAAAAGGTGGATGCGTTCGTGCTCTCCGGCGGCTCGGCCTTCGGTCTCGATGCAGCAGGCGGCGTTCAGGCGGGTTTGCGCGAGATCGGGCGCGGCCTGGAGGTCGGCTCCACTCGCGTGCCGATCGTGCCGCAGGCGATCCTGATGGATCTGCTGAATGGCGGCGACAAGGACTGGGGCTTGCATTCTCCCTATCGCGACATGGGCTATGCCGCCTTCAAGGCGGCAAGGCCGGGCGTCTTCGAACTGGGAACTGTCGGCGCCGGCACCGGTGCGACGACGGCAAGCTGCAAGGGCGGATTGGGCTCGGCGAGTGTGCGCACGGCCGCGGGGCACGTCGTCGCGGCAATCGTGGCCGTCAATGCGCTGGGGTCGCCGACGATCGGCGACGGGCCGCATTTCTGGGCGGCGCCTTTCGAGGTCGAGGGCGAGTACGGCGGTCTGGGGTTGCCATACGAGTTCGGAGAGAATGACGTGGCGATGCGCCTGAAGGGGGTGAACGTGACCGCCACCAGCATTGCCACGGTGGTGACCGATGCGGTGCTGACGAAGGCGCAGGCCCACCGGATGTCGATTCTCGGGCATGACGGTCTGGCACGGGCGATCCACCCGGCGCATCTCTCGGCCGATGGCGATACGGTGTTTTCCGCGGCGACCTGCGCCAAGCCGCTGGCCGGCATGGCCGAGTTCATGGAGATCTGCCATCTGGCGGCAATCGTGACCGCTCGCGCAGCAGCGCGCGGCGTGTTCGCTGCCCGACGGCTGCCGCAGCCCGGCAGCCAGTTGTCGTGGCATGAGCGTTTCCACCCCGGCGGATTGGCCGATCCTTTCTCGATGTGAACCTTTCCGAGGGGTAATGGGTCATTTCGACGTTGTGCAGAGCAGCATAAAATGACAGATTGCGCGCGAATTTCATGGATGGACAGGGCTATCCGGTCGTCCACCGCGGGCCTTTACGGGGAGTATGATGCCTAGCAGCCGCAGTCTTGTTTTCGGCACCCTCGTGGCCGCCGCCACCCTTTTGTTTTCGACAGCCATCGATTTGACCGCAGCCCGCCCGGCCCTCGCCGATGCGCCGAAGACGTCACTAGTGCTGGGCATGGGGATCGAGCCGACCGGTCTCGATCCGACGATCGCGGCGCCCGTCGCCATCGGCCAGGTCACCTGGCAGAACATTTTCGAAGGCCTGACGACGATCGATCAGAATGGCGAGATCCGCCCGCAGCTTGCCAAGAGCTGGGATGTTTCGACCGATGGGCTGACCTACACCTTACACCTGCAGGATGGCGTCAAGTTTCACGACGGGCAGGTTTTCGATGCCTCGGTTGCCAAGGCGTCGCTCGACCGGGCGCGCGGTGAAAGTTCGGTCAATCCGCAGAAACGTTTCTTCGCGGCTGTCGACAGCATCGAGACGCCTGATCCGCAGACCCTCGTGGTGAAGCTCAAGCAGCCGAACGGCAGCCTGCTCTACTGGCTCGCCTGGCCCTCCTCGAGCATTGTCGGGACGAAGAGCGCGGATAGCGACAAGATACACCCGATCGGAACCGGGCCATTCACCTTTGTGAATTGGGTCAAGGGGGACAGGGTCGAACTCGCGCGCAATCCTGATTACTGGAACAAGGATGCAGCCGCCAAGCTGGAGAAGGTGACGTTCCGTTTCATCTCCGATCCGCAGGCCCAGGCGGCGGCACTGAAGTCCGGCGACGTCGACGCCTTTCCGGAATTCGGCGCTCCGGAACTGATGGCTTCGTTCAAGGACGATCCGCGCCTCGAAACCGAGATCGGCAATACCGAACTCAAGGTCGTGGCGGGGATGAACAATGCCCGAAAGCCTTTCGACGACAAGCGGGTACGCCAGGCGCTGATGATGGCGCTTGATCGTCCGACGATCATCGAAGGCGCATGGTCCGGCCTCGGCACGCCGATTGGCAGCCACTTCACCCCCAACAATCGCGGCTATGTCGACGAGACGGGCGTGCTGCCCTACGATCCGGAAAAGGCCAAGGCGCTGCTCGCGGAAGCGGGCTATCCCGACGGCTTCACCTTCACGATCAAGACCCCGCAGATGTCCTATTCGCCGCGGAGCGCCGAGGTTATGCAGGCATTGTTTGCCGATATCGGCGTCACCATGAAGATCGAACCGACGGAGTTCCCGGCCAAATGGGTCCAGGACGTGTTCAGCGGTCGTGATTATGAAATGACGATCGTCGCCCACGCCGAACCGATGGACATCGACATCTATTCCCGCGATCCCTACTACTTCAATTACCGCAATCCGGCATTCGACGAACTGATGAAGAAGGTGGAGCTGACCACCGATCCGGCCGAGCGCGAGAAGATCTATGGTGAAGCGCAGCGGATTCTCGCCGAGGACGTTCCAGCGCTTTACCTGTTCGTCATGCCGAAGCTTGGCGTCTGGGACAAGCGCCTGAAGGGGCTGTGGCCAAACGAGCCTATCCCGTCGAACGTGCTCAACCAGGTCTATTGGAACGAGTGAAGAGCGTCGCGGTTGGCGATGTAAACGCACTTTCCTGTTTCCCCTGCACAAGGTATTGAGGGCAATACTGGTTTTCCGGGTGGTCCGGGAAATCGGATTGCCGTGGACTGTCGGAATGATGCCTTCGCCAAGGGAATATGGATGATCGCACTCTTGTCGCGCCGGATCGCCAGCCTGATCCTGACGCTGGCTGCCGTGTCGGTGCTGATCCATGTGATCATGGATCTGTTGCCGGGCGACCCGGCGGCGATCATGCTCGGGACGTCGGCTGCGCCCGATACACTTGCCGCATTACGCCATGACATGGGGCTCGATCAACCGTTTTTCGTCCGTTACGTCGCATGGGCACTCGCCCTGCTCGACGGCGATCTCGGGCGCTCCTTCACCTACGGCGTGCCGGTGAGCGAACTGGTGATGGAGCGGATGGCCGTGACCCTGCCGCTGGCCCTGATCGCGATCCTTCTGTCTGTTGCGATTGCAATTCCGCTGGGCGTGGCGGCGGCCTCGCGCCGTGACGGGTTCATCGATCATGTCGCCACGGTTTTCGCCCAGTCCAGCATCGCGGTTCCGGGATTCTGGATCGGCCTGCTCCTTATTCTGCTGTTTTCGGTTGAACTCGGGTGGATGCCCGCAGGCGGCTTTCCCGGCTGGCACGCCGGCATCATTCCCTGTCTGGTGGCGCTTGCCCTGCCGGCCATTGCGCTGGCGCTGCCCCAGGCGGGCGTGCTGACGAGGGTCACCCGCTCGGCAGTCCTCGATGTGCTCGGCGAGGATTTCATTCGCACCGCCCGGGCAAAGGGCATCCCGAAGAAGGTGGCACTTTGGCGTCACGCCGTGCCGAATGCGCTGGTGCCTGTTGTCACCATCCTCGGACTGCAGTTCACCTTCCTGATCGCGGGGGCCGTTCTCGTCGAAAACGTCTTCAGCCTGCCGGGTCTTGGCCGCCTTGCCTACCAGGCGCTGGCGCAACGGGACATCGTTGTCATGCAGGCTGTGGTGCTGACATTCGCGGCACTGGTCATCGTCATGAATTTCCTCGTGGATCTCGTCTATCTCGTTCTCGACCCACGGCTGAGGGACGGGCGCGAATGACGCACTCTCCATTGACAGTCGCGGCCCGGACTACACCGAATGTATCCTTGGCGGCGCGCCATCCGAAACTCGTTTCCGGTTTTGCGGTGACGCTGCTGCTCTGCACCGTCGCGCTTCTGTCCCTCGTTTGGACGCCCTATCCGCCCGCAAAGCTGCAGATCGCCCAGAAACTCAAGGGGCCCTTCGAATACGGTCTGCTCGGGAACGATCAGCTCGGGCGCGATGTCCTGTCGATGGTGATGGTCGGGGCATGGAATTCGCTCTCGACCGCTGTTGTCGCAGTCACTCTCGGAGCTGTCGCCGGTACCGTGGTCGGCGTCACTGCTGCCGCGCGGCGGGGTATCCTCGAGGCGCTGGTCATGCGCGGTTGCGACATCATTTTCGCATTGCCGCCGATCCTGTCGGCGATGATGCTCGGTGCATTTCTCGGTACAGGCCGGATGACGGCGATCATCGCCATCGCGGTGTTCATGATCCCGGTGTTTGCACGCGTGGCCTCCGGTTCCGCCCGGCAGATCTGGGCGCGCGACTACATCATGGCAGCTCGCGGGGCCGGAAAGGGAACCACGCGCATCACCGTCGAGCATATCCTGCCGAACATCTCCAGCCCCATCATCGTGCAGGTCACCATCCAGCTGGGACTGGCGATCCTGACCGAGGCCGGATTGAGCTTCCTCGGTCTCGGCATACCGCCGCCGACGCCGACCTGGGGACGAATGCTCGCCGACAGCCAGACCTATCTGGGCCAGGCGCCATGGCTCGCCATCGCACCCGGATTGGCGATCGCCTTTGCCGTCCTCGGTTTCAACCTGCTTGGCGACGGTCTCCGGGACTATCTAGACCCGCGCGCAAGGGGGCAGAAATGAGCCCGCCACTGCTTCAGGTGCGCGGGCTTTCAGTTTCGTTCGCGAGATCGGCGGCGGCTGAAATGGCCGTGCTGAACGATATTTCCTTTGTGCTCGAGAAGGGCCAGACGCTCGGGATCGTCGGCGAGTCCGGATCGGGCAAGTCCCTGCTGGCACTGGCGATCATTGGCTTGCTGCCGCCGCTGATGCGGACGCGGGGCCGGATCGAGCTCGATGGCCGCGACCTGCTGTCGCTCGACGAGGACGAACTGTGCCGTGTGCGGGGGCGACGGATCGGCATGATCTTCCAGGAACCGATGACGGCGCTCAATCCGGCGATGACGATCGGCGACCAGATTGCCGAAGGTATCGTCTGGCATCGCGGGGTGAGCTGGAGTGACGGCCGGCGCGAAGCGGTCCGGCTTCTCGAGCAGGTGCGTATCGCGGATGCGGTGTCGCGGGCCCGCAGTTATCCGCATGAGCTGTCCGGCGGACAGCGTCAGAGGGTGGGTATCGCCATCGCGCTGGCATCGGGACCGGAACTGTTGATCGCGGACGAACCGACGACGGCGCTCGACGTGACCGTGCAGGGAGAGATACTGGATATCCTGGCCGAGCATGTCCGCACCGGCAACATGGCCATGATCCTCGTCAGCCACGATCTCGGGGTGATTGCCGGTTCATGCGAACGCATGATCGTGCTTTATGCCGGGGCGAGGATGGAGGAAGGACCGACGCGCTCGGTGCTCGAGCGGCCCTTAAATCCCTATACGCGTGGTCTGCTGGCAGCCATTCCTGAGAGGCGCGTTGGTCAGACGCGGTTGGCTGCGATTCCAGGCACGGTTCCCGGTTTCTCCGAGTTGCCTCGAGGTTGCCGGTTCTCCGACCGCTGTCCCGACAGGATCGACGCGTGCCTCGCCGCTGAGCCGCATTGGCAGGACCTCGGTGAGGGACGTGGGGTGCGATGCATTCGGGTCGGTCGCGGAGGCGAGGTTTCGGCATGACCGCCCCTCCCCTTGTCGAGATCCGGAACCTCTCGCGCATATACAGGAGCCGCCGCCTGTTCGGCCAGGCGCAAGTGACGCATGCCTTGGACGATGTCTCGCTGCAGATTGCGGCCGGCCAGATTTTCGGGCTCGTGGGGGAAAGCGGCTGCGGCAAGTCCACGCTTGCCCGTCTTGTCGCGGCGCTCGACCGGCCTTCCGCGGGAAAAGTGCTGTTCGAAGGGAGCGATCTGTTCGCGCTGCCGGCCTCCGGCTTGAAGCCCATGCGTCGCAACTTCCAGATGATCTTCCAGGATCCCTATGGTTCGTTCGATCCGCGCCAGCAGGTCGGAAGAATCGTCGCCGAGCCGCTCCACGTGCTGGAGCAGCGTCCCGACAGGACGGAAGAGAAGGACCGGGTTGGCGCAATGCTGGCGGCCGTCGGTCTTCCAGCCGGAGCCGCCGATCGCTATCCGCACGAGTTCTCAGGCGGGCAGCGGCAGAGGATCGCCATTGCCCGTGCTCTCATCACCGTGCCGAAACTGGTGATCGCCGACGAGCCCGTGTCGGCGCTGGATCTTTCGGTTCAGGCCCAGGTCCTCAATCTGATCATGGACTTGAGGGAAAGACGTGGCGTCGGTTTCCTGTTTATCAGTCACAGCCTGGCGGTCGTGGATTGCATCGCCGATGTCGTCGGCGTGATGTACCGCGGACGCGTGGTCGAAATTGGCCCGGCAGGTATGTTGTTCGATCAGCCCCTGCATCCCTATAGCCGCAAGTTGCGGGATGCGTCTCCGTCGATACAAAAAATCGGACGACCCGCAGTCGAGCGGCTGGTTCGCCCGGATGGGCCGGGCGACATGTCAAAAGGATGCCCCTATGCCGGGCGCTGTCCGTTGGTGATGAAACGGTGCTTGACCGAGCGCCCGCAGCTACGCACCGTCGCCGCAGGGCGCAGCGTTGCCTGTCACGCGATTTGATGTGCCGGGACGGTCTTAAAGCGTAGCCGGACCCTTTTCCTGATTGTCGACGCCGAGATCGAGCAGCGCCTTCTCGATCAGGCGGAGATTGTTCTGCAATCCGTCATCGTCGTCCATGGTGCTTTCGGTCGCCGCACGCTGCAGGGCGCGGGCTTCTTCGTCGAGCGCCTGAAGTTCCTCGATCTTGTGACTGACCGGCATGGTGGGATCGGCAACAATCTCGTGAATCTTCTTCTGCATTGCCATTACCGTCATGGCCTCCTCCTGCTGCAATTCGGGGGACTACGGCCAAACGAGCGACGGCGTCTATGGTTCCATGCAAAAAGCGCGGGACCTGCCCGCGCTTTTCATTTCAGTTTATGCCGCTTGTGGTTCAGGAACCGTTGCCCGGGCCAGGCGCATAGCCGGCGCCGATTGCAACGTTGAGCGAGACGTAGTCAAGCGCCATCTGCTGAACCGCCGCGGCGAGGCTGGCCTGCGCCGTCGAAACCGAGCGCTGGGCATCGAGAACGTCGAGCAGCGAAGACGCGCCGTCCTTGTAGCTTGCTGTCGAGAGTTCGAGCGCTTCCTGGTACGACTTTACGGTCGCGCGCAGGGCCGCAACGGTCTGAACGTCGCGCTTCACTGCAGCAAGGGCGTCTTCGACGTCCTGTACGCCTTGGAGAACCGCCTGCTTCCAGACCAGATACTGTTCACGCGCGGTCGAGTTCGCGGAGTCGACGTTGGCGCGCAGCGCGCCACCATCGAAGATCGGCAGCGTCAGGGTCGGCCCGAAGGACCAGCTGCCAATCGAGCCGTTGCCGTTCGGCGTACGGGTGATCGATGGCGAAATGCTGCCGCTGAGCGTGATCGACGGATAGAGCTGGGCCTCGGCGACGCCGATTGCTGCCGTCGCGGCGGCAAGCTGGCGTTCGGCTGCGCGCACATCAGGACGATTGCGGATCAGGTCGGCAGGCACGCCGGCGTTGACGCTGCGGCGGGCAACCGGCTGCGGTGCGCCGCGCTGCAGTTCGGAAACCAGCGACGAAGCGGGCTTGCCGAGAAGCGTTGCCAACTGGTGGGCGGCGACGCGGAAGTTGATTTCGAGCGGCGGCAGTTCCGACAGGGTCGAGTTCACCAGACCTTCGGCCTGCACCACGTCGAGGCGCGAGGCGGCGCCTGCCTCGAGCTGGAACTGGGTCAGTTCCAGGGTATCGCGACGAGACTTGAGGTTTTCGTTGGCGATGGCGATGCGCGCCTGGAAGAAGCGGACGTCAATGTAGGCCGACACAAGGTTCGACAGCAGCGTCATCTTGGCGACGTCGGTGTTGGCGTAGGCTGCATCCAGTGATGCAAGCGCACTTTCCTTCGAACGGCGATATTCGCCGAACAGGTCAAGGAGCCAGGAAGCCGAGGCGGTGGTGCCTAGCGTCTTGGTGGTCCCGCGCGAGGTGCGGAGGTTGCCGGTTTGGCCGCTGATCGATGCGTCAGCGCCTGCCGTCAGGGCCGGCAGCGAACCGGCGCCTGCGGAAACGACGTTGGCTTCTGCGGCGGTGATGCGTTCAAGCGCCTGCAACACGGACAGGTTCTGGGCAAGGCCCTCCTGAACATAGCGGTTCAGCAAGGGGTCACCGAAGCCGGTCCACCAGGCGATGGTAGCAACGTCGCCGTCGCTCTTTACTCCGCCCTCGGCAAACTTCGCGGGGAGCGGTGTCTGGGGTGGAGTATAATTAGGGCCGGTTACGCAGCCGGAAAGAAGGAGAAGCGCCAATGGGACGGTTACACGCAGCGAAATCATCCAATTATCCTAAAAAACTTGACCGAGTTTTCCGAGCTGCCGTGATTATCCTTCATGGATACTGGTCGGCCGTCCGATGCATACTTACTGCCCCCGATCGAGAATCGGGAACGAGTCGCCTGAAATGTAACAGTATCTTCTTAATCGTTACAGTGCATTTTTGCCACTATTGCCGTTAAAAAGCCGTCGAATGATCACAAAGAACGAGGGAACGAAGAATATTCCCAGCGCAGTTGCTGCCAGCATGCCGCCAAGGACGCCGATGCCGATAGCGTTTTGAGCTGCCGAGCCCGCTCCGGTCGCGATCGCCAGCGGCACGACGCCGAGTATGAAGGCAAGCGAAGTCATGATGATCGGGCGCAGACGCAGGCGGGCGGCCTCGAGGGTCGCTTCGATTATACCTTTTCCCGCTTCCTGTCTGTCCCGCGCGAACTCGACAATCAGGATCGCATTTTTTGCCGCGAGCCCGATCGTGGTCAGCAGGCCAACCTTGAAATACACGTCGTTTGACTGCCCGAACATCAGGGCGGCCGCGAGCGCGCCGAGAACGCCAACGGGGACGGCCATGATGACCGAGAACGGTACCGACCAGCTTTCATAGAGCGCGGCGAGGCACAGGAACACGACAAGCACCGAGATGGCGTAGAGGATGGGAGCTTGCGCGCCCGAGAGGCGCTCCTGATAGGAAATCCCCTGCCAGGCGACGCTGTAGCCACCGCCGAGCTGGTCGGTCAGCCGTTCCATTTCCAGCATCGCATCGCCGGAACTGACGCCGGGCGCCGCCGCCCCATCGAGGGGTATGGCGCTGGTGGCATTGAAGCGTGACAGCGCCGGCGTTCCGTTCACCCATGCGACATTGGTGAAGGACGAGAACGGCACCATCTCGCCATCGTTGTTGCGTGCATTCCAGTGGTCGAGGTCGGAGGGCTGCATGCGATAGGGCGCATCGCCCTGGACATAGACCGGTTTGATTTCGCCATTCAGCGTGAAGTCGTTGACATTGCTGCCGGTGAAGATGGTGGCCAGCATCGCATTGACGGCGGAGATGTCGACCCCCATTGCGCCGATCTTTTCCTGATCGAGCAGCACCTTCATCTGCGGCTCGACTTCCTTGTTGTTGTTGCGCAGTGCAACCACCTTGCCGGTGCCGCCGCCGCTGGCAATCAGGTCCCTCGCGGCTTTGGACAGCGCTTCGTTGCCCTTGTTGCCGCTGTCCACGAGATACATCGAAAAACCGCTGGAGATGCCGAGTCCCTGGATGGCCGGCGGCAGGAGTGCAAACACCTGGCCTTCGCGGAGCGTGAAGAAGTGCCCGAGCGCGCGCGTGACGACGGCCTGGGCATGCAGGCGGTCTTCGCTGCGTTCGGCGAAATCCTTCAACTTGACGAAGACGATAGCGCTGTTCTGGCCGGATCCGCTGAAGCCGAAACCGAGGGCGGCGAAGACCGAAGCGACAGCCTCCTTCTCCTCGTTCTGGAAATAGGCCTCGACCTTCTTCACCAGCGCGTCGGTCTGCTGGGTCGTGGAACCCGGCGGCGTGGTGACGATCGTCATCAGGACGCCCTGGTCTTCGACCGGCAGGAACGAACTCGGCATGCGGTTGAACATGTAAGCACACCCGAAGCCGATGGCGAGGAACACGACGATGACCCGGAGCGGTCGCTTCAGCAGATAGGCGATGGTCGCGACATAGCCATTGGTCGACCGGTCGAAGTTGCGGTTGAACCATTCTGCAACGCGGTTCTTCCCATGTTCGCTCACCGGTTTCAGCATGGTGGCGCAGAGCGCTGGCGTCAGCACGATCGCAACCAGCGCAGACAGCAGCATCGCCGAAACGATGGTCACGGAGAACTGCCGGTAAATGATGCCCGTCGAGCCACCGAAGAAGGCCATTGGGATGAATACGGCCGTCAGCACCAGCGCAATCCCAATCAGCGCGCCGGTGATTTCGCCCATCGACTTCACCGTGGCTTCGAGAGGCGACAGCCCCTTCTCGGTCATGATGCGCTCGACGTTCTCGACGACGACGATGGCATCGTCGACGAGAAGGCCGATTGCCAGCACCATGGCGAACATCGTCAGCGTGTTGATCGAATAGCCGGTGATGGCGAGGATGCCGAATGTTCCGAGCAGCACGACCGGGACGGCGATCGTCGGGATCAGCGTCGCGCGGAAGTTCTGCAGGAAGATCAGCAGCACCAGGAACACAAGCACGATCGCTTCGATAAGCGTGTGCACCACCTTCTCGATCGATAGCTTGACGAAGGGCGTGGTATCGTAAGGGTAATCGATCTCGACGCCGGCCGGCAGACCCTTGGCAATGACATCAAGGGCTGCGCGGACACGTTCCGCGGTGTCGATAGCATTGGCGCCCGTTGCCAGGTTTACGGCGAAGCCGGCGGCGGGGTTGTCGTTCAGGCGGCCGTTGCCGCCGTAGCTTTCCTGGCCGATCTCGATGCGCGCGACATCGCGCAGGCGGACATTCGAACCGTCCGTCTCGACCTTCAGGATGATGGCTTCGAAGTCGGCAACGGTGGTCAGTTGGCTTTGCGCGGTGATCGTGACATTGATCTGCTGGCCGTCCATCGTCGGCTGGGCGCCGAGCGAGCCGACCGACACCTGGGTGTTCTGGACGCGGATCGCGGCGGTCACGTCGTTCGAGGTCAGCTGGAACTTTTCCAGCTTGTACGGATCGAGCCAGACCCGCATCGCATAGCCGGCGCCGAAAGTCTGGATGCTGCCGACCCCTTCGAGGCGCTGGATCTGGTCCTCGATCGAGGTGGCGACCATGTTTCCGAGGTCCACGGACGAGCGGGTGCCATCTGTTGATACCAGCGCCCCGACGAGCAGGATGCTCGACGTCGAACGCGTGACGGTAATGCCCTCGCGCTGCACTTCCGAAGGCAGTTGCGACTGCACCAGCTGCAGTTTGTTCTGTACCTGCACCTGCGCGATATCGGGATCGACCGAATTGCCGAAGGTCAGCGTGATCGAGGACGCGCCGGTGGTCGACTGCGATGTCATGTATGTGAGGTCGTCGAGGCCGGTCATGCCGTCCTCGATGATCGTCGTCACCGACTTCTCGACCGTTTCAGCGCTGGCGCCACGATAGGTGGCGTTGATCCGCACCGTCGTCGGCGCGATGTCAGGATATTGCGAGATCGACAGGCTGGAGATCGCCAGCAGGCCGCCGAGCATGATCGATATTGCGATTACCCAGGCAAAGATCGGGCGGTAGATGAAAAACTTGGCCATTGTGGCTTCAGCGCCTCGGTGAAAACGATAGATGCAGCACGGGCGTCATCAGTTGGTTGCCGGCGCTGCGGCGTCGGCCTGAGCGGCGGCGGCCGCAACGACCACGCCGTTTTCATCGATTTTCATTTCGGTGGGGGCGACCGCCATGCCGGGGGCGATCCACTGCAGGCCGGAAACGATCAGCCTGTCTCCGTCCTTGATATTCTCGGTCACGAGCCATGTATTGTTGGAGGCGTAGGCATCCTTGAATACCCGCTTCTCGACCTTGTTTTCGGCCGTAAGGAACTGGGCGTTGATATTGCCGTCCGCATCACGGGTGGCGGCGAGTTGCGGGATCGGGAAACCCTTGCGCTCCCCGACGGTCACCGTTGCGCGAACGTACATCCCTGGCAGCAGCAACTGGTCCGGATTGGGGAAGACGACCCGCGTCGACACGGTACCGGTCGTCTCGCTGACCGTGGTCTTCGACATGTCGAGTTTGCCCCGGTGACTGTAGTCGGTTCCATCCTCGAGCGTCAGGGCAATGTCGATGTCCTCGGCACGTCCCTTGACCTCTCCGGATGCCATCGCGGCGCGAACCTTCAGGAGATTGGTGCTCGATTCGGTCAGCTTGATGTAGATCGGGTCGAGTTGACGGATGGTCGTCAGTGCCTGCGCCTGGTTGGCGGTGACGACATTGCCGATATTGAAAGCGGTTTCATCGATGATGCCGCTGAAGGGCGCTCGGATCTTCGTGAGGTCGAGGTCGATCTGGGCCTGCTGCAATGCGGCTTTGGTCGCTGCGACTTCGGCCTTGGCCTGCAGCAGCGTCACCTTCGCGTTTTCATATTCGATCTGCGTGGCGCCGCTGTTGACGAGGCGTTCGTAACGGGCGAGGTTCGCCTCGGCGCTCGGCACGCTTGCCTCCGCCTTTGCGACGCTGGCTTCGGCCTTGGCAACCGCTGCCTTGTAGCTGTCGTCCTCGATCTGGTAGAGGAGATCGCCCTCGTTGATCCGGCTGCCTTCCTTGAAGGTGATTTCCTTGATCATGCCGGTGACGCGTGGACGGATATCCGCGGACTGGTACGCTTCGGCGCGGCCGGGCAGCACGGCGGTAATCGGGAATGTGCCCTCGTTGATGGTAATGACCCCGACCGCACCGGGCGGAGGCGCGCCCGCGGCGGCTTTGGCCTGGTCGCCGTTTCCGGAATCGCTGCATGCCGAGAGAATTCCGACGAGCGCAAGAAGGGTCGTGATCAGCAGAATTGGTCGGGCCATGGCAATACCTGTTGTTTTCGGAAACGAGGGCAACTGCACCCGCATGGCCCGGCGCAGCGCGAATCCTCTCGCTGACATCCGAAGCAGTTGCAAAGTGACGTACTTAAAGGATCGTCACTTTGCAAGAGGGTTCTGGAGCGCGTTGTTGATCAGCGCCACGATCCCCCTGCAACGGGTAGGCAATTCGTCCTGCTCCCCCTCGATGACGAGCACCGGATGCAGGACCCCGACCAGGGAAGCGCTAACGAACACCGCGGTCTTCTCCGGAGCCTCGCAGAAGTAGAGGCCGGCTTCAACACCGTCGCGAATGATCTCGGCGAACTTCCTTTCGATCAGTTGACGGTAGATCTTGCCGCTGGGCAAGCCCGAGCGCGCCGTCATCATCACCATTTCATAGAGATATGGCTCGTCCTGGAAATCCTTGAGATGGGCTTCCATCAAGCGCATGGCGAGGTTCAACATTCGCTCGGGCGCCGACAGGCCGACGTCCGCGCTGGAAAGGCGTTCGGTGAAATTGCTCAGGTGGCGGGCGGCGATGGCATCGGCCAGCGCTGTCTTCGAGTGGAAGTGCTTGAAGACATTGGCAGGCGACATCGACAAGGCAGCCGCAATATCGGCAATCGTGGTCTTGGAAAATCCCTGCTCGCGAAAGAGTTGCTCCGCAGTCGACAAGATGTCTTCGCGGGTTTCCTCGCCCTTGCGCCGCGGCCTGCGTGTCACGTGCCCTGCCCTCCTGTATTGGCGCGATCACGATCAAGTGAACGCGCTCCAAGGCTGTCGCGGTCTGCCCAAGTTGTAAAGTGGGCAGTTTTCGCGGACTGAATGTTCTGGATCGAACTGTTTTCAAAGCCAACAACCGCCGGGTTCGTGCGAACTGCGGCGGTTGCATCGCTGCCTTGGGCAGTCAGCCCTTGGTGAAGTACGGCTCGAGGTTCTTGTGCACGCGCTCGCGTGGCGTGGCGCCGCTGTCATCCGGCACGAAAGTGGTGCCGGTGATGGCTTCGAACGCACGGATATAGACGCGCGAGGTCTCCTCGATCAGCTCGGCCGGGATTTCGGGGATCTCGTCCTTGTATGGATCGCAACGCTCGGCGACCCAGGCGCGCACGAAGTCCTTGTCGAAGCTGGCCGGACGCTCACCCTTTTCGAAGCTTGCCTGGTAGCTGTCGGCGAGCCAGTAACGGCTGCTGTCCGGGGTATGGATTTCGTCGGCGAGGATGATGTTGCCATCGGCATCGGTGCCGAATTCGTACTTGGTATCGACGAGGATGAGGCCGCGCTTGCTGGCGAGTTCCTGCCCACGGGCAAACAGCGCGAGAGCATAGCGCGAAAGCGTCGCCCATTGTTCGGCAGTGAGCAGGCCCTTCTCGACGATCTCGGTCGGGGTCAGGGGCTCGTCGTGGCCACCGTCAAAGGCCTTGCTGGTCGGGGTGATGATCGGTTCGGGGAGGATCTGGTTGTCGCGCATGCCGTCGGGCAGGCGCGTGCCGTACATTTCCCGCTCGCCCTTTTTGTAGAGCGTGAGGATCGACGTGCCGGTGGTGCCGGCAAGATAGCCGCGCACGACGATTTCGACCGGAAGGATATCGAGCCGCTTGCCGATGACGACGTTGGCGTCGGGATATTCCAGCACGTGGTTCGGGCAGATGTCCTTGGTCGCCTCGAACCAGTAGCGGGCGGTCTGGGTCAGAACCTGTCCCTTGTAGGGAATGCAGGTGAGGATCCGGTCGAAAGCGCTCAGCCGGTCGGTGGAGATGATGATCCGTCGCCCGTCAGGCAGATCGTAGTTCTCGCGCACCTTGCCGCGATAGTAGTTCGGCAATTCCGGGAAATGAGCTTCAGAGAGAATTCGCAAGGGGACACCACCTATCTTTTGCCGCCATCCAGCACTGAGCTTGGTCTAGTTTTCCAGCCGCGGATGTCAAGCAACGAGGCCGCTTTCCCGTTAGATTTGCAGGGGAAGCCGGACGAGCGGAGAGTGGCGAGGGTGCGGGGCGGAACGTGTGGTGGTGAGATCAACCGGCCTTTGGCAGTTCGGAGACCGCAATGCGGTTGCGGCCGTCATTCTTGGCGGCATAAAGGGCCCTGTCTGCCGCAGACAGCATTGCGTCGAGCGAATGCCCCTCCTCCGATCCGAAGGCGATGCCGGCACTGGCGGTACAGCATATCCCGTGGCCGTCGACCACGACCGTACGGCTGGCAAAGGCGTGCCGGATGCGCTCGGCGGTCTGGTGAGCCCAATCGGGATGGGTCCGTTCCAGGATGAGTGCGAATTCCTCGCCGCCGAGCCGGATGGAAAGATCGGTCGCCCGGGTATTGCGGCGCAGTTCCTCGGCGAAAGCAGTCAGGACGCTGTCCCCGGCTGCATGGCCATAGCGGTCGTTGATCTCCTTGAAGCGATCGAGGTCGAAGAGGATCACCGCCATCGACGGCTGGAACGGGGTGGCGGCGTGCTGTGAAAAG
>JAEWPB010000064.1 GCA_023399465.1 Pseudomonadota bacterium
TAACTTCTCATAAGAAAACGTGACCGCCAAAGTCTCGTTGAAAACCGGTCTCCCGGTTTCCGCGAGCGCCGCCGCCCACGTTTCTCTTTCTTCATCTCTATTCGATTGTCAAAAAACCGACGAACCGGAAGTCCGTCATCATTTCCATCGACCGGATCCCGGTCGAGCGACCAGCCTTGCGGCCGCTCCAGAAACTCTGTCACGAGTTCGTCGGTCGCTTGCAGCGCCGCCGCCCTCGTTGGTGAAGCGGGTTCTAGATCCACCGCCCCGTGAAGTCAACACGCAAAGTCGGAAAAATTCAAAAAAATATCAGGCACATCGCTCCAGCCCCAGGAAACCGGCAATTCTCGGCTTGGGTCCGGGGGCGACAACCCGTTCAGCACCATCAACGGGGTCCGGCGACAATTGCCGGATTGCCGCCCGGCCCCTTCGCCGGCGTCAACTCCGCCCGTCCTTTCGCCATGGCGGCGCAGCCGGCGCTAGCTTGATCGTGGCTTTATATTCATGATACCTTATATGGCAAAATTTTGGAGCCACGATCATGAAGCTCCTCACCACGTTTTTGCTCGGAATTTCATTCGCGGCGACGATCGCCACGGCGGGGCCGTTGCATGACGCCGTCAAGGATGGCGATCCGTTACGCGCAACTCAGGCGATCGACAGCGGCGCGGATATTGCCGAACCCGATGGCGCGGGCGAACCGCCGCTGCTGATTGCAGCGCTCGCCGGGCGCAAGGATATCGTGGTGCTTCTTCTCGACAAGGGTGCCGATATCGAGGTTCGCAACAAGGGCGGCCTGACCGCACTGCATGCCGCCGCCTATGGCGGGCATCTCGATATCGTCGAACTGCTGGTCGCGAAAGGCGCCCTGATCAACGACGACAAGAACTTCTATCACATGTCACCGCTGCATGCCGCGGCGGAGGAAGGTCACGCCGATATCATCGCCTTCCTGCTTGCCAACAAGGCTGACATGGAGGCCAAGGAACGCAACGGCTATACGCCATTGACGCAGGCCGGATGGCGCTCCCATTGGGAGGCTGCCGAGGTGCTGTTGAAAGCCGGAGCTGTCTGCCAGCCCGTGGAAGTCGTTGGCGACTGGCTTTACGGCGAATGCATCAAGCGGAAATAGACTTCCGGCTTCACTGGGAGGATCGATCATGTTCAGTCGAAGAAGCTCCGCGCTTGCAGCAGCGATCATCGCCGGTGTCGCGCTTCCCCTCGCGGCGGCCGGTACAGCGACGGCCGACGATCTCGTCAACACCGGCTATTTCGGCGATGTTGCGATCAAGGGCTATGACCCGGTCGCCTACTTTACCGAAAGCAAGGCGATCAAGGGATCGCCGGCCTATTCGCATCACTGGCTCGGTGCCGAATGGCACTTCGCAAGCGCCGAAAATCGCGATCTTTTCGTAGCCGATCCGGCAAGATATGCACCACAATATGGTGGGTATTGTGCCGACGGCGTTTCGTTCGGCACGGTCACGACCAATATCGATCCCCAGGCATGGCGCATCATCGATGGCAAGCTGTATCTGAGCTACGATCCCGGGGCAGCCGACGGTTTCGAAAAGAAGCCAAGCAAGGTCGTCGATTCGAAGAAGCACTGGTCCGAAGTTCAAAACACGCTGATGGCCGACAAGGTGCAAAAGGACTGGCAACATTCATCGGCTAAATGATCGTCGTTGTTATGGGGCCAGCGAGAAGAACTTCAGCGCCTGCGGTGTGACGTGGACGTATCGTGCCTCCGCTTGTTCCTTGTCGATGTTTCGGTAGACCCGCCCGCATACCATGCGATCGAGGAAATAGCCTGCGTACCTCTCGCAGAGTTCGTTTCCCTGCAGTTCCACGGTGCCGGTGATGTTGGTGTTGGCGCTGCGGTAGGCCGTGTTTCCTGCCTTGTCGAAGAACTGCACGAAGGCCGTTCCGTTCTTGTGCTTTCCGACCCAGGTCTTGCCGCTGATCAGATCACGGAGCGCCTCTCCCCCTACCTGACGACCCTCATCGCCGACGAACCCGAACGGCCAGTCCGGAATTCCGGCATCGCGCAATCCTGCCAGATGATGCTGCAGGTCGTCGTCCCGCCAGTAATCGTAGAGATAGCTGTAGTAGGTGAGATTGCTTTCGGGGAAGAGCGCCAGAAGGCTTGTTCGCTCGGCTGCGTCGCGAACCTGGTCTTTCTCCAAACCATAGGCCGCCGTCAGGAATTCGCGTGCGGCTTCCGCATTCGGAAGCGCGTTACGGGCTTCCTCCAGCAGGGGGATGGCGCGGCTGTTGTCGCGCGCCGTGTAGTAGACGATGCCCGCCAGCAATCGAAAGCTCGGCGACGGGGTGGGGTCGAGGCGTAGCGCCCTTTCCATTTCAGTGACCGCCTTCTCGTGATCTCCCGTATGGGCCAGGACAAGCGCCAGATTGCCCGATGCCTCGGCGCTGTTGGGTTGCAGTTCCACGGCGCGCTTTGCCGATTCACGCGCCTCCCCGTCCCGTCCGTCGACAAGCTGCAGCAATGCCAGGACGGTGTGGGCGCGGGCATTGTTCGGATCGAGCTTGAGTGCCTGTCCGGCGGCGTCATAGGCGATCTTGCGTGCCACCGCCGCCGACCACAGAAAGTTGTAGTCGTTGCGCCAGACATCCACCGCGACGCGGGCGATCCCGGCATGCGCATCGGCAAAGCCGGGATCGAGATCGATCGCCCTTTGATAATAGGACAGCGCCCGGCGATAGGTATCGACATCGCTGTAGGTGAGACCCTCATGTTCCGCCCTGATGTAGTAATCGTAGGCCTCGAGATTTTCGGTCGGCATGCGCTCGATCCGGTTGCGCTCGCCTTCGGTGAGTTCGACTTCGAGCGCGGTAATGATCTTGCCCGTGACGTCGTCCTGAACCGCGAACAGATCGGCATACTGGCGGTCGTAGCGCTCGGCCCACATGGAAAGTCCCGTTAGCGCGTCAATGAGCTTGACGTTGATGCGCAGTCTCGGACCCGCGCGCTGCAGCGTACCCTCGAGCACGTAGTGGACGCCGAGTTCAGCCGCCACGTCCTGGATACTGCCCACGTCCTTTCTCACGGCGAAGACCGAGTGCCTGCCAATGACGAAGAGACCCGACACTTTCGACAGTTCCGTGATGAGGTCGTCGGTCAAGCCTTCGGCCAGATGATCCTGTTTTGCATCACCGCTGACATTGATGAAGGGCAGCACCGCCACCGAGGGCTTGTCTGGCAGCGGATAGGCGAAGCGTTCGATAAGCTGCGGCGCCCGGCTGAAATCCCAGATCGGCCGCCAATAGACGGCAGCACCGGCAAAAATCAGAAGCACGGCGATGACGGCGGCCGCGCGCCAGGGCCACCCTTTCAGCCGTATGGAGCGCGAGCGAGTGCCGCCTTCGCTATCGACCCGATAGACGCGGATCGGCTCGGCGATGCCTTTTACCTTCTGCGGTCCCAGCGAGACGTAGTGAAGGTCCAGTTTCGTCTTGACCTGGTCATAGGTCGTGCCTGATATCGCAATGCCGCCCGGTCTTGCCAGGGCCTGGATGCGAGCGGCGATGTTGACGCCATCACCATGAATGTCGTCGCCTTCGACCATGATGTCGCCAAGATTGACCCCGATGCGAAACTCAAGCCGGGTCTCCGCCGGAACCGACGCATTTCGCAAAGCCATGTCGCGCTGGATTTCGATTGCGCACTGCAGTGCGTTGACCACACTGTGAAATTCGACAAGCAGTCCATCGCCCATCGTCTTGATCAGCCGGCCGTGATGCTCAGCGATCTTGGGAGCGATGATCTCATTTATGTCGGCTTGAAAGTCGTGACGTGTAGCCTCTTCGTCGATCTGGCTCAGGCGGCTATATCCAGCGACGTCGGCGATCAGAATTGCAGCAAGACGACGCTCCATTCCCTTCCTCGCGCGCACTGCAACGGTGATCCCCATCATAACGCAAGCGATCAGTCCAAGCCATGAGGTGAGGAAACAGTGGCGAGCAAGGGTTTGACTAGTCGCCCTCCCCTGCCACGGCGACCGAGGCTTTATTTGCAAACAAGTCGATGGGACCGACAACGACAGATTGCACCCAGAAAGCAAAGCAAAGCAAAGCGAAGCACCATCGCGGCCCCGCCAGACCGCCCCCTCACTTCGGCTGAAGATTGCGGGCGATTTGAACCAATGCCACGTCGCTAGGATCTGCCGTTGCTTGTTTCCGGTTGCCGGCTTCAAGCCAGAACCTGCTCATGGCAGCCAGAATTTGTTCATCCGATTGAACCACGCCCGCTGCCTTGAAGTCATCGCGAACCTTGCCGAGCACGTCATTACGGTCGATATCGAGCGCCCTCATGGCAAGGTCATCGGAGTAGGCCTTGGCTTCCTCGCCAGCCAACCCCAGCTTTTTGGCCGCCCAGAGGCCAAGGAGTTTGTTGCGTCCTGCAATTCGCAACACGTCCACGTGGGGGCTGTTCATCCGGGCTTCTCCTCTGCGCGCTAAATTAACATATTAGCACGCAAGGCGACACAATGTTCGTGCCCCATCCTCTTGACCGCTGAAAAACGACAGGCCCGATACTCTGACCGGGCCTGTGACGCTAGCCTGCTAGCCGCTCAAACGGACTACACCATCTGCTCGAATGCGTGGACCCGATACTGGATGGCGGCGAAGTGGTCGGCGGGAATTGCCCCGCTGTTGCGGTCCGCAGCACTCACGGCTTCAGTGCGGATGCGGGCCTCGTCATTCTTCAATCTCGCATATTCATTGCTGCCGACACGGCCATTGATATGGTCGGCATCCAGGCGCTGATCATCGACGCGCAATTCGTGAAGAACTGTGGAGAGGCGGGACCCGCTTGCCGACGGGGCGATTTGATAGACGCCGTTGTGATCGGCACCATTGTCGCGAGCGGTCGACGGTGTATTGGCATGACCATGGTCGTTATCATGGTCATGGTGCCCGGAAGCGGCATAGGCACCGGTCGTGCCCACCGCGATGACAAACAAGCCGACAGCCAGATGAGATATGAGTGAGCGCATGGCAATCTCCATAACGCTGGGAGGCGACTGGGGAAATCGCCTCATTGACATGAGCTGTATGGTTTCGTCGCGTCGCAACGACAGCGTTGCCGGCGAAATCCAACTCGGCATCGATTCTACGAGCATGACCGGAATTCGATAGTTAATTAATGGTAATAAAAGCTGTGACCGTCGGGGCCTCCTCGCCCAATGGGCCGGCCCCCGCGGCACGGCCTATTGGGCGAGATATGCTACATCGCCGGGCGCGAGCTTGGCGAAAACCTTGATCTCGTGCGGTTTTAGGAGGGGCTCAGCCGAAGTGGCGCAGACATTTCACATGCGGGAATTGCACGAAACCGGTTTTTGAAAAGTCGCGTCGAATCGTCGGTACGCGATTGAGGGTGGTGGTGCCCGTCCTTCCGCAATGAAGGCCCGGCGTATTGCTGCGATTGGTTCGGCGCGGAAATAAAGCAGAGCATAGCCGCAAGGCAAGCGCGTGTTCGGGCCAGGTTTTTTGCTCTGGCCTTGATTGCGGAGCTTCGGCTCATATCTGTCTCTCAAAGGCGCAAGCGCGAGGTCGGATATGACAGGCCTTACCCAGACCCAGATTGTCAATCACTACTCGAGCGGTCACGCCTATGCTCACCGTTCGGCGGAAATCTCCGTTGGGAAAGGCGATCTTGGCACCGCATCAGAGTGGCAACTGCTTCAGCGGAAATGGTTTCAGTACCGCGCGCGTGCCCTCGGCCTCGATGCAGCATGTCTCAGCACATTCAGCCTTAACGCTGACGATGAAGCCCACTTCGGTGGCGTGCACTATTCCATGGAACCGTCAGATGTGATCGGCGATCTTGGCGTAGAGAATTCGGGAGAGTGATCTCGACTGGTGGGATTTAGCCGTGAATCGTCGTGCCGCGGAACGACGGCGTCTGCGACCCATCCGACCCCATCACAGACGGTTCATCAAGCTGCTCCTGCCCGGGAAGGATCAGGGACCAGCCTTTGCGGGGAGTGCCAGCGCAAGGGCAGAGCCGGCCAGGCGCGCGCTTGCGAGCAGTTGATCCAGGTCGTGTCCGTTCCTCGCCTTGGTTGAAAGCCCGGACATCATCGTACTCACGAAAGCGGTGACCCGATCTGCATCCTCGGGATGTCTTGCTGCGACATAGTCGTGGATCACGCGCTCGGCAGCCCGGTTCAAGGCGCAGGCGGCTTCACGCGCCTCGGGGTCATTGCAGCGCGTGCCTTCAATCACCAGGCACCCGGTAGCGCCGGACAGGCCGGCGTATCGCCTTGCGGCATCCTCGAGCACATGGGTGAGCGCTTCGGCGACCGGACAATCGGGCCGCAGGATTTCAGCAATCGGAATGGCCCCGGTTTTCGTCCAGTGATCGAGCACGCGGGCGTAAAGGCCGGCCTTGCTGTTGAAAGCCGCATAGAAACTGGGCGGATTGATGCCGAGCGCCTGGGTTACATCGGCCACGCTGACCGCATCATATCCCCGCTCGTGGAAAAGTCCCTGGGCTACAGCCACCGCCTCCTGCGGATCGAAACGCCGGGGGCGTCCCCGGGGTCTGTCTTTTTTTGTATCGATCACTACAAAACTCCTTGACCTTGCTTGATTTGGCATTATGTAGCGGATGTTACATTAAATCACAAGGAGTAGCCGTATGTCGGCGTTTAACGGAAAATCAGTACTCGTACTTGGCGGTAGCCGCGGCATTGGCGCCGCCATTGTCAGGCGTTTCGTCGCAGACGGAGCGAATGTGACCTTCACCTATTCGGGTTCAGCGGATGCGGCGAAGCAACTGGAAGCGACGACAGGCGCACGGGCGGTTCAGACCGATAGCGCAGACCGCGATGCGGTGATCGAGCGCGTGCGGGACAGCGGTCCACTGGACATCCTGGTGGTAAATGCCGGAATCGGGGTCTTCGGAGACCCGCTGGAGCAGGATCCGGATGCGATTGACCGCCTGTTCAGGATCAATATCCACGCCCCCTATCATGCCTCGGTCGAGGCGGCACGCCAGATGCCTGACGGTGGCCGGATCATCATCATCGGCTCCGTAAACGGAGATCGGATGCCGGTGCCCGGCATGGCATCCTACGCATTGAGCAAATCGGCCTTGCAGGGAATGGCGCGCGGCCTTGCGCGGGATTTCGGCCCGCGGGGCATTACGGTCAATGTCGTGCAACCGGGCCCGATCGATACCGACGCCAACCCTGCCGACGGTCCTATCAAGGACCTGCTGCACAGCTTCATGGCCATCAAGCGCCACGGTCGCCCTGAAGAGGTTGCGGGCATGGTTGCCTGGCTGGCTGGACCAGAGGCCAGCTTCGTCACCGGGGCAATGCACACGATCGACGGCGCCTTCGGCGCATAAGTGACTACAGGCGATGACGACCGAATGCGGCTACGCGGTCGTCATCGCCAACTCCGCGTGCCTAGCTTTCGCGTATGAGCAACGCGCGAAGCGACATCGGGCACTATGCCTCGCCATCAATTCTGCAGTCCAGCGAGAGGAAAAGGCTCCGCTTCACGGTAGGAACCGGTCGCGTTGCCGGCGAAAACGTTGCGCTGCTCCGGGCCGAGATCGAGCTTCAGCACCTTGCCGGTTTCCTTGGAGAAGTCGATCTGGTTGAGATCGGTCCAGAAGGTGTTCGGCGAAAGCGCGGAGTCAAAATAATAGAGACGGCTTTTGTGATCGTAGACGGTGCGCCAACGGGTGGATGCGATTTCCGGATGGTCTGGGGTCGAGATCCCGAGCGGCACCGAGATGTTGCGGAGGATTCCGTAAACACTCGCCAGAAGTTGGAGGGGGTCGCCATCCGGCGAGATTGCCTTCACAAAAAACGAGGCGCGGGCGAAGCGATCGGAGGCCCGGCTGGTGCCAGGCAACATGACGTTGCCTCCGATCTGGGTCCAATAGGAAGCGAGGGCGAGCTGCTGGTCGTAGGTCGGGGAATTGGTCAGAACCTGGAATTGCCGGCCGTGATGAATGACTTCCTTGCCATCGATGTACTCGATGATGGCGCTGTCGCCAGTCGAATCCGACAGGGAGAGGTGCACCGTGGTAGTGAATTGCGCTCCGGGCAGTTTACTGGTGACAAGCGTGAATGGCTTCTTCTCGAATTCGGCAACGGCTTCAGCGACGGTTGCGAAGTTGTCGAGGGCATATTGCGCCCATGCCGACACCGCCAGTCCGGGCGGACCGCCGGCGTCGAATGCAGGGTACTTGGACTCTTCAAGCCAAAGGATATTGGCGGAGAGGCCAGCCTCGTTCACACCGTCGGAGGTGAATGAATTGAATACGGGAGCCACCAATGATCCGTATTTTGATGTCCATCGGATGGAATTGGGACCGACTCCACCGTTGCGCTCCATCCCTTGGGGAAGGACGTAAAGGTTGGTGTCGATAGGCTGCTGCCAGTCCATCGAACGGGCGGTGAAAATGTTGCCGTTTTGCCCCAGAAAGACAAAGCGGGAGCACGCGATTGCAGATGTCAGGCCTGCCTGGAGAAAGGCCCAGGACACCAACAACGATACGGCGATCCGAATTGGCAGTGTCTGCAACATCGTGATCATCCTTCATATGCCCGGAAGCCGGCCGGATATGTTCTTATCGGAGGATATCCCGAAATCATCAGCCTTCAGAGGCTATCCGGAGGCCACACGAGGGGCTCCTAGGGTCGGGAAAACACAGGATGGCGACACTTCGGACAAGCTGTCAAGCAGTTTCCATCGATCCACGTCTTCATTGGCTTTGGCCAGCAGACGACGTGCGAACAGGGTCGCTGCCGTGGGCAACTCCGCCATGAGCATCCAGGACGGCAAGGGCGTTACGGTGTTCCACTATCCGCCGCTCGTGTCGGCGTTTTTCGAACCCGCTTTCTCCCGAGCCTTTCTTTCGAGCAGCTCTATCAAGTCGCGGATCTTTTCTTCATCAAGGTTTTCTACGCCGATGAATTCGTTCTCGGCTTTGCTGGTCAAAATCAACTCGTCGAGTTTTGCCTGAATTGCCCTGCCGTCGCGATTTTGCGAGTTCTGCAGGATGAACACCATCAAAAAGGTGATGATGGTTGTGGAGGTGTTGATCACCAGTTGCCACGTTTCCGAGAACTGAAAAAGCGGACCCGTCAGAGCCCAAACCACCACGAAAGCTGCTGCGGCGACAAAGGTGGCTGGCTTGGCTGTCCAGGTGGAAACGGCGTTCGAGAAACGGGTGAACACTCCTTGCTGCGCCATGGTCGCATTCCGCTCAAAGCTGCACGTTACAAAACGATTGGCGCGGGGGATGAGTTCCACTCGTCGCGATCCCCGCCTAGGACCGCTGGATTGTAATTGTCGTCAAGCATCCCGAGTTGGACGCAGGAACTGGGTTCGAAGAGGCGCGAAAGGAACGAAAGACCGGTTGCAGGATTGTTGGAGAAAGCCAACCCGCCGCAAAGGACGCAGCCCATGTTCCAGAATTTTGCCGATGAGCTATCAGGGGATCTGGCCGTGCCTTTGGAAATCGTGCTGTTCCGGATAGTCGGGGCGACCCTGCTTTGCGGGCTTGTCGGATTGGAACGCGAGTTCCAGAAGAACGCCGCCGGCATCAGGACGAACATGCTCATTGGTCTGGCGGCCTGTACCTTTTGCCTGATCACGCTGCAGTTGATGGAGATCATGAGCACTGCCAGTGATGCCGCCCGGCTGGATCCGATCAGGCTGGTCGAAGCGGTGACCGCCGGCGTCGCATTCCTGGCAGCGGGCGTGGTCGTATATACCAAAGGTGACGTCCAGGGTTTGACGACGGGCGCCAGCATGTGGCTGTCGGCGGCAATCGGGCTTGCCGCCGGTCTCGGCATATGGCCGATCGCCGTGGTGGTGACCGTCGTTGGCGTCATTATCCTGTGGGTGCTCCGGCACATCGAAGTCGCGGCCGGCCTGAAGGAGAAGTAACCGCACGAGCTACGGTCCCCTCATGTTGGCCAGACGTAGAGCAGCAACGGCACACTCACAACCACGACCAGGATGGACAGAGGCAGCCCGAGCTTCCAGTAGTCCCCGAAACGGTAGCCACCCGGTCCCATGACAAGCGTATTGCATTGGTGGCCGATCGGCGTGAGAAAGTCGCAGCCTGCGCCGATCGCCACTGCCATCAGGAATGCATCAGGCGCGTATCCGAGTTCGGTCGCGAACCTGGCGGCGATCGGAGCCATCACCAGCACGGTTGCAGCATTGTTGAGAAAGGGCGTCACCGCCATGGCGGCCACCAGGATCAACGCGAGCGCGCCGTAGGATGGCATGCCGGTCGCGAGACCGGAAAGCAGATGTGCTACAACATCCGTGGTGCCCGTCGTGCGCAGGCTGTCGCTCACCGGAATAAGCGCCGCCAGCATGACCAGGATCGGCGCGTCGAGGTGCGTATAGGCTTCGCGCAACGGCAATGCGCCCGACGCGATGATCAGAAACGCGGCGGTAAAGAAGGCCCCCGCGACCGGTACGCCGGCAACCGTGGTCGCAGCCATTGCAGCAAGCAGTATGCCCAAGGGGAGGAGGCCGTTTCGCACTGTGCCCAGCCGGACGTCGCGCGCGATCAGCGGCAGGCAGTCCCACTCCCGCAGCACATCGGGTATGATCTTCTCATTGCCCTGGAGAACCAGAACGTCACCGTTTTCGATGCGGATTTCCCCCAGTCGCTCGACGAAGCGCTGGTCGCGGCGGCTTATTGCCAATAACCTCAGGCCGGTGTTGTCCAGCAGCGCGAGGTCCTTTGCGCTTTGGCCGATCAGCCCCGAATTCTTTCCGACGATTGCCTCGACCGCCCTGAGATCGCCGGTCGGGGTACCTTTCTGGCCGCCCTTGTCCGAGAGGCTGAGCCTTCCTTGCGTGACCATCGCGTCCAGCGCAGTCTGCTCTCCCTCGAGCAGCAGTACATCGCCGGGCTTGAGTACCGTGTCGGGCAGCGGTTTGCGCGTCTGCCCGGTGTCGCCGATGATGGCAAGGACCATCGCATCGCCGCCGCCCATCTTCTGCAGGTCACTGACGGATTTCGCCACTGCATTCGTCTTCTCGGTGACGATTGCTTCGGTGGTGTAGTTCTTGATCATCAAAGCTTCCTGGACGTCCGTGGTTTCCCGTTCGCGCTTCGGCAGCAGGCGGTAGGAAAACGCAAGAAAACCCAGCCCCACCAGGGTGAGCGCCGCGCCGACCGGGGTGTAGTCGAACATGCTGAAAGGCACCCCGACCATCTGCTCACGCAGACGCGAGACGATGATGTTGGGCGACGTGCCGATCTGCGTCATCAACCCGCCGAGGAGCGATGCGAAGGCCAACGGCATCAGGAAGCGTGAGGGGGAAATCCCCGATTTGCGGGCTATCTGGATGGCCACCGGTATCATAATCGCCAGGGCGCCGATGTTTTTCACGAAGGCCGACATCACGGCGACAATGGCGACGAGGATAAACAGTTGGAGGCGCGGACCATGGCGCTCCATCTGGAAACGGAGCAAGGCGATCTCCATTATGCCGGAGCGGGCAATTGCACCACTGATGACGAGGGCCGAAGCGACGATGATGACGATGTCATCGGAGAAGCCTGAAAAGGCGTCCTCCGGCTTGACCAGCCCGAGAACCAGTGCCGCGACCAGGGCGGCTACCGCAACCACGTCATAGCGCAGGCGGCCCCACATGAACGCCAGCATCGTCATTGCGATAAGGCCGACGGCCAGCAGTTGTTGCGTCTGCATTAGGATATTCCACGCTCTTACAAAACAACAACGCGAGCGGTGCGCAATACGATGCATGGCCGGCGTCAATTTTTCACGTCAGCCGCTGCCGGAACTATATGAGCGTCTTCCGAGAATCGGCAGATCTGTCGCTTACGCCCGCTCGGAATCGCCTTCGCGGCTGATCGCACCACGCGTCGGCCCGGGACATCCGGCAGCGAGGTTCAAAAAACCGGCAGCCGCCATACTTTCCATGCAGTACCGGCGGCTATTTCATCACGGACTGCGCAAAAAATATGCAGCAAAGCGCGGCTAGAACTAATTGTGCAATTCGGCCCGTTTACCGCGTGATTTCGCTTCCAATTCGGAAGTCCTGCCGCTAAGCTCAAAGAAATATTCGGCATCTGAGCCCCGTTCCGATCGCGCTTTTGTTGCGCGACTCGGCTCGGGGTTTTTTGTGTTTGGGCTCCGATGAAGCGGATCATAGATATAGGCGTTCTTCTTTCAGGCAGCGGCATGTATGCCGCGCTGTCTCGCGCCAGTTGCGACGGGGTGTTGCAAGGCGTGGAAGAAGTGAACCGCGATTCAGACCTCGACGTCTCGTTCCGCGTCATCCTGCGCGACCCGGAAGGGCGGCTTGATCGCTATGCGCCGCTCTGCCGCGAAATCCTGCGGAGTTCCGAAGCGCGCCACATCTTCGGCTGTATCACCTCGGCCAGCCGCAAGGAGGTCATTCCCGAACTCGAGCGCTTCGATGGGGTTCTCTGGTATCCCGTGCCTTACGAGGGCTTCGAGGCTTCCGAGCATGTGGCCTACATGCATGCATGCCCGAACCAGCATCTGCTTCCGCTGCTCGACTGGGCAATGCCGAACCTTGGTGCGCGCGCCTATCTCGTCGGATCCAACTATATCTGGGGCTGGGAGATGGCCCGGATCGGACGCGAACGCGTGGCCGCGGCTGGCGGGCAGGTCCTTGGTGATCGCTACCTGGCCCTGGGTGATACCGAACTCGACCATATCATCCAGGAAATCCGGATCCTGAAGCCCGACTTCATTCTGAATTCGCTGGTTGGCGACAGCTCCTACGCATTTCTGGCGCGGCTGGCGGAGGTGAAACAGGAAGCTGAATTCGCCAACGGCCTTGCGATCCTGTCCTGCAACTTCACCGAATGCGAGATCGAGGCGGCGGGTGAGGCTGCCGAAGGGCTGATATCGGTCGGCCCCTGGTTCGAGCCGGACGGAGGTCGTCTGGGCGGATCGTTTCGCGAGATGGCGCGCCAGTCCGTGCACGAACTGGCAAAACTCCTTCACGGCCGTCCCGGCGCCGAAGCGCTACCGCTATCCGAATTGTTGCATTCCGCAATCCGTTCCGGCTACACGCCGCGGCTTGATCCTGCGCATCTGCATGCGCGTCAGCCCGCCATCATTTCGCGGCTCGAAAAGGGGCGGTTCCACGAGATCAAGCGGTTGCCGGCGCTGCGCGCCGATCCGTATCTCACCCACCGCTCGCAAGCGTCTCAGGGAGGCTCCATGCTGAAGGTGGTGTCATGACGTGCATCCGGACGGAAAATCTCGGTGGCGCCATTGCATGGATCCTGCACCGGCCGCATCCGTCGGTGCAGGGGCTCATCCGCCAGTTGAGCGTGATTGGGCTTCAGGTCCGCGAGGCCTGGCCGGAGCTTCCGGTCGAGGCGATTGGCGCCGACTTCATCTTCTACGACGCAGACATGGGGCACGACGGTCAGTTCCCCTGGGTGCCGGGCCAATCGCCAATGCCGATGATCGCGCTGATCGGGTCGGAGGCGCCCGGCCGGCTCAAGTGGGCGATGGAGATGGGCGCGCACGCACAGATCCTTAAGCCGATGAGCGACAAGGGCGTTTATGCAGCACTCCTCGTCGCGCGCAGCAATTTCGATCGCGCCAACGCATCCGAGGCGCTGATCACCGACCTGCAGAACCGCCTTTCGGCCCGGCAGACGATCGTGCGCGCCGTCATGATCTTCGTGATGAAGGGCAAGACGGAAGCCGAAGCATATGACCTGTTGCGCCAGACCGCGATGGCCTGGCGCGTGACGATCGAAACCGCCGCGGAGCGGCTGGTTGCGAACCATTCGAACGAGAGGGGCACCGACGATGGCAGACGCATCGATCTCGCCTGAACCATTGGTCGCGCCGCCAAGCGGACCTTCCGTCCTGCGCAGGCTGATGCAGCGCAAGCTGGCGCTTGTGGGACTGCTCATCGTCCTCATCTGCGTCGGTGGCGCAGTCTTTGCGACGTGGCTTGCGCCGTACGATCCATACGAGCAGTTCTTCGACGGCCTGACGATCGAGGGTGCGCCGCTGCCGCCGAACGCTGCGTTCTGGTTCGGCACGGATCTTCTGGGGCGCGATCTCTTCTCGCGCATGCTCTACGGTGCGCAGACCTCGCTGGTGATCGGCCTGGTTGCCAATGGCGCCGCGCTTCTGATCGGCACGATCGTCGGCGTGACCGCGGGCTATTTCCGTGGCGTGGTCGGCGCGGTGCTGATGCGCTTCACCGACCTGATGATGGCATTTCCGGCGCTTCTTCTGGCGATCTGCCTTGCCGCGATCTTTTCGCCGTCGCTGTGGATCGTCGCGATGGTCATTGCCTTCGTGAACTGGGTCCAGACGGCTCGCGTGATCTTCACCCAGACCTCGTCGCTCGCCGAGCGCGATTACATCGCGGCGGAGAAGACACTCGGAGCCGGCCATGGCCGCATCCTCTTCCTGCACATCCTGCCGCATCTGATCCCGACGCTGATCGTCTGGGGCACCCTCGGCATTTCGACAACCGTCCTGCTCGAAGCGACGCTGTCTTTCCTCGGCATCGGCGTTCAGCCGCCGATCCCGTCGTGGGGCAACATCATTTTCGAGAACCAGACCTACTTCCAGTCGGCGCCATGGCTCGTCTTCATTCCGGGCGCAGCGATCTTGCTGCTCGCGCTCGCCTTCAATCTCGTGGGCGACGCGCTGCGCGACATTCTCGATCCGACACAACAGGGGCGTGACTGATGGCTGCCTACATCCTTAGACGCCTCGTTCAGTCGGCGCTTATCCTGCTCGGCGTCTCGTTCATCACCTTCGTGCTGCTTTACGTGCTGCCGGCAGACCCGGTGCGGCAGATCGCCGGCCGTTCGGCCACCGCGGCTACGGTCGAGAGCATCCGCCAGCAGCTCGGCCTCGACCAGCCGTTCCTCGTCCAGTACGCAAATTACCTGCTCAACCTTGTGCAGGGCGACTTCGGCCGCTCCTACCTCCAGAAGACGGAGGTGGCCGAGCTTATCGCATCCCGTCTTCCGGCGACGCTTCTCCTGCTCGTCGCGGCCATTGCCTGTGAATTGTTGATCGGCCTGCCGCTCGGTATCGTCGCCGCGCTCAATCGCGGCAAGGCGATCGACAACGGCCTGATGCTGACGAGCTTCCTGACAGTTTCCGCGCCGCAATTCGTCGTCGCCCTGCTGCTGCTGTTTGTCTTCGCCGTGAAGCTCGGTTGGTTTCCGATTGGCGGCTACGGCACGTTTGCGCATCTCGTGCTGCCGGCGCTGACGCTCGGTATCCTCGGTTCAGGCTGGTATTCGCGCATCATGCGATCCTCGATGATCGATGTCCTGCGCGCCGACTTCATCCGCACCGCGCGAGCCAAGGGCCTCGGCCGCAGCAAGGTCATCCTCGGCCATGCCCTGCCGAACGCGATCCTGCCCATCATCGCCATGATCGGCATCGACATCGGCCTGTTCATGTCCGGCATCGTCGTCGTCGAGAGCGTGTTCGGCTGGCCCGGCATCGGCCAGTTGGCCTGGCAGGCGATCCAGCGCGTCGACATCCCGATTATCATGGGCGTTACGCTCGTCTCCGCCTTCGGCATCGTCATCGGCAACCTCATCGCCGACCTGATCTCGCCGCTTATCGATCCGCGCATCAAATTGCGCTGACCCATCAACCAACTGGAGGGACTAAAAATGAAGAAGTTCTTACTTTCGACCGCGCTGGCAGGCATCCTCGCCCTGCCGGCCCTTGCCCCGGTTCAGGCCGCTGAGCCGAAGCATGGCGGCAACATGATCGTCACCTACAAGGACGACGTGGCGACCCTGGACCCGGCCATCGGCTACGACTGGCAGAACTGGTCGATGATCAAGTCGGTCTTCGACGGACTGATGGATTACGAGCCGGGCACCACGACCCTGCGTCCGGGCCTTGCTGAAAGCTACGAGATTTCCGATGAGGGCCTGACCTACACCTTCAAGCTGCGCCCGGGCGTCAAGTTCCACAACGGCCGCGAGCTGGTCGCCGACGACGTCGTCTACTCGATCAACCGTGTCGTCAACCCGGCGACCCAGTCGCCCGGCCAGGGCTTCTTCGCGATGATCGAGGGTTATGCCGAAGCGGCAGAAGGCAAGGCCAACTCCGTTTCCGGCGTTTCCGCTCCCGATGCCGGCACGGTCGTCTTCAAGCTGTCGCGCCCGGACGCCACCTTCCTGCACGTGATGGCGCTGAACTTCTCGTTCATCGTCCCGAAGGAAGCCGTCGAGGCAGCCGGCGCCGACTTCGGCAAGAAGCCGGTTGGCACCGGCGCGTTCAAGCTGACCGAATGGACGCTCGGCCAGCGCCTCGTGTTCGAGAAGAACGCGGACTACTGGATTTCGGGCGTGCCTTACCTCGACAGCTTCACGGTTGAAGTCGGTCAGGAACCCGTTGTCGCCCTCCTGCGCGCGCAGAACGGCGAAGTCGACATTCCGGGCGACGGCATCCCGCCGGCGAAGTTCGTCGAAGTCATGAAGGATGAGGCCCAGGCCAGCCTCGTGGTCGAAGGCGGCCAGCTGCACACCGGCTACATCACCATGAACGTGACGCAGGCCCCGTTCGACAAGGTTGAAGTGCGCCGCGCTGTCAATATGGCGATCAACAAGGACCGTATCGTTCAGGTCATCAACGGCCGCGCCGTTCCTGCGACCCAGCCGCTGCCGCCGTCCATGCCGGGCTACACTAAGGGCTACGAGGGCTACAAGTTCGACCAGGAAGCCGCGAAGAAGCTGCTTGCCGACGCCGGCTACGCAGACGGTTTCGACACCGAGCTGTTCGTTATGAACACCGACCCGAACCCGCGTATCGCCCAGGCGATCCAGCAGGACCTCAAGGCAATCGGCATCAACGCGTCGATCAAGTCGCTGGCTCAGGCCAATGTGATCGAGGCTGGCGGTGCAGGCACTGCTCCGATGATCTGGTCGGGCGGCATGGCATGGATTGCCGACTTCCCGGATCCGGCAAACTTCTACGGCCCGATTCTCGGCTGCGGCGGTGCGGTCGAAGGCGGCTGGAACTGGTCGAAGTACTGCAATGCGGATCTCGACAAGCTGGCCGCCGAGGCAGACTCCATCGTCGACCCGGCAAAGGTGGACGAACGTCTGGCCAAGTGGTCCGAGATCTACATGAAGGTGATGGAAGACGCGCCGTGGGCGCCGGTGTTCAACGAACAGCGCTTCACGCTGAAGTCGGCCCGCATGGGCGGTGACGACGCGCTCTACGTCGACCCGGTCTCGATCCCGGTCAACTACGACTACGTCTTCATCAAGGAGTAAGGCAGGTTATGTGCAAGCACTGCAACCACACGATCCACGCCCATCAGCACCATTTCGGCTGGGACAATTCGTTTGCCCCCGCCCTGACGGCTTCTCCGGGCGAGACGATCCTGTTCCAGTGCCTTGACAGTTCTGGGGGCCAGCTCGGCCCCCAGTCCACCGTCGAGGATGTCAAGGGACTGGATTTTGCCAAGATCAACCCGGTGTCCGGGCCGATCTACGTCGATGGCGCAAAGCCGGGTGACGTTCTCAAGGTGACGATCGAGAGCTTCACGCCGCAGCTTCGCGACGGCGCAGGCTTTGGCTGGACGGCAAATATTCCGGGCTTCGGCCTGCTTGCCGATCAGTTCACCGAACCGGCCCTGAACGTCTGGAAGTTCGACGCCACCAGCATGGAGCCGGCTCTGTTCGGCAAGAACGGCCGCGTGCCGCTGAAGCCGTTTGCCGGAACCATCGGTAACGCGCTCGCCGAAAACGGCCACCATACGGTCGTCCCGCCGCGCCGCGTCGGCGGCAATCTCGACATCCGCGACCTTGCAGCCGGAACCACCCTCTATCTGCCGGTCGAGGTCGATGGCGCGCTGTTCTCCGTCGGCGATACCCATGCTGCGCAGGGCGATGGCGAAGTTTGCGGCACGGCGATCGAAAGCCCGTTCGATGTCGTCCTGACGCTCGACCTCATCAAGGACCAGCCGCTGAAGACCCCACGCTTCACGACACCGGGTCCGGTGACCCGTCACCTCGACGCCAAGGGCTACGAAGTGACAACGGGGATTGGCCCTGACCTGTGGACCGCTGCGAAGGATGCTGTCGCCGGGATGGTCGATCTGCTCGCCACCACCCAAAAAATGGATCCGGTGGACGCTTATATGCTCGTCTCGACCTGCGGCGATCTGCGGATCTCCGAAATCGTCGACATGCCCAATGTCGTTGTCAGCTTCTATTTCCCGAGGGCCGTCTTCGAATGACCGCAGCCATGCTTTCACCCGTGATCGACAAGACGGCGGATATCGTCCTGTCGGTTCGCGACCTGCAGGTCTCTGCCCGCTCCAATCAGGGGCTCGTTCCGCTTGTCGACGGACTGAGCTTTGATCTGCATCGCGGAGAAACACTGGCGATCGCGGGGGAAAGCGGCTCCGGCAAGTCCATCACCTCGCTCGCCTGCATGGGGCTCTTGCCGGCCCCTGCTGTAAGAGTGACGGGGGGCTCCATCCGCTTCGGCGAAACGGAGCTGACGACGCTTCCGGAAAAGACGATGCAGGCGATGCGCGGCGCACGCATCGCCATGATCTTCCAGGAACCGATGACCGCACTCAACCCGGTCATGAGCATCGGGCGCCAGTTGATTGAAGCAATCCGCGCCCATGAACCGCTTTCTCTTTCCCAAGCAAGGGCCCGCGCGCTCGAGGCGGTGAAGGCTGTCCGGCTCTCTCAGCCGGAGAAGCGGCTGGAGCAATATCCCCACGAGCTTTCCGGCGGCATGCGTCAACGTGTGATGATCGCCATGGCCATCGCCCTGCGCCCCTCCGTTCTCATCGCGGACGAACCGACGACGGCGCTCGACGTCACGGTTCAGCGCGAGGTGCTCGACCTCCTGAGAGACCTGCAGCGGGAACTCGGGACAGCCGTCATTCTCATCACCCACGACATGGGCGTCGTT
>JAEWPB010000083.1 GCA_023399465.1 Pseudomonadota bacterium
GCATGTGTTAAGCCTGCCGCCAGCGTTCGTTCTGAGCCAGGATCAAACTCTCAAGTTGAGAATTCGATTTTGGCATATCTGGTCACGCTTCGAATTGACGAGAATTTAGATGTCTTCAAAAGGCTTAAAGCCTCAAAGACCATGTAACTTCTCATTAAGAAAACGTGACCGCCAAAGTCTCGTTGAAAACCGGCCTCCCGGTTTCCGCGAGCGCCGCCGCCCACGTTTCTCTTTCTTCATCTCTATTCGATTGTCAAAAAACCGACGAACCGGAAGTCCGTCATCATTTCCATCGACCGGATCCCGGTCGAGTGACCAACCTTGCGGCCGGCCAGAAACTCTGTCACGAGTTGGTCGGTCGCTTGCAGCGCCGCCGCCCTCGTTGGTGAAGCGGGTTCTAGAACCACCGCCCCATGAAGTCAACAACCAATCGTCAAAAATCTGCAATATTCGACAAGGCACTGAAATCACGCCGCTTTCTTTCTCCACACCCCGACGGTCCCTCGCCGGCGGATCGGCTTTCACGCGCCGACGCACCCACCACGTGCGGCGCAGATTTAGTCGGATGATCCAGAGTTGTGGGCGGGGCGGAACAGGACGAAATTGCGGTCGAGAGTTACCGTCCCGGCGAACTGGAGGCCCGCCCGAGGGTCCGGTCTGGCGACCGCTGGCTCACCAGGACGGAGCCGACAGCACCACGTCGAGCAGCGCCGGGCCGCGCTGGGCAAGGAGATCGGCGACGGCCGGCTCCATGTCGCCGGGGTCGTCGACGCGGGCGGCATGGATGCCGATCGCCCGGGCCATGGCCGCAAAGTCCGGGTTCCTGAGGTCGGTGCCAAACTGCGGCATGCCTTCGGCCTGCATCTCCTGTGCGACGTAGCCGAGCAGTCCGTTGTTGTAGACCACGACCTTAACAGGCAGATTCTGCTGCATCAGCGTTAGGAAATCACCCATCAGCATGGTGAAACCGCCATCGCCCGAGAGGCTGATGACCTGGCGGCCGGGAAAGGCGGCCTGTGCGCCGATCGCCTGCGGCAGGGCATTGGCCATCGAACCGTGGGAGAGCGAACCGATCATGCGGCGTTTGCCGTTCATGCGGAGATAGCGGCCCGCCCACAGCGTTACCGTGCCGACATCGAAGGTGAAGACGGCGTCGTCGGCCGCCTTGTCGCTCATGACCCTCGTCAGGAATTGCGGACTGATCGGCTTCTGCCCCGGCATGCCGGTCGCCGCCTGCGCCAGTTCTTCCCGGCTCTTGGCGTAATTCGCCAGGCTGCTATCGAGATGGCTGCGATCGGTCTTGCGTTCGACCATCGGCAAGAGTGCGTCGATGGAGACGCCGATGTCACCGACAACCGCGATCTTCAAAGGCGCCCGCCGACCGATGTTTTCCGGCCGGAGATCGATCTGGGCCACGGCCACGTCCGTCGGATAGAACATGCGAAAGGGAAAATCCGTGCCCAGCATCAGCAAGGTGTCGCATTCCATCAGAGCGCGCCGGCCCGATTCGAAGCCGACGAGCCCGGTCAGGCCGACCTCGAACGGATTGTCCCATTCGACATGCTCCTTGCCGCCAAGCGCATACACCACCGGCGCCTGCAAGTGTTCGGCAAGCTGGATCAGTTGGTCATGCGCCCCCTCGCAGCCACGCCCGCAAAACAGGGTTATCCGCCTGCCGGCATCGATGAGGCCGGCCAGCGATTCCAGCGATGACCGCGGCGGGACGGCCGTCGGCAGGGCGAGCTTCACGCTCTCGGGCGCCGAAAGCGGCGCGTCATATTCGGCGAGCGCAATGTCACCGGGAATGACGATCACCGAGACCGAACGGCCGCCGATTGCGCTGCGGATCGCGATTTCGAGGACGCCCGGCAGTTGTTCGGGATGGGACACCAGCTCGCAATAGCCGGAACAGGCGCGGAACAGTTCGGCAGGCCTGGTTTCCTGGAAGTAGGCCCGGCCGATCTCGCCGCTGGGGATTTGTGCGGCGATCGCCAGCACCGGAACGCGGGTTCTCTGGCAGTCGAAAAGGCCGTTGAGAAGATGGGTATTGCCTGGACCGCAGGAGCCGGCACAGACCGCGAGATCTCCGGTCAGCGCCGCCTCGGCGCCGGCGGCAAAGGCCGCGGCCTCCTCATGGCGCACATGGATCCAGTCGATGTCGCCGCGCTCGCGCAAGGCTTCGGTAATCGCGTTCAGACTGTCGCCGACGATCCCGTAGATGCGTCGCACGCCCGCCCGATGAAGGACTTCGATGATGAGGTCAGCTGCCTTCTTCGCCATGATCGCTTCCTCCGGAACGGGAAACTGGATCAGATGCTCTCGATATCAGGCACTCGGTAATCGCCCCGCAGCCGCATGGAACAAGAGGGCAAGTCCGTGACCAGCCCGCTCGAAGGCGCAAATTCTATCACAGGGGCGTTATTGGCGTAAACGACGCAGACATGCCGCGCTTGGCGGCAGCAATCGGGACGGCAAAAGCCGCGTCACGTGTCCGTGACCCGGCCTTGTTCGAGTTTCAGCGTGCAGCGGTCGGGTTGCGGCCGACGTCGATCGCCTGCGGCCGGCCGTCGATCTGCAGTTCGGCGACCTTCGGCGCGGTACGGGCAATGACCTTGCCGCGCCGCAGCACTGCGAGCCGGGTCGGCTTCAGCCGCAGCGCTTCCAGGACGTCTTCGGCCTGCAGGACCACGAGATCGGCGTTGCAGCCGACCGCCAGGCCGTAGTTCTCGAGGCCCATCGTCTTGGCCGAGTTCACCGTTACCGCATCGAAAATCTTCATCTTGTCCTCGACGCCAGCCATCTGCGCCACATGGATCGCCATGTGCGCGACGTCGAGCATGTCGCCGGAGCCCATCGAGTACCAGGGATCCATCACGCAGTCGTGGCCGAAGCAGACGTTGAGGCCCGCCGCCATCAGTTCACGCACGCGAGTCATGCCGCGGCGCTTGGGATAGGTGTCGTGCCGCCCCTGCAGTATGATGTTGATCAGCGGATTGGAGATGACGTTCATCTCGGCTTCCGCCATCAGCGGAATGAGCTTCGAGACGTAGTAGTTGTCCATCGAATGCATCGAGGTCAGGTGCGAGCCAGCCACCCGCCCCTGCAGGCCGAAGCGGATGGTCTCGGCGGCAAGCGTCTCGACATGCCGCGACATCGGATCGTCTGTCTCGTCGCAATGCATGTCGACCCACAGGCCGCGGTCGGCGGCAATACGGCAGAGCGCTTCCACCGAGGCGGTGCCCTCCTTCATCGTCCGCTCGAAATGCGGAATGCCGCCGACGATATCGACGCCCATGTCCAGCGCCCGCTCCAGCGACTTAACCCCGTCCGCGGCGCGGTAATAACCGTCCTGCGGGAAGGCAACGAGTTGCAGGTCGATATAGGGCGCCACCCGCTCCTTGACCTCGAGCATGGCTTCAACCGTCACCAGACGCGGATCGGAAGTATCGACATGGGTGCGGATGTGCAGCAGCCCCTGGGCGACCGCGAGATCGCAATAGGCCAGCGCCCGCTCGACGAGGGCTTCGCGGGTCAAGAGAGGACGCAACTCGCCCCACAAGGCGATGCCTTCGAGCAGCGTGCCCGAGACGTTCATGCGCGGCAGGCCGAGCGAGAGCGTCGCATCCATGTGGAAATGCGGATCGACGAAGGACGGGCTGACCAGCCGGTTGGTGGCGTCGACGACCTCTTTCGCCTGCTGCGGCAGGCCGGCCTCGATCGCGGCAATCTTGCCGTCCCTGATGCCGATATCGATGCCCTTGCGTCCATCCGGAAGGTTGGCATTGCGAATGATCAGGTCGAACATGGAGAACTCCTCGAGGTCTCGTCAGCGCTCGCCGCGCCGATAGGGTTGCATCAGTGCCTGCGGAACCCGGGCGCGGCGCGCCATGACGGCCAGCGCTGCGATGGAAAGCAGGTAAGGGATCATCAGAAAGATCTGATAGGGAACGACGCCGCTCAATACCGTCTGGAGCCGCAATTGGAAAGCGTCGAAGAAGGCAAACAGCAGCGCGCCGAACAGCGCGCGGCCCGGCCGCCAGGTCGCGAATACCACCAGCGCGATGCAGATCCAGCCGCGTCCCTGCACCATGGTCGGGAAAAAGCTGTTGAAGGCCGAGAGCGTCAGGAAGGCGCCGCCGACGCCCATCAGGGCGCTGCCTGCGATAACAGCGCCGTAGCGGATGGCCATCGGGTTGATCCCTTGCGCTTCCGCGGCATGCGGGTTCTCGCCGGTCATGCGGATGGCAAGGCCGACCGGGGCGCGCGCCAGCAGATAGGCAAGAATGAAGGCAAGCAGGATGGCGACATAGGTCGGTGCCGTCTGACCGAAGAAGGCGGGCCCGAAGAACGGCAGCGAAGACAGGCCGGGAATATCGAGCGGCTGGAACGGCTCGATGGTCGGCGGAGTACCGGCGACCGGCACCATTAGCCGGAATACGTAGTAGGCAAAGCTCGAGGCGAACAGGGTGACGCCGAGGCCGGAGACGTGCTGCGACAGGCCGAGCGTGACTGTCAGCAGCGAGTGCAGCAGCCCGAACATGGCGCCGCCGAGCGCCGCCACCACCAGTCCGGTCCACAGGTCGGCGCCGTTGTAGACCGCAAGCCAGCCGATCATGGCGCCGAAGGTCATAATGCCCTCGATACCGAGGTTGAGCACCCCGGCGCGTTCGCAAAGCAGCGCTCCGAGCGTGCCGAGGATCAGTGGCGTCGCAATCCGCAGGATCGCCGCCCAGAGGCCGGCGGAGGCAAGGATGTCGATCAGGGCGTTCATCGGCGGATCCTGTACTGCGTGAAGAAGACGGCGACCAGCATGGAGAGCAGCGACAGCGCCACGGTCACATCGGCGATATAGGTCGGGATCCCCATGCTGCGGCTCATGCCGTCGGCGCCGACGAACATGACGGCGGTAAACAGCGCCGCAAGCACCACGGCGAGCGGATTGAGATTGGCGAGCATGGCGACCACGATGCCGGAATAGCCGTAGCCGGGTGAAAGGTCATTGGTCACGTAACCCTTGACGCCCAGCACCTCGATCGTGCCGGCAAGGCCTGCGAGACCGCCGGAAATCATCGCCACGATCACCAGCGTGCGCCCGAGCGACACACCGGCGAAAACCGCACCGGTCGGGTTGAGGCCTGCGGCGCGCGACTGCACGCCGAAGACGGTGCGCGACTGGACGAAATAGATGACGAAAGCAAGCGCGATCGCGATCCCCAGGCCGATATGCAGGCGCGAACGCGCCAATAGCTTCGGCAGCCGTGCCGCGGCGTCGACCGCTTCCGACTGCGGCCAGCCGAATGCCGTCGGATCCTTCAGCACACCGTCGATCAGCATGGAGACAAAGAGCAGAGCGACAAAGTTCAAGAGCAGCGTGGTGACGACTTCATCGACCGAGAAGCGCAAGCGCAGCCAGAGCGGGAACAGCAGCAGAGCCATGCCGGCGACAGCCCCGATGACGAAGAGGATCGGTATCTGCACCAGCGATGGAAGACCGCCAACGAGATGGGCGCTCGCCGCCGCGACCGCGATCGCACCGAGGTAGAATTGCCCCTCGGCGCCGATGTTCCACAGGCGGGCGCGGAATGCCACGGCTGCGGCAAGGCCCGTCAGGATCAGCGGCGTCGCACGCGTCAGCGTTTCCGTTGCCGACAGCTTCGAGCCGAAAGCGCCGGTGAGGATCTTCCAGTATGCCTCGAGAACCGGTGCCCCGGCGGCCGCGATCAGGACGCCGGCAAGCGCCAGTGCGGCAAGGACCGCGATCACCGGCGTTGCGATAACGAGCGCCGTCGGCCGATGTTCGCGCCTCTCAAACCGCATCGGCTTCCTCCTGTCCTTCCCATTCGCCGGCCATCATCAGCCCCAGCTTCTGTGTATTGGCATGTTCCGCATCGACAGGCGGAGAAAGCCGCCCGCCGACGATTGCCTGGATCCGGTCGGCAAGCGCCATGACCTCGTCGAGATCTTCCGAAATCAGCAGTACCGCGGTTCCGGATCTTCGTGCTTCCAGAATCCTCTGGTGCACCGCAGCCACCGCGCCCTCGTCGAGGCCGCGCGCGGGCTGCGCAGCGAGCAGGATGCGGGGATGTTCGATCAGGTTGCGGCCGAGGATCAGCTTCTGGACGTTGCCGCCGGAAAGCAGCCGGATGCGGCTCGTCGGCGATCCGCCGCGAACGGCGAAGGTTTCGATGATCCGCGAGGCAAAGGCGATGCCTGCCTTGCGGTCGACCAATCCCCGGCGGGAAAAATGCGACAGCCGTTCGAGAATGGTGTTTTCCCAGATCGCCATCTCGCCGATTACGCCTTCGCGGTTCCGGTCTTCCGGAATGCGGCCGATGCCGCTCGCCACGACGTCCTGGACGCTCAGGTCACCGACTGCCTGCCCGAACAGCAGGAGGTCCCCGCCGCTGCGGCCGATCGTGCCGCTCAGCAGTTGCGCAAGCGTCGCCTGCCCGTTGCCGGATACGCCGATAATCCCCAGCACCTCGCCGGCCCTCAGCCGGAAATCGATGGATTTCAGCCGGTCGACGCCGCCGACGCGGACAGTGACGGCCGCCGCCTCGAGCACCACCTCGCCGGGTGTCGCGGCATCGCGAACCGGTCGCGTCACCGTCCGGCCGACCATCAGTTCGGCCAGTTCCGCCTTGCTGGTTTCCGAAGCCTTGCGCTCGGCCACGAGCCGGCCGCCACGCAGAACGATGATGCGATCGGCCGTGGCCATGACCTCGTCGAGCTTGTGGGAAATGAAGATGATCGACAGGCCGTGACGCGCCATGTCCTTGAGCGTCGAGAACAGCTTTTCCGCTTCGCTTTTGGTAAGAACCGCGGTCGGCTCGTCGAGAACGAGGATCTCGGCATCATTGTAAAGCGCCTTGAGAATCTCGACGCGCTGCTGTTCGCCGACTGACAGGTCGCCAAGGCGTGCATCCGGATCGACCTTGAGGCCGAAGCGCTCCGATATCGACAACAGCTTGGTGCGGCCTGCCGAGACATTGGAGACCGGCGACCACAGGCTTTCTGTTCCGGTCATGACGTTTTCGAGCACCGTCAGATTGGGCGCCAGCGAGAAATGCTGGTGCACCATGCCGACCCCGGCACGGATCGCAGCACGCGGCCTGCCCGGTGGCAGGTCGTGGCCCATGACGGTCACCTTGCCGGTATCCGGGACATAGTGTCCGAACAGGATGCTCATCAGCGTCGTCTTGCCGGCGCCGTTCTCCCCCAGCAGAGCGACGATCTCCCCCTTGGCAAGGCTCAGCGAGATATCGTCATTGGCAAGGTTGTTGCCGAAGCGCTTGCTGACGCCGGAAATCTGGAGAACGGTCTCGGTCATCGGTTGAACCCCGCAACAGGAAATGGATGACGCCAGCGTTCCTCTCTTTCGAGATGTTCTGCAAGAGCCAGAAGCCGTGCTTCCTCACCCATCGGCGCGAGAAGCTGCACCGGCAGCGGTAATCCGGCGGCATCGGCGCCGAACGGCAGGGTGATCGCCGGGAAACCGGAAACATTGGCAAGCGGCGCCAGCGGCGCGAACGCCGTCATCCGCGAGAAGTGGAGTTCGGCGTCGCGGTGATCGGTCGGGAACGACCCGATCGGTTTCGGGGCCGTCGCCAGCATCGGCGTGATCAGACAGTCAATGTCGTCGAACAGGCGCCAGAGATCGCGGCTGACGAATGCCATCGCGTTCACCAGACGCCAGACCGCGGTTCCGCCCATGGAACGACCGCGTTCGGCCACGGCCTGGGTCATCGGCTCGGTGTCCGAAAGATCTGCCGACAGACGCTCCGCCATTTCGGCGAGATTGATTGCCACGACTTCGGCAAAGGCCCGGGCACTCGCAGTCGCGAGCGGTTCGATGCGCGCCCAATCGATCGGCACGAGCACTTGGCCCGCCTTTTCGAGCGACTGCGCGGCGGCTTCCACCGCGACCGATCGTTCCGCGTCGGTTGGCAACGCGCTGCCGGTGTCGGTCAGTACCCCGATGCGCAGCGGGCCTGTTGGCCGCGGCGACTGACGGACCGGCGGGAACGGGCCCTTCGCCTCGCCGCTCAGTGCAGAGAAGACCCTGTCCGTGTCACGTACGGACCGGCAGACGGCTAGCTCGCTGGCGATGCCGCCGAGATAGTTGCCATAGGCGGGACCGGCCGGCATCGTTCCGCGGCTCGGCTTCAGGCCGACAAGGCCGCAACAGGCAGCGGGGACGCGGATCGAGCCACCGGCATCGGTGGCGTGGGCTATGGCGACAATGCCTGCCGCGACCGCGGCGGCAGCGCCGCCGGAGGAGCCGCCGGAACTGAGCGCCAGCGCCAGCGGATTTCTGGAGATCGGCCCGATTGCCGGCTCGCTCGCCAGCGACAGGCCGAATTCCGGGCTGGTCGTCAGGCCGAAAAGACAGAGGCCGGCACGGCGGAACCGTACCGCAAGGTCGGAATCGGCAAGCCCGCCGCGCCGCGGGATCGAACGCGAGCCAGCAGCAACCGGAAAGCCCTCGAAGGGACCGCCAAGATCCTTGGCAAGTGTGGGAACGCCGCCGAAAGGCATGAATGCCCGCTGTTCGGCGGGCAAGGCATCAAAGGCGTCGGCCGCAGCCAGACCCCTGTTCTCGTCGAGGTGGACAATCGCTCCAAGAGCGGAATTGGCGCCGGCCGCGGCAAGCGATGCTTCCATCGCCTGCCGCGCCGTCAACTGTCCGAAGCCGATCGCTTCGGCGAGTGCTGTCGCATCGGCATGCATGCGACTGGCTTACTTCGGTTCTTCCATGTTGCGCGGAACCTCGAAGGTTCCGGCCTTGATTTCAGCGCGCTTGGCTTCCATTGCGGCTTCGGCATCAGCCGGGGCAACGCCCTTCACATAGCCGATATCGCTGCCGCCTTCCTTCAGGAGACCGAATGCCGTGTAATCCTTGCCGACCGGGCGACCGGCGGCGACATCCGCGATGGCGGCGTTGAGGATCGGGCGGAAGCCCCACAGCGCGTTGGCGAAAACGGTATCCGGGTAACGCGGGGTGTAGTCGATCAGCGAACCGACGGCCTTGACGCCACGCTCCTTGGCGGCGTCGGCAGTGCCGATGCGCTCGCCGAACAGGATGTCGGCGCCGGCATCGATCTGGGCAAGACCGGCTTCGCGGGCCTTCGGCGGATCGAAGAAGGTGCCGATGAAGGACACGAGAACCTTGGCATCCGGATTGACCGACTTCACGCCTTCACCGAAGGCGTTGATCAGCATGTTGACTTCCGGGATCGGCATGGCGCCGACTGCGCCGACGGTGTTGGTCTTCGTCATCTTGCCGGCGAGCATGCCTGCGAGGTAGGCGCCGTCATGGTTCCAGGTGCCGAAGACGCCGAAGTTGTCGCCGGATTCCTTGCCGCTCGAGCCAAGCACGAAAGCGGTCTCCGGATAGTCGGCGGCGACTTCGCGGGCTTCGTTTTCCACAGCGTAGGATTCACCGATGATCAGCTGATGTCCCTGCTCGGCATATTCGCGCATCGCACGGGCATAGTCGGTGCCCGAGACGCCTTCGGAGAAGACATACTCGATCACGCCTTCGGCGGCTGCGTCCTGCAGGGCCTTGTGCAATACCGAGTTCCAGGCGTTTTCGACTGGCGAGGCATGGATTGCCGCAACCTTGATCGGGTCGGCCGCGTGAACGACGCTCGGGAGGAACGCGCTCACGCCGAGAACCGCGGCGGAGGCAAGCAATGTGCGGCGAGAAATCAGAAAGTCTTTTGTCATCGCTGGAGCCCTTAAATTTTACCGGTAGTTAGGAGCTTCTAAGCGCTGCCCAAAACAGTGTCAAGCGACGGGAATGCCCACGGATTAATCAAAGTCGCGTGCTGCAACCTTCGACAATTCCGCTAAACGAATGCCGCGCCATCGCCGGATTGCCTCGCAAGTACCGGTTGAAGCAGAGCCCGCCTCTTTCGCCCGGCGACCTCGCTTCCTTCGCTTGCTCCGAGCCGTCAGGACGAGCGCGTGAAGGTGAAGTCGTCTTCGACAACCGCACCCGGACCAACCGGGACCAGTCCCGGGCTCGGGAGGTTCAGTTTCACGAAACTGATCTTGTCGTTCCAGACCTTGCGCAGGAAGTCCTCGAACACCTGGATCGTCATTTGTTCGCCCGGGCATCGTCGATAGCCGAAGCCGAACGGAGCGAAACCGGCATAATCGGGAACCGGCAAGGGTTTGCCGTCGACGACCCCGAAGACAGTGCCGAAGCCGCTATTGGTGAGGCTTGCCTTGCGTCCATCGGCAACGTCGAAACTGGTGATATCGAACGGACACCGCGCGAGACCGATCTGCTTGCACTTTGCCTCATCGATCTGGTCGCTCGTCGGCACGCCGCGGTAGCGATCCGGATCGAACTGCTGCGGGTTCGCCCAGTGGGTCGGGTCGAAGCTGGTCGCAGTGTGCGGCGTATTCATGTAGCCGTAACGCTGGAAACGGGAATCGACGAAAGTATTTGCGGACGACCCGTAAAACGACCGCGGCGCGCCCTCGATCGCCGAGAGGCTGCCGCCATTCGGAGAGATCGTCCGGAAAAGCTCCATGACGAAGAGTTGTAGTGGGGTGAAGGAATTGCCATTGGCGTTATCGTAGTCGCCACTCATCGTCTTGGCGAAGGATTCCCGCACAGCCGCATCGCCGCCATGTTCACTGAGGCGCTGCATCATGCCGAACATCGAGTTGCCCCACTGACTGAGCGCGACAAAGTTGTGGAAGCATTCGAAGACAATATCGTTGCGGCCGAAATGCTTGCCGTCTCCGGCATTCTTCAGCCAGTACCAGGCGATCGTCTGGTCGCCATCGGGGGTGCGCCCGCTCACGAGATCCTGAACCTTGGTGTCGATCCAGCCCTTCAACGGGTCGAGCAACTCGCGCACCTGCATGTAGTTTTCGTAGACCACCTGCCGGGTGGGGTTGCGATATGCCAGGACGGTGTTGAAGCTTTCGCCGATCTGACGCACTCCGGCGGGGATTTCCTTCCCCTTCACGCCGAGGTGAAGGTCCCAATAGATGTCCCAGTAGTAATCGAGATAGTGCCGCATCATCGGCTTGCCGGCGAACTCGGGGGCGAGCAGCTGATCGAAAAAGGCCACCACCTTCTTCTGATACTTCGGACCGTAGAGATCGGGGGTCACTCCGGAAAAGTAGATCCGCTTGCGCAGATTGTCCTCGCCCCGGTTTTCCAGCCCCTGCAGGAAAACCGTGACGCCTTCCTCCGGAACCGGCTTCCACTGCTCGTACAGGAGCCCCCATAGATCGAAAGGCAGGGCGTTTTCCTTGGTCAGCGGAAGATCGATCATCGGAAGCACCGGCCGCTCACCCTGGTAGACGCTTTCGAGGAAGAACGGGACGACGACGTTCTCCACATAGTCGCGGTCGAAATTGCTCGGTATCGCGCTGCGGAACTGGATGAGAGCCTCGACGACGTCCTCCGACATCCCTCTGCCGGGGGTACGGGCCTGCGCGGCGACGGGCGCTGCGACCGGCGCAATCGCCGCGGCCGCGGCCCCGGTCAGCAGGGTTCTGCGGCCCACCTTCGGTCCTTGTTTCATGCCTGGCCTCCGTAATTCCCGCCCCGTCTCGGGCCGGGGGAGTGTGCGCGCGGCTATCCTGCACGGCAATTACGCCCTTCGATGGATTGCCCGCCGGCAACGGCCATCACGCGCATTTCCAGCAACGAACCTCTACAAATCGGGGCGCTTTTCATTCATGATCCCGGAGAGCCCAGCGATTGCGGGCAACAGCACCACATCCGCCGTCTGGTTCCGATGGAGGTCAATATGTCTGTTCAGGAACAGCAGGTCGTCGAACTCCTCAAGGCGATGGGGACAGGGGATGAAGAGCCCCTCGCCGTGATCGATCCCGACAAGTATATCGAGCACAATCTCGGCACCGCTGACGGTCTTGCCGGCTTCAGGACACTTCTTGCGACACTACCGCAGGGCCCATGGCGGGTGAATACCGTGCGGGTGTTCGAAGATGGCGACCTCGTCGCTGCACACTCCACCTACAATTTCTTCGGCCCAAAGATCGGCTTCGATATCTACCGTTTCGAGAACGGGAAGATCGTCGAGCACTGGGACAATCTGCAGCCGGTCGAGGGTCCCAACCTGAGCGGCCACACCATGATGGACGGCCCGACGGAACCACAGGAACTCGACAAGACCGAACCGAACAAGAAGCTCGTCAGGGCGTTTGTCGACGAGATCCTGCTGAAATGGAAAATGGAGAAGCTCACCGGCTTCTTCGACGGAAACAATTACATCCAGCACAACCCGCAGAGCGCGGACGGGCTTTCCGGCCTTGGCAGGTCCCTCAGGGCGATGGCGGACGCAGGCATGGCCAAGAAATATGACAAGATCCACATGGTCGTGGGCAAGGGCAATTTCGTGCTCACCGCAAGCCAAGGGTCACTCGGCGGCCGGCCGATGGCGTTCTATGACCTGTTTCGCGTCGAGAACAACAAGCTCGCCGAACACTGGGACACGGTCCAGGCTATTCCGCCGATGTCCGAATGGAAGAACCAGAACGGCAAGTTCTGAAAACGTCCCTCGCCCAGCCGCCAGGCACGGTACCGGGATCCGCGCTCGGCCAGTCCGCGAATTCATGCCGCGACGCCTGCCATGCCCGCCCCGTCAGGCACCTTGCGCCCTGGACGCGGAACCGGTAAGGATCGCAGAAAAGATGCATGGAATGCATTGTTGTCATGCGGCCACGACGTTTCCTTCCCTCGACCAGCCTTCTCACCGCCTTCGAAGCGGTGTTGCGAACCGGCTCGACCGCCGCCGCCGCGCGCGAACTCGACCTGACGCAGAGCACCGTCAGCCGCCTCGTGCAGAACCTCGAGGCGCAGCTCGGGCGGCCGCTGTTCGAACGCCAGCGCAAGCGATTGATCCCGACGGAAGCCGCCTATGCCTATGGGCGCGACGTGACGCGGGCACTGGACCTACTCCAAAGAAGCAGCATGGAGTTTTCGGCCAATCCCGGTGGCGGCACCTTGTCGCTCGCCATCCTTCCGGCCATCGGAACGCGCTGGCTGGCACCGCGGCTGGGCACGTTCCTGACCGCCCATCCGGGCATCACCATCAATCTCTCGACGCGACTGAAGCGCTTCAACTTCGCCGCCGAGAGCTTCGACGCGGCAATCCATTTCGGAACGGACGACTGGCGCGACGCCGGCCACCTGCGCCTGTTCGAGGAGCGACTGACGGCCTGCATCTCCCCGACATTGCTGGCGTCACGACCGGTGGCGACGATACGGGACCTGGAGGACCTGCCGCTCCTGCAACTGGAAACGCGTCCCTATGCCTGGGCCGGCTGGTTCGCCGGCCAGGGTGCGACCGCACCGAACATCTCCGGCATGCTCTTCGATCAGTTCGCCACGATGACGCAGGCAGCGATTTCCGGTCTCGGCGTGGCCTTGCTGCCGGACTATCTCGCCGACATCGAGATCCGCGAAAAGCGTCTCGTGCCGCTGTTCAAACCCTCGATACCGGGATCGGGCGCCTACTGGCTCGTCTGGCCGAAATCACGCGCCAACTATCCACCGCTGGAGACATTTCGTGCCTGGCTTGCTGCAGAAGTCACTGCCGGGGCATCCGGCGCCTAATTTGCCGAACAGCACCTGACAAATATGCATTTTATGCATAATCATAGCGTCAGAAATCGTTATCCCTGAATGACGCGCATTGCTAGTCTGGGTCAACGGTTGCCTGACCGAGCTCAACTCGAAGACATCTACGGAGCCTCCTTTGACCAGCACGACCAAATCGAACCCTTTCGCCTGGGATGACGCCTTTCTTCTCGATGACCAGCTGAGCGAAGAGGAGCGGATGATCCGCGATTCGGCCGCGGCCTTTGCCAAGGCGGAACTCCTTCCCCGCGTCCAGGAAGCCTATCTCAACGAGGAAACCGATCCGAACCTGTTCCGGCTGATGGGCCAGGCCGGCCTTCTCGGCGTGACTCTGCCGGAAAAATACGGCGCGGCGAACGCGAACTATGTTTCCTACGGTCTGGTCGCGCGCGAAATCGAGCGCATCGACTCCGGCTACCGCTCGATGATGAGCGTGCAGTCCTCGCTCGTCATGTACCCGATCTACGCCTATGGTTCTGAGGAACAGCGCGACAAGTACCTGCCCGGCCTGGTATCGGGCGAACTGATAGGCTGCTTCGGCCTGACCGAGCCGGATGCTGGCTCCGACCCGGGCGGCATGAAGACCCGCGCCGAGAAGATCGAAGGCGGCTATCGCCTGCGCGGCTCGAAAATGTGGATCTCCAATGCCCCGATCGCCGACGTCTTCGTCGTCTGGGCGAAGTCGGAAGCCCACGACAACAAGATTCGCGGCTTCGTCCTCGAAAAGGGCATGAAGGGCCTTTCGGCACCGAAGATCGGCGGCAAGCTGTCGCTGCGCGCCTCGATCACCGGTGAGATCGTGCTGGACGGCGTCGAAGTCGGCGAGGATGCGCTGCTGCCGAACGTCTCCGGGCTCAGCGGCCCGTTCGGCTGCCTCAACCGTGCCCGCTACGGCATTTCCTGGGGCGTTCTCGGCGCCGCCGAGGACTGCTGGTTCCGTGCCCGCCAGTACGGCCTCGACCGCAAGCAGTTCGACAAGCCGCTCGCCGGCACCCAGCTCTACCAGAAGAAGCTCGCCGACATGCAGACGGAAATCTCCCTCGGCCTGCAGGGCTCGCTGCGCGTCGGCCGCCTGATGGACAGCAACCAGTTTGCACCGGAGATGATCTCGCTCGTCAAGCGCAACAACTGCGGCAAGGCTCTGGACATTGCCCGCCAGGCTCGCGACATGCACGGCGGCAACGGCATCCAGATCGAATATCACGTCATGCGCCACTCCCAGAACCTCGAGACGGTCAACACCTACGAGGGCACCCACGACGTCCACGCCCTGATCCTGGGCCGTGCGCAGACCGGCATTCAGGCATTCTTCTGATGACTGGAACGGACCACGCCCCCCTCGCGGGGCTGAAAGTCGTCGAATTGGCCCGCATTCTTGCGGGCCCCTGGATCGGCCAGACGCTGGCCGATCTTGGAGCCGAGGTCATCAAGGTCGAAAGCCCTGCCGGCGACGATACCCGAACCTGGGGACCTCCCTTCATCGAGCGCGATGACGGCAAGGGCGGCACCGAAAAGGTCGCTGCCTATTTCCACGCGGCCAATCGCGGCAAGCGGTCCGTTACCTGCGACTTCGCCAATCCCGACGATCTCGCCCGCGTAAAGGCGCTGATCGCGACCGCCGACGTGGTGGTGGAGAATTTCAAGGTCGGCGGCCTGAAGAAGTTCGGCCTCGATTATGAGAGCCTCGCCGCCATCAACCCGCGCATCGTCTATGCATCCGTGACCGGCTTCGGCCAGGACGGTCCGCGCGCGGAAAATCCGGGTTACGACTTCCTCATCCAGGGGATGTGCGGGATCATGGACCTGACGGGCGAGCCGGACGGCGAGCCGCAGAAGGTCGGTGTCGCCTGGATCGACATCTTTACCGGCCTCTACGGCGTCATCGGCATTCAGGCCGCGCTCGCCGAGCGCGAGCGCTCGGGCCGGGGCCAGCAGGTCGACCTGTCGCTCCTCGATGTCGGGGTGGCGGTGCTTGCCAACCAGGCGATGAACTACCTTGCCGGTGGCAAGGTCCCCCACCGGATGGGAAATGCCCATCCGAACATCGTGCCCTATCAGGTGTTTCCCGCAGCCGACGGCCACATCATCATCGCCTGCGGCAACGATCGCCAGTTTGCAAAGCTCTGCTCGCTGCTCGATCTGGCCGATCTGCCTGGGGATCCACGCTACGCCACGAACGCCGCGCGGGTGGAGAATCGCCAGCAGCTCGCGGACCTCATTTCCGGCAAGACGAAGGGCATCGCCAAGAGTGAACTGATTGCCGGACTGGAACGCGCCGGGGTGCCGGGCGGTCCGATCAACACGGTCAGCGAGGCCATCGCCGATCCGCAGATCAAGGCGCGCGGGATGGAGATCCGGCCGGAGGGCCTTCCCGGCCTTCGCACGCCGATCGCCTTTTCGCGAAGCCCCCTCAATCTCGACCGGGCCGGCCCGCTGCTCGGCGACGGCGCCTGGGGCTTCACCACGTCCGAAAGCGACGGATCAGAGAAGTAGCAGTTCCACGGCGCATTGGCGTCGCCATCGTCACCGCCGGCACCTTCGGCGATGACGACTTGTTCTCCCAGGTTCCACAACCGTCGCATCCCGACATCCGGCCCTGATCCGGAACAATGGGATGGCGCACGCGCGCTCCTCCCCTCCCCCTCGCCGATCACCAACCGCATCTGCAGCCCATGGAAAGCATGGCCGGCCATTGTCCGCTGCCCCGTGAGCACTAATTGACCATGCTCGAGCGCACGCGCTGGCCATGTGCCACGGTAATCTCCCGACGGACGCCGGGAGCGCAGTCGATGAACGGCAAGGTCGTTGACTGTCACCGATCCCGAGTACCGGCGCGGACCGGCTCACGAGACTGAAGGAGGTTGACGAATGTACGCAACTCTCATGTACGGCCCACGTGACGTCCGCTACGAACAGGTCGATGATCCGAAGATCGAAAAGCCCACCGATGCGATCATCAAGCTGGCGGCAACCTGCATCTGCGGATCTGACCTCTGGCCCTACCGCGGCCTGCAGCCGCACGACGGTCCGGCGCATATGGGACACGAATATTGCGGTGAGGTGATCGAGGTCGGCTCGGAGGTCCGCAATGTCCGCCCCGGCCAGTTCGTCGTCGGCTCCTTCTGCCTGTCGGACAATACCTGCCCGCATTGCCGCTACGGGTTCCAGTCCTCCTGCGTGCAGCGCGAATTCATGCAGGGCGCACAGGCCCCCTATGCCAAGGTGTCGCTGGCCGACGGCACGCTGGTCGCGACCGAGGAAAAGCCACCGGACGACCTGATCCCGCATATGCTGGCCGCCTCCGATGTACTGGGCACCGGCTGGTTTGCGGCAGACGCGGCAGACGTCCGCGAAGGCGGCACGGTGGTGGTCGTCGGTGATGGCGCCGTCGGGCTGATGGGGGTGCTGGCGGCACAGCAGATGGGCGCCGCGCGCATCATCGCGATGAGCGGGCATAAGACCCGGCAAGATCTTGCCCGTCAGTTCGGCGCAACCGACATCGTCTCCGAGCGCGGCGAGGAGGGCATCGCGAAGGTGATGGAACTGACGAACGGCGTCGGCGCCGATTCAGTGCTGGAATGCGTCGGGCTGCAAGCCTCGATGCAGCAGGCGATCGGATGCACCCGTCCCGGCGGCACGATCGGCTATGTCGGCGTCCCGCATGGGGTGAGCTTCGACGGCGAGAAAATGTTCTTTGCGCAAAGACGCATGCTGGGTGGCCCTGCCCCGGTCCGACGTTTTCTCCCCAACCTCATGGAGCGGGTGCTGAACGGCAAGATCCAGCCCGGCAAGGTCTTCGATCTCGTCCTGCCGCTGGCCGAAGTCGCCGAAGGTTACCGCGCAATGGACGAACGCCGCGCGATCAAGACTCTGCTGCGGGTGTGACCGACGCGAGCACGGCGCGTGAAATTGATTTCACGCGCCAGCCGCCACCGCATAAGTAAATCAAATAAATATCAAGGAACGTCCGGCAGCTTAAACTGGAACGGCACGTACGGTTTTCATTATATCTACTAGATAAAAGCTGTCTTTGGCTTATCCCCTCAATCAACCTAGCCTCGCATGGTGAGTTGAGCTGCAGTCAGACCGGCGTGCCTGCGAAGCCGCCGCTCTGCCTTTCTTGGGAGGAGAGGGCCATGACAAAACTGTTCGCACCAAATTTAAGTCGCCGCACGCTGCTCGTCGGCATGGGCGCAAGTGCATTCGCATCCGCCATCAATCCGTCACTCGCTCTGGCGAAGGCGCCCAAACTGGGGGCCTCTGTCCCGGGCTGGTATCGCTTCAACATCGGCGACATCGAGGCCACCATCATCTCGGACGGCCTGCTGGATCTCGGATCGGCAACGGATCAGTTTCCGGCTGCACCCGCCGACGAGATCATCGAAATCATGAAGGCCGAGTTCCTGCCGGTCAAACCGATGATGCTCGAGCAGAACTGCCTCGTTCTCAATACCGGCGACAGGCTGGTGCTGTTCGACAGCGGCATGGGGACCGACACGATGTTCGGCCCCGACTCGGGACGCATGCTGAAGAATCTCGCTGCCGCCGGCATCAATCCTGCTGACATCGATGACATCGTGTTGACCCACCCGCACTGCGATCATTGCTGGGGCATGGTGGCCAATGACGGCACGCTAATCTTCCCGAATGCCCAGGTGCATATTTCCCAGCCCGATTTCGATTTCTGGACCGACGAGGCCAAGCTGCAGGGCGACGGCTTCGTTCCCAAGTTCGTGCAGGGCGCCCGCAACAACCTGCTTCCCTACCGCGATCGCATGCACTTCGCGAAGGACGGGAAGGAAGTGCTTCCTGGCATCACCGCGATCTCCACGCCGGGCCATACGGTCGGCCACACGTCCTACGTGATCTCCTCGGGCAACAAGACATTCCTGAATGTCGGCGACGTCGTGCACCACTACGCGCTGTTGTTCCAGAACCCGCAGTGGGAATTTGCCTTCGACAGCGATCCGAAGGTTGCCGCCCAGACCCGCGTCAAGCTGTTCGACATGGCGGCAACGGACGAGATGCCGATGATCGGCTATCACTTCCCGTTCCCCGGGCTCGGCCATATCCGCCGCGAAGGCGATGCCTTCGACTATGTCCCGATCCCGATGCAGCACGGCTGAACGGACGAGGACGGCCGGAACACTTCCGGCCGTCCTTTTGACTTCCATCTCACCACAACTGCCGGCACGCGGGCGGCCTATTGCGAAGTGGCCTGCATGGTTATCCCGCCGGACGAATCCAGGACCCAGAAGCTGTTGCCCTCGCCGTGGCGCTTGCCATTGACGGTGAAGCGACCACCGTCGAAAAGCGGGGACATTCCCCGAAAGCTGAAGCGCGCGGGCGGTTTGTCGCCGTTCATCGCCCTTGCCATGCAAAGCATGTAGGTTGCCTGCAGCGGCCCGTGCACGATCAGCCCCGGATAGAATTCCTCCCTGAGGCAGTAGTCGCGATCATAGTGAATGCGATGACCGTTGAACGTCACCGCCGAGTAGCGCATCAGCAGCGTCGGCGTGGCATCGATCTCTGTCATCGTGTCCGGCGCTGCCAGGTCGTCCGCCTTCGGCGCCGGCTTGCCATTACCGGTCACCTCGAGGGCACGATAGACGATATCGTGACGTTCCCGCAGCACGACACTGCCGGCGACCGAATATTCATGGCGCACGGTGACGAAGCATAGGGTTCCGGTGCGCCCCTCCTTCACGGCGATATCCTCAACGCGGGAAAGACGGCGCACGGTGTCCCCGACGCGGAAGTCCCCGGCATAGGCCAGTTCGCCCCCTGCCCACATCCGGCGCGGCAACGGCACGGGCGGCAGAAAACCGCCACGAGCGGGGTGACCGTCGGCCCCGAGGCCCGACATCGGAACGATTTCCGGTGAAAGGCACCAGTGGGTGCCCATCGGAGCGACGTCGCCCTCAACGAGATCGCAGGCTTCGTCGAGCACCGCAGCAAGGCCATTGGCCAGACGCGGCGTGATCGTGTCGAGGCTTTCCCGTTCCGACCCCACCCAGCCGTTCAGATCGTCGACATCAACTTCAATGGGCATCGCACGCACCTCAATATGAACGCGGCAGGCCGAGGACATGCTCGGCGACATAGCTGAGAATCAGGTTCGTCGAGATCGGCGCCACCTGATACAGCCGGGTTTCGCGGAACTTGCGCTCCACGTCATACTCGCAGGCGAAGCCGAAGCCGCCGTGAAACTGGATGCAGGCATTGGCGGCCTCCCAGGAGGCCTTCGCGGCGAGGTACTTGGCCATGTTCGCCTCCGCGCCGCACGACTTGCCGGCATCATAAAGCCTGCAGGCCTGGTAGCGCATCAGGTTCGCGGCCTCGATCTCGATATGGGCCTCGGCGATCGGGAACTGGACACCCTGGTTCTGGCCGATGGGGCGACCGAAAACGGTTCTGTCCTTCGCGTATTCCACCACCTTTTCCGTGAACCAGTAGCCATCGCCGATGCATTCAGCGGCAATGAGCACCCGTTCCGCATTCAACCCGGTCAGAATATAGCGGAAGCCCTGCCCTTCCTCACCGATCAGGTTCTCGACCGGTATTTCCAGATTGTCGAAGAACAGTTCGTTGGTCTCGTGGTTCACCATGTTGAGGATCGGGCGAACCTCCATGCCCTTCTTCATCGCCTGCTTGATATCGACGAGAAAGATCGACAATCCTTCCGACTTCTTCTTGACTTGGTCGAGCGGTGTGGTTCGCGCCAGCAGCACCATGAGATCGGAATGCTGGACGCGCGAGATCCACACCTTCTGGCCGTTGACCACGTAGCGATCGCCCTTCCGGACGGCGACCGTCTTGATGCGGGTGGTATCCGTGCCGGTCGTCGGTTCCGTCACCCCCATCGACTGCAGCCGCAATTCGCCGGAGGCGATCTTCGGCAGATAATAGCGACGCTGCTCTTCCGAACCATGACGGATCAGCGTGTTCATATTGTACATCTGGCCGTGACAGGCGCCCGAATTGCCGCCGGCCCGATTGATCTCCTCCATGATCACCGAGGCTTCCGTCAACCCGAGCCCGGCGCCGCCATATTCTTCGGGAATGAGCGCGGCCATCCAGCCCTCGCGCGTCAGGGCGTCCACGAATTCCTCGGGATAGCCCCGCGCCTCATCGATGCGGCGATGATATTCGGGCGGGAAATCCCGGCAAAGAGCGCGAATCCCCTCCCGGATATCGGCGTAGGCTTCCCTGGTATTGAAAATCTCATTCACTGGTCATTCTCCGGAAACAGACGTGCTACCGTCAGATACGTGGTCACGCAAAGAGCGTGCGAATGTCGGCAACGGCCGGCAGCGCCTGAAGCCGGCCCCAAAAGGCATCCGCATCCGCGTTCAGGACCGGTCCGGCCAGTGTGCGGAACTTTGTCGCAAGTGCCTGCGCCGAAGGGAACGTCTCGGGCTCGCCCGAAGGATCGCTCACGCGGATGAAGCGGGACGTTCCCCGCGCAACGATGTCGACCGTGGCACCGAAGGGATGACGCAAACCCTCGAGGCTTTCGTCCCTGATGACCGTGACAAGATCCGAAAGGCTGTCGATTTCCGGAGCGCCGAGCAGATCGTAGTCATCCCAGCCGAAACCGCCGCGCAACAGGGCAACAGACGCCGCGAACGGCATGGAGAACTGTCCCTCGACGATACTGCGGGCGCGGCGCCTTCGCTCGGGCGCATCGCCGACCAGCGTGATGCCGTTGACATGCAGGCCGATGGTGATCCGCTCGATCTCGTCGGGCCGCCAGCCGTGCTCGCGTTGTAGCGCAAGAATTCCGTCGACGGCTGCATGGGTGTAGCGGCAGGCCGGATAGGGCTTCACGCCGATCTTCATCGTCTCCCAGCTCTCCCCGAGCCCGGCCACGGCGCGGCGAGGATCTGCGCCGTCGCTGTACCCGCCAAGAAAGCCGTGCTTGCCGTCGATCGCATCGACGGCACCGACAAAGCTTTCCGCCGCCAATGTCGCGGCCATCAGGCCCTTCATGCCGGCTTCCCCGACCTGATAGCGCTTGTTCCAGGCACCGTTGACAAGGAACTGCAAGGACCCTGACGCCTGGCTGGCGGCAATGCCGAACGCGCTTTCCATTGCCTTCGCATCGAGACCGAAAATGCGCCCCGCCGCGGCAGCAGCGCCGAACGTGCCTGCGGTAGCGGTGGGATGGAAGCCACGCGCATAGTGCGCCGTGGGGTCGAGCGCCACGCCGAGCCGACAGCAGACCTCGAAACCGACAACGATCGCCGCCAGCAACTCCGCGCCGGACGCTCCTCGCATCTGCGCCGCGGCGAAGGCTGCCGGAACGACGGGCGCACTGGGATGCAGCGAACTGTCGGCATGGGTGTCATCGAAATCGAGCGAATGGCCGAAGGCACCATTCAGCAGCGTGGCTGCGGCGGGTGGATAGCGCCGGTTCAGGCCGAATACCGTGCATTCGCCGGGTCCATCCATGCCCATTCGGGCAAGCATCGCGAGGATCGACGGCGTGGAATCCGCTTCATGCGCTGCACGAATGGCAGAGCCGAAGAGATCGGTCGCCAGTGAAAGCGCCCGGTCAAGGACTTCCGAAGGCACGCCGGCCGAACGGCTGTCGGCGGCAAAGCGGGCTAGAGTCTGGGTAACGGACATATCGAACGACCTCATTGGACTGAATTGCCAGCGCGTCGGATGATCTGGCGGGCGCGCAGCAGAACCGGGGCATCGACCATAGCGCCATCGACACGGATCGCGGCATCGCCTTGCGATGTCGCGTCGATAACGCGTCGCGCCCAGGCGATTTCGTCCTCGGACGGGCGAAATCCGCGGCGGGCCGGGGCAATCTGCGCCGGATGAATGAGAAGCTTGCCCGCAAACCCCAGTTCCACCGCATGGGCGCAATCGTCGATGACACACCGGTCATCACGAATAGCGGTGGTGACACCGTCGATCGGGGCGGGGATTCCGGCCAGCCGCGAGGCGAGAACGATTTCACTGCGGGCTGCCAGAAGCGACGATCGCGTATGCCCCATTGCCAGGTCGGCGGCATAGTCGATGGAACCGAAGGCAATCCGGGCGCAGTGCTTCGCGATCTCGCGAATATTGCCGATCCCCCGGGCGCTTTCGACCAGCGCGATAACGGGCAGACGGGTGCGAGCAAAGACCGCCTTCACCGCCTCGGCGCTTTCCGCCTTCGGCAACACGACCGCGGCAAGAGGCAGACGGGATATCGCTGCGAGATCATCGTCATGCCAGGGCGTACCGATGGCATTCACCCGAACCGCGAGCGGAACATTCGGCTCGAGCCGCTGCAAATGCTGCCAAAGCGCGTCGCGCGCGCCGGCCTTGCCGTCAGGTGCGACTGCATCCTCGAGATCGATGAAAACGGCATCCGGACCGGCTTCGATTGCCTTGGAAAAGCGTTCCGGCCGGTCAGCCGGCACGAACAGCGGCAGGGACAGAATATCGAGAGGAAGACCCATGCGTGATGACCTGATCATTTCGTCTTCAAAGAATGGGCGACCGCAGGCCATATTGGAAATATATTTTTGATCGCGCCTCGATAAGAGAAAGCGATAGCGAACGGGCTCACCGAGCCATCGCTTTTGCCATCATCGCAACGAAATCCCATAACATCGCTGTATAGCGGATCGAGGAAGCTGTTATTTGAAGTGATAATGTATTTAAGCCAATTCTAGCGCAGACAGAAGCCTCCGATGGCGTGCCCGAGTTCAGGGCAGCCAATCGAAAAAGCCAAGGTCCGTGCAATGAAATCGAACGATCTGGAAGGCCTCCTCGTCGTCTCCGTAGAACAAGCAGTCGCCGCTCCCTACGTCTCGTCCCGGCTCGCAGAAGCCGGCGCCCGCGTCATCAAGATCGAGCGC